>NZ_CP146242.1:2025000-2180000 GCF_037039395.1 Agrobacterium vitis | reverse complement strand
CCCCGCGCACCGGAACAATCTACGGTTCGAACGTCGATTCCGAAATAAGCCTGAAGACGGTTGCCTTTCCTGTAAACGGCACGCCTTTCAAGGCGGCGCCAGGCATGACTTCGGACGAGGTCGAAGAAAACGTGCGATCCAATGGCTCCGTATTGACGGAAGGAACGCAACAGGTTTCCGGGCTCTATTATATAGACCCAGAGCGCTTTGCCGATCCGGATGCCGATCTCGACATAAATCCCGGCCTCTCGGCCCGCGTCGTTGAGCAAAATCTGAGCGTATCGACACCGGACCCCGTTACGCCGGATACCGACGAATATGCCGACGATATTATTCCGGTTCGCCGCGAGCAGACCATCATTGCCGCCTTGACCGGTGCGGGCTACCCCGAAGCCAAAGCCAGAGCGATTTCCGACAGCCTCAGCGAAAAATTGGGAAGCCCTTCTCTCCAGTCCGGCGATGTTCTGCGCCTCGGCATTATTCAGCGCGGAGAACAGGCCCGTGTGGTCCGGTTCAGCGCTTACCGTGGCGGCAAGCATCTGGTCACAATGGCGGTGGATGACCAGAGCCATCTGGTTGAAGGGTCCGAGCCGCCCATGCTGGATGCGATTGCAACGGCCTTTGACGAAAACAGCCCTCCCGTCATGGCAAATCGTGACTTACCCAGTATTTATGATGGGATTTACCGGGCTTCCCTTTCCTATGGGCTCAGCAAGGAACTGACGGGGCAAATGGTTCGGCTGCTGGCCAGCAGCGTGGATTTACAGGCGCCGCTGAGGCCAACCGACGGGTTGGAAGTTTTCTATTCGGCTGCGGATGAAAGCGGCAAAGCAGCCGCAGATTCAGAACTGCTTTTCCTGCGGGCGCGTTTTGGCGACACAACGACATCACTCTATCGCTTCCAGGACCCGTCCGACAATTCCGTCGATTATTTTGACGAAAACGGCAAGACCAATCGCCAGTTCCTGCTGCGCAATCCGGTCCCGAATGGCGTGTTCCGCTCAGGTTTCGGTATGCGCCGGCATCCCATCCTTGGTTATTCGCGCATGCATACCGGTGTCGATTGGGGCGCGCCATCCGGTTCGCCGATCATTGCTGCCGGCAGCGGAACGGTTGAAAAAGCCGGATGGGATTCCGGCGGCTATGGCAATCAGACGATTATTCGCCATCCGAACGGCTATGAAAGCTCCTATAACCATCAAAGCGCCATCGCCAAGGGCGTCGTTGCCGGGGCAAAGATCCGCCAGGGTCAGGTCATCGGCTGGGTGGGGACGACCGGCGAGTCCACCGGCCCGCATCTGCACTACGAAATTATCGTCAACGGCACCAAGGTCGATCCGATGAAGGTCCGGTTGCCGGACGGCAAGTCGCTGAACGGTGGCACCTTGGCAAAATTCGAGCAGGAACGGCAGCGCATTGACGATCTGCTGAGCAGTGCCGAGAAAAATCGGCAGCTTGCCGCCAACAATTGATATGACATGGAAATGGCGGCCCGAAGGCCGCCACCACTGATGCTGGGAAGGTCTTAGGCTGCGACCTGATCCATCGGCTTGACCGGCTGGATCAGTAGCCGATCCGAACCGGCGGTGATTTTCACCTCGCTACCATCAAGCACTTCGCCTGACAGGATCTGCTCGGCGAGCGGGTCCTGCAAGTATTTCTGGATCACCCGCTTCAACGGCCTTGCCCCATAAACCGGGTCGTACCCCTTATTGGCCATCCAATCGCGAGCATCACCGCCAAGATCGACAGTGATCTTGCGTTCAGCCAACAGAGCCAGGAGCCGCTGCATCTGGATCTCGACAATCGCACCCATTTCACTGCGCCGCAGGCGATGGAACAGGATGATCTCATCGACACGGTTGAGGAATTCGGGACGGAAAGAGGCCCGAACCACAGACATCACCTGGTCGCGAACACTATCGACATCCTCGTTCTCACCAAGGGCTGTCAGGTATTCGGCCCCGAGATTGGAGGTCATGATGATGATCGTGTTCTTGAAATCCACCGTGCGGCCCTGACCATCGGTCAGGCGACCGTCATCCAGAACCTGCAAGAGCACGTTGAAGACATCGGGATGCGCCTTTTCGATCTCATCGAACAGCACGACCTGATAGGGCTTGCGCCGCACCGATTCCGTCAGAGCGCCGCCTTCCTCATAGCCGACATAGCCCGGAGGCGCACCGATCAGCCGGGATACGGAGTGTTTCTCCATATATTCCGACATGTCGAGGCGAACCATCGCCGTTTCATCATCGAACAGAAACCGAGCCAGCGACTTGGTCAACTCTGTCTTGCCGACGCCAGTCGGGCCGAGGAAGATGAAGGAGCCAATCGGCCGGTTGGGGTCCTGAAGTCCGGCCCGCGACCGGCGCACAGCCCGCGACACGGCCTGCACCGCATCGCCCTGCCCGACCACCGATTTTGCCAGCTCGTCTTCCATTCTCAGCAGCTTTTCCCGTTCGCCCTGCAACATCCGGTCCACCGGAATGCCAGTCCAACGCGAGACGATATGAGCGATATTGTCGGGTGTCACCACTTCCTGCACCATGCTGGCCGCGCCAGAGGCATCCTTTGCCTCGGCATCGGTCAACTGCTTTTCGAGGCCTGGAATAACACCATAGGCCAGTTCGCCAGCGCGCTGGAATTCGCCCTTGCGCTGGGCGATGGCCAGGTCGTTACGTGCTTCATCCAGCTGACGCTTCAGATCGGCGGCAAGACCGAGCTTCTGTTTTTCCGACTGCCAGCGGGCCGTCAGCGCATCGGCTTCTTCTTCCAGCGAGGCCAATTCGCTTTCCAGCCGCTTCAAGCGGTCGGCGGAGGCGATATCGGTTTCCTTCTTCAGGGCTTCCCGCTCGATCTTCAACTGAATGATACGGCGGTCCAATTCATCCAGCTCTTCCGGCTTGGAGTCCACCTGCATGCGAAGACGCGAGGCAGCTTCGTCCATCAAGTCGATGGCTTTGTCCGGCAGGAAGCGGTCGGTGATGTAACGGTTCGACAAGGTCGCAGCGGCGACGATGGCCGAATCGGCAATCCGCACCTTGTGATGCTGCTCATATTTTTCCTTGAGGCCGCGCAGGATGGAAATCGTGTCTTCCACCGTCGGCTCGTCCACCATCACCGGCTGGAAACGCCGTGCAAGAGCCGGGTCTTTTTCCACGTGCTTGCGATATTCGTCCAGCGTCGTCGCGCCAACGCAATGCAATTCGCCACGCGCCAGTGCGGGTTTTAGCAAGTTGGACGCATCCATGGCGCCATCGCTCTTGCCCGCGCCGACCAGCGTGTGCATTTCGTCGATGAACAGGATGATCTCGCCGTTATCGGCCTGAACCTCGTTCAACACCGCCTTCAAACGTTCCTCGAATTCGCCGCGATACTTGGCCCCGGCAATCAGGGAGCCCATATCCAGCGCCATCAGTTTCTTGTCTTTCAGACTTTCCGGCACATCGCCATTGACGATACGAATAGCCAGACCTTCGGCAATCGCCGTCTTGCCAACGCCGGGTTCACCGATCAGGACTGGATTGTTCTTGGTGCGGCGTGACAGGACTTGCATCGTGCGGCGAATTTCATCGTCGCGACCGATCACCGGATCAAGCCGGCCTTCTCGCGCCTCTGCCGTCAGGTCGCGGGCGTATTTCTTCAAGGCGTCGAAGCCCTGTTCGGCATTGGCGGTGTCAGCGGTGCGTCCCTTGCGGACATCATTGATCACCTGGTTCAACGCCGCAGCCGTAACCCCGCCCTTTTTCAGGCTGGCGGATGTGGATGCCGAGGTTTCGACCGCCAGGGCCAGCAAAAGCCGCTCGACGGTAACGAAACTGTCGCCCGCCTTCTTGGCTGCGTCTTCTGCGGTGGAAAACACCCGGGCCAGGGGCTGGGCAAGATAGACCTGACCATTACCGCCAGACACTTTCGGCAGCTTGGCGAGTGCCGCGTCATTGGCGATCCTGACTTCCTTTGGATCGCCGCCCGCGCGGCTGATCAGCGAGGAGGCCATGCCCTGCTCATCATCCAGAAGTACTTTCAACACATGTTCAGGGGTAAATTGCTGGTGGCCTTCCGACAGCGCCTGCGTCTGGGCAGACTGCAAGAAGCCGCGCACCCGTTCGGAATATTTTTCAACGTTCATCTTCGCTCTCCAGTCTCCAGGCCGCCCGTCAAGGCACGGCATGGGTTTTGAGGATCAGGCCCCCATTCGGCAGGCCCGGTGATTGAATCCAATCCTCTAAAGGGATTCTATTCAATTCGTCAAAGCTGATATGGGGAGGCGATTTTGCCCTTTAAAGAGCGGCTTGCGACAAAAAATCACCCGCTCTTGATGAAGCGCAAGCAACCGAAAACAAACCACCAAAAAATGAAAAAGCCCCTGCTCCAGAAAGGGAGAAGGGGCTAATTGTGGTCATCGGCAATTCCAGAGTCTGTCTGGTTCAATCACCGATGGATATTATTCCGAAACGATATCGACAAGAGCCGGAGCATCGCCATTATTGGCCTTGTCGCGACCCTTGGCCGCTGGCTTGCCTTCGGCGCTGGCCTCACCGCCTTCGGCAGCAATCTCTTCAGCCGTGCGGCGCGGACGGCGCGGACGGGCAGCGGGCGTGCGGCGTCGGGTTTGGGGCCGATCCGACTTCGCGCTGGCCTGCTGTGCGCTTTCCTCAGCGGCAAATTCAGCTTCAACCGGGGTCTGCTCAATCACCGGCTGCGGTCCGCTTCCGGCAATATCCAGCTCAGGTTGCGACTGGGCAATCGGCTGCGGACGGCGGTCCTGATGAGTGCGCTCGCGGCGTTCCGGACGCTCCGTGCGTTCTGGCCGCTCGGCCCGTTCTGGACGGTCCTGACGTTCCGCGCGCTCTGGACGCTCCTGCTGGGCGCGCTCTGGCTGAACCCGTTCCTGCTGGATGCGGGGCTGCTGAACCGGCATTTCAGGCTGTGGCTGGTAGCCACGGTCCAGACCGTTATCGCCCTCGTCGCCATCCATATCGGAACCGTCGCGGTCATTATAGTCGCGATCGTCGCGATGGACCCGCTCCTGCATCTGCGCCTGGGCGGCGGCAATGATGCGATTATAATGCTCGGCATGCTGCAAATAGTTCTCGGCCATGACCCGGTCGCCGGAACTATGCGAATCGCGCGCCAGCGCCATATATTTTTCAGCGATATGCTGCGCCGTGCCGCGGATCTTCACGTCAGGACCCGAACTGTCATAGGTGCGGGTCAGCGGGTTGGAGCCCTTGCGGTTGAAATTATTGCCGTTGTTATTATTGCTTCCGCCACTGCTACGCCCCCGACTGCGCTTGTTTTGCTGTCCTGGCCTCATCGATTACTCACCTGATTTCTGTCTTGCTGATATGAGGGCGACGCGGCCCGTTCGCTAAATCGAACCGGGGCTCCACGCGCTGCGGGGCATACTGCGCCAATGCAACATACGGCCGCTGGTGACTATCACAGCTCCTTGCATTCTATAAAATGCGTGAGGGTCGACTGTAACACGTTAACATTCTGCATAATTTTTGCCCTTAACCCGACCTCGGCTTAAGGAATCAAGCAGTAAATTATTTGATCCACGCACCAGGATCATTCGCGCCGCTACCGTCTCCTTAAGGAGACATGTTTGCGGTCGACCCAGAGCCAAACGAATCCTTGTTCATTCCCCGCTGCCCGGTGCGTGTCTGCAACCTATCCCGCTTCCTTTCGAAAACCAAGCCCTTTCTTTGCATTGCAGAAAGTTCCTTGGTGAATACCACTATAGTTGCGGTCCGGTCTGAGCAAACAACAGAATCCGATCATTATCGCCGTGATCCTTCGCGCTTTCCACAAGAACGAAGCTATTGTTTGCGAAAAGTTGCGTCACTGCCATCGCCTGATCGTAACCGATTTCCACCCCAACCAGACCGCTGGGCTTCAGAAAATCAGCGGCCCCAGCGGCAATTGCCCGGTAAGCATCCAGCCCATCGGCGCCGCCGTCAAGTGCTACGGCAGGATCATAAAGCCGAACGTCAGGGGCCAGATCTTCAATGACCCTGCTGACAATATAGGGTGGATTCGACAGAATGATGTCAAAACTGCCTGACAAATCCTTGTACCAATGGCTTTGTAGCGTCTCGAACCGGTCTGCAAGGTTATTGGCTGCGGCGTTCTGCCGCGCCGTTGCCAGCGCTTCGGCGGAAATATCGGTCGCCAATGCCGTAGCTGCCGGACATTCCTGCAAAAGCGCCAATGCAATCGCGCCGGTACCCGTCCCCATATCCAGCAGGCGGACGCTGCCATGCTTCGCCACCATCGCATGAAGATACGGCAAAACACGCTCGATCAGGATTTCCGTATCGGGCCGCGGTTCCAATGTCGCTGGCGACAAAGCCAGTTCCAGGCCGTAAAAGGCCCGCCGTCCCAAAATCCGGTGGACAGGCTCGAACATCAACCGCCGCTCGACTGCCGCCTCGATCAGGCTCGTCTCATCGGCGCTCAAAACCCGATTGTCCTGCACGATAAGATCGGTCGCCGTCAGTCCAAGAAGACCGGCGATCAAGGTCCGCGCGTCGCTTGGCGCATCGGCGATAGCCGCTTGCGCAAACCGGAGACGGGCGGCAGTAAGCGCCTGCTTCAGCGTCACCGGTGCGCCATTCATGCCTGTTCGCCGAGTTGCGCCAATTGCCCAGCCTGATAATCGGCGATCAGGGCATCGACCACTTCATCGATTTCGCCGATCATCATCCGGTCGAGCTTGTAGAGGGTCAGGTTGATACGGTGATCGGTCACACGGCCCTGCGGGAAATTATAGGTACGGATGCGCTCCGAACGATCGCCGGAGCCGACCTGGCTCTTGCGATCCGCCGACCGTTCGCTGTCGGCCCGCTGGCGCTCCATGTCGAACAGGCGCGAGCGCAGTACCTGCATGGCCTTCGCCCGGTTCTGGTGCTGGGATTTTTCCGAGCTGGTCACCACCAGGCCAGTCGGCAGATGTGTAATACGCACCGCAGAATCCGTAGTGTTGACGTGCTGGCCGCCCGCCCCGGAAGAACGCATCGTGTCGATGCGAATGTCTTCGGCCCGAACCTCGATATCGATCTCTTCCGCCTCCGGCAAAACCGCCACGGTGGCAGCCGAGGTATGGATACGCCCTTGGGTCTCCGTATCGGGAACGCGCTGGACGCGGTGAACACCGGATTCGAATTTCAGCTTGGAAAACACCCCGCGTCCGGTCACGGTGGCGATGATTTCCTTAAAACCGCCGGCATCGCCTTCGCTGGAAGACAGGACCTCGACTTTCCAGCCCTTGCCCGCCGCAAAGCGCTCATACATGCGAAACAGGTCACCGGCAAACAGCGCGGCTTCGGACCCACCCGTTCCGGCACGGATTTCCAGGATCGCACTTTTCTCGTCGGCGGCATCCTTGGGCAAAAGCTGGATCTGGATTTCCTTTTCCAGTCCTTCGAGCCGTGCCTCGACATCCGGCAGTTCCATTTCCGCCAGATCGCGCATCTCGCGGTCCGTACCCTTGTCGGCCAGAAGCGCCTTTAGATCGGCAACTTCCTTTTCTGCCAACCCCAATTCCCGGATGGCTTTGACCACCGGCTGCAACTCGGAATATTCCGAGGCAAGCTTGACATAGACATCGGCAGCAGGCCCGGCGGACATGCGCGCCTCGATTTCGCCAAACCGGCGCTCAAGCTCGCGCATTTTATCGACAGGAAGCTTCGCCACCCTTTACCTCTTGTTTTTCTTCAGAAATCAGACCGGAACGCCGTTCTGTTCGGCAAACCGTGTCAGGAAAGCCCGGATCGGCTCACTTGGCCTGTTGTCGTCCAGCAACGCATTCAACTCGGCGGAAAGCCTGCCGATATCCAATTGCAACAGCATGGCCTTGATCGGACCGATGGCCGTCGGCGACATCGACACCGAGCGGAAGCCGATAGCAAACAGCGCCATGGATGACAACGGCTTTCCCGCCATCTCGCCGCACAGCGTTACCGGCGTATCGTGCCGGTCGGCAGCGCGGACAATATCGCGCAGAATGCGCAGGAAAGGCCGGCCCAGATTATCGAACCGGTCGGATACCCGGGCATTGCCCCGGTCGACCGCCATGGAAAACTGGAACAGGTCATTGGAGCCAACCGAGACGAAATCCACTTCCTGCATCAACTCGTCGAGTTGCCACATAAGCGCGGGAACTTCCAACATCACGCCGAATTGCAGCCGCTTTGGCAGGCCATGGCCGAATTTGGAAATATGCTGCACTTCCTTTTGCAGCAATTCGCGGGCGGCGCGGATTTCCGACACTTCCGTCACCATTGGCAGCATCATCTTCAGCTCACCGCCAGCAGCAGCCTTCAACAGCGCCCGCATCTGGGTGCGCAACAGGCCGGGCCGGTCCAGCGACAGACGGATGGCGCGCCAGCCGAGAGCCGGGTTTTCTTCCTCGTGGCTGCGGAAATAGGGCAGAACCTTGTCGCCACCGATATCCAGAGTACGGAAGGTGACGGGCCGGCCCTTCGCCTGTTTCAGCACATTGCGATAAAGCGCTTCCTGCTCATCGGCCTTGGGCATGGTGGACGCGATCATGAATTGCAGCTCAGTGCGGAACAGGCCAATGCCCTCGGCCCCTGATTCGGCCAATTGCGGCAGATCGACCATCAATCCGGCATTCATCTGCAATTTGATTCGCTGGCCGTCCTTGCTGAGCGGCTCGACATCGCGCAGCGCCCTGAACTGTTCCTGACGGCGGGCGCGCAGCTTGACCTTTTCCTCATAGGCCGTTTGCAGATCGACCATCGGCCGCACATGCACCTTGCCGTCATCGCCGTCGATAATAACGGGATCGCCATTTTCAGCCAGCGCCACGGCACCGGCTGCCTGTCCGACGACGGCAATGCCCATAGCACGGGCGACGATCACCACATGGCTGGTAACAGCACCGTCCTCGAGTACCAGACCGCGAATGTTCTGGCGCGGATAATCGAGCAGTTCCGCAGCGCCCATGGCACGGGCGAAAATCACCGCATCCGAGGGAAATCCTTCGGCACTGCTGCCGGAAAATCCGGTCAATTGCCGCAGCAACCGATTGGCCAGATCGTCAAAATCATGCATGCGCTCGCGCATATAGGGATCGGTCAGGCGCATCATCCGCGCCTTGGTATCGCTCTGGACCTTTTCAACCGCCGCTTCCGCCGTCAGGCCGTTGCGGATCGCCTCTTCCATACGCCGCACCCAGCCCTGATCATGGGCAAACATCCGGTAGGTTTCCAGCACCTCGCGATGTTCGCCTTCCATGGCCACTTCGCGGCGCGACAGCATGTCATCGATGGAGATGCGCAGGGAGCCGAGCGATTCGGCCATCCGCTTCAGCTCGGTCTCGGTATCCTCGTTCAAGAGATTGGTGACGACGATGCGCGGCTCGTGCAGCACGACATGGCCAAGGCCGATGCCCTCGCTATAGCTATCGCCATCGATGGTCACGGCCCGCGTCAGGTCCAGTTCGAGGCCAGGCCGGGTAATCTTCTTCAAATCGCCAGTGGCAATCATTTCGGCCAGCACCATGGCCGTGGTTTCAAGCGCTTCAAGCTCGTCTTCCCGATAATTCCGTTGCGCCTTGTTCTGGACGACAAGAACGCCAAGACTGCGGCCAGCCCGCAAAATCGGCACGCCGAGGAAGGAATGATAAATTTCCTCACCGGTTTCAGGGAGATAGCGGAAAGCTGGATGCGCCTGCGCATCGGAAAGATTGAGCGGTTGGGCGGATGCGGCGATGGTGCCGACCAGACCTTGCCCCATTTTCAGCTGGGCCAGATGCACCGCGTCGGGATTGAGGCCTTCCGTCGCATAGAGCTCCAGCACACCATCGGAGCGCAGCACATAAACGGAGCAGACTTCGGCAACCATATTGCTCGCGATCTGGCGAGTGATACGGTCAAGACGCTCCTGAGGCTCAAGGGGCTCCGCCATCAATTCGCGAAGCCGCTTGAGGAGGACGCGCGGACCTGCGGAAAGGTCTCTCATCGCGTGCATGCTCCCGATAATGACAATCCAGGCGCGAAATGCGCCCGGAGGTAGTGATCAAGGGTGGCAAATTCCCACCCGTTGATCAAGCCTTATCGAGACCGTAGCAGGAATGCAAAGTGCGAACAGCCAATTCGGCGTAAGGACCGTCGATCAGGATAGAAATCTTGATTTCGGAGGTGGTGATCGCCTTGATATTGATGCCTTTATCGGCAAGTGCGCGGAAAGCGGTCGCCGCAACCCCTGCATGGCTGCGCATGCCGATGCCGATCACCGAGACCTTGACCAGGCCCTTTTCGCTCTGCACCACGTCGAAACCGATTTTCTCCTGGTTGTCGGAGAGCACTTGCAGCGCCTTATCCACATCGCCGGAGGGGACGGTAAAGGTCATATCGGTCTTGGAACCGTCCTCGGAAATATTCTGGACGATCATATCGACATTGATATGCGATTCGGACAAAGGCCCGAAAATCGCCGCCGAGACGCCGGGACGGTCGGCCAGCCGGCGCAGGGATATCTGGGCTTCGTCCTTGGCATAGGCAATGCCGGTCACAACTTCCTGTTCCACGATCTCTTCCTCATCGCAAATCAACGTTCCGGGCGGGTTCAGCACATCGCCCATGCCCGGAGCATCGGGATCTTCAAAGCTCGAGCGCACGAAGGTGCGCACCTTGTGTACCATGGCCAGTTCGACGGAGCGCACCTGCAATACCTTGGCGCCAAGCGAAGCCATTTCCAGCATTTCCTCAAACGCCACCTTTTTCAGGCGGCGCGCCTTGGGCTCGATGCGCGGATCGGTGGTATAGACACCGTCGACATCGGTATAGATATCGCAACGGTCGGCCTTGACGGCCGCAGCGATTGCCACCGCCGAGGTATCGGACCCGCCGCGGCCTAGCGTGGCGATGCGATTGTCCGGGCCAATGCCCTGGAAACCGGCCACCACGGCCACCTGGCCCTCGCCCATGCGGCGGATGATATCGGAACCGTCGATGTCCTGAATGCGGGCCGCGCCATGGGCATTGTCGGTCTTGATGGCAATCTGCCAGCCCTGCCAGGAGCGGGCATTGATGCCGAGCGATTGCAGGGCAATGGCCAGAAGACCTGATGTCACCTGCTCACCGGAGGCCACGATAGCGTCATATTCACGCGCATCATAGAAAGGCGAAGCGGCACCAGCGACCTTGGGCATTGACTGCACCCAGTCCACCAATTCGTTGGTCTTGCCGGACATGGCCGAAACCACGACGGCAACTTCGTGGCCGGCATCCACTTCACGTTTCACATGCCGCGCCACGTTGTGAATGCGTTCAAGATTGGCGACGGATGTACCGCCGAATTTCATCACAATACGCGCCATGGCCCGACCGTCTCGACCTCAAACCTGTGCCGGACATGTCCGGCTGAAACCAATCTCCGCATTTCACAATGCGGCTGGCGGGCTTTTAGACAATTCGGGGCCAAGGTGCAACGGCAAGTTCATCGCATTGAGGCGGCATCGTCGCCGCTCTCCATGCAAACGTTTTTGTCATGAATTTGGGATACCCCATTCAGCGATAATTCAGTAGAGAACGGCTACATGCCCGATACGGTTAAGATTTACCGCATATTTCCTTAAACCTGTCAGGGTTTCAGAAGAAAGTCATGCGGCGGATGCAAACCGGGCATAGGCGCTACATATAATACCAAGTCTTGAAGATGCTCGCGCATCCCCGACTTGGAAAAATTGAAAATATCTCAAATGCGTCAGAGGCTTGAGATGTTTTCAAAGGGAATACGAAGAGTCATTTTCAATGAAGCTTCGTAGGAAGTGCTGCCGCGCACCGGTCGCGGCAATCACACGCAGTCAATGAAAGGGACGATCGCATGGCAGCCGAAATACAATCCGAGAGCCAGGAAAGCGCGGAGTCGCCGACCAGGTCCGGATGGCGGGCAGCCCTAGCCGATTATGGCAGGGCGATTGCCGCCGTGTTCACGCTGGTCATTTTCGCCGCCGTAGCGCTGGCGATCTACCGGCTGACGGAAGAAGTCAGCTATGACGACGTCGTCTCGGCCATGGCCACTACCGGCTATGACCAGATCCTCTTGGCGGTGGTGTTTACCGCGCTCAGCTTCCTGTCGCTTTGTCTCTACGACTGGAACGCCATGGAATTCATCGGCCGCAAGCGTCCGATGGCGGAAGTGGCGCTGACCGCCTTTAGTGCCTATGCGGTTGGCAATGCGGCGGGCTTCGGCATGCTGTCGGGTGGCGCGATCCGCTACCGGGCCTATTCGCGGGCAGGCCTTGCCCCGGATGAAATCGGTCGTGTCATCGCCTTCGTCACCCTGTCCTTCAGCCTGGGGCTTGCCGCTGTCACCGCGCTATCGCTTATTCCGATGTCGTCGGAAATCGCGCCGCTGCTGAATATCAACCCGCTCTGGCTGCGCGGCCTGGCGATTGCCATCGTCCTCGGCTTTGCCGTGCTGATCGTCATCGGCCAGCGCCGCAGCCTGACATTTGCCGGCGTGACGCTGCGGATGGCCGATACCCCGACCCTGTCGCGGCAGTTTCTGGTCACCGTAGCCGATCTGGCCTTTTCCGCCTCGGTCGTCTATGCGCTCTTGCCGGAACAGGCCGCCATTTCCTGGCCGGCCTTCTTTGCGATCTATTCCATTGCCATCGGGATCGGCGTGCTCAGCCACGTGCCTGCCGGTATCGGCGTGTTTGAAACCGTCATCATCGCCGCCCTTGGCCCGACCACCAATATCGACGCGGTGCTTGCCTCGCTGGTGGTCTACCGCCTGATCTATTATGTTTTGCCGCTGATTCTGGCCATCGTATTGGTGACGATCACCGAGCTGCGCCATTATTCCAAAACCCCGGCGCTGGCCGGGGTCGGGCGCACGGCGGCCCGAATATCACCTGCACTTCTCGGCGCCCTGACCTTCATTCTCGGCGTCATGCTGATTTTCTCCAGCGTCACGCCGACGCCGGAAAGCAATCTGGAATTCCTGCAAAACATCGTGCCGCTGCCCGTGGTGGAAGGTGCGCATTTCTTCACCAGCTTGCTTGGGCTGTTTCTGGTCATCGCGGCGCGCGGCCTTGCCCAGCGGCTGGACGGCGCGTGGTGGGCGGCCATGGTCGGGGCCTCAACCGCCCTGGTCCTGTCGCTGCTGAAAGCCTTTGCGGTGCTGGAAGCCTCGGCGCTGGCCATCCTGCTGATCGGCCTGTTCGCCAGCAAGCGGCTGTTCATTCGCCCCGCCTCGCTGTTTCGCCAGGTGCTGACATCGTCCTGGCTGACTGCCATCGCCCTGATCTGCATTTTTGCCTGCTTCATCCTGTTCTTCGTCTATCGCGATGTCGATTACACCCGCTCTCTCTGGTGGGAATTCGAGTTTTCGGAAGAGGCGCCGCGCTCGCTGCGCGCCATGCTGGGCCTGACCATCTTCTCGTCGGCGCTGGCGGTCTTCAGCCTGTTACGCCCCGCAGCGCCCGCCGTGACGCCGTCAAGCCCGGAAGATATCGAGAAGGCCGTGGCCATTCTCAGCAAGTCGGATGTGGCCGATAGCAATCTGGTGCGCACCGGCGACAAGGCCGTGATGTTTTCACCGGATGGCCTCGCTTTCCTGATGTATGGCAAGCAGGGACGCTCGTGGATCGCCTTTCTCGATCCGGTCGGGCCGAAAAAGTCCCGCGACGAACTGGTTTGGCAATTTGTTGAATCGGCTCGTCTGGCCGGCTGCCGGGCCGTCTTCTATCAGGCCTCACCCGTGCTGCTGCCAGCGATTGCCGATGCCGGCATGCAGGCCTTTAAACTGGGAGAACTGGCGGTCGTCGATCTCTCCCGCTTCGACCTGAAGGGCGGGAAATGGGCCAATCTGCGCCAGAGCGCCGCCAAGGCCGAACGTGACGGGCTGAGTTATGAAATCATCGCTCTCACCGACGTGCCTGGAATTCTCGAGGATTTGCGCACAGTGTCGGATGGCTGGCTTGCCCAGCACCGCGCCAAGGAAAAGGGCTTTTCCCTCGGTGCGTTCACTGATGACTATATCCTGAGCCAGCCGGTGATCGTGCTGCGTTTCGAAGGCCGGATCGTCGCTTTTGCCAATATTCTGGTAACGGAAACCAAGGCCGAGGCCTCCATCGACCTGATGCGCTTTTCGCCGGAGGCGCCGAAGGGATCGATGGACTATCTGTTCGTCAGCCTGCTGACCCATCTGCGCAGCGAAGGTTACGGACATTTCAACCTTGGCATGGCGCCCCTATCGGGCCTGTCGAGACGCGATGTGGCCCCGGTCTGGGATCGCATTGCCAACACATTCTATGAGCATGGTGAGCGCTTCTACAATTTCAAGGGGCTTCGGGCTTTCAAGACAAAGTTTCATCCCGAATGGCAACCCCGCTATCTCGCCGTGTCAGGCGGCCTCAGTCCGGTCATCGCGCTCCTGGACGCAACTCTCCTGATCGGTGGCGGTCTGAAAGGCGTGGTAAAGAAATGAAATCGTCAACTTATCGTCTCACCAAGGGCAACCTGGCCCGCAATTGTCTGGCCGCTGGCGTTCTGGCATGGGCGTCGTCCACAGCTGTTTTCGTGCAGCCCGCCCTGGCCGAGGACCCGCAATACGAAACAGGCACGATACCCGATCCGGTCATCGCCATGCCAGACGACAAGCCGAAATCCATCGTTTTCCTGTTGTCCGACAAGGACGGCTGGAGCGACAAGATGAAGGCCGAGGCGGAAAGATTGCGCAGCAACGGCTCGATTGTCGTCGGCATCGATACGCCGCGTTATCTGCAATCCCTGCAAGCCGATCTGAAGTCGTCCGATGAGGACGATTGCATCTATACCGTTTCAGACATCGAGGATCTGTCCCATCAGATCCAGCGGCATGTTGGTGGCGCGGATTACCTGCCGCCGCTGGTGGCGGGCATCGGCGAAGGCGGTACGCTGGCCCTGGCGATCCTGGCCCAGACACCCAACGCGACCATCGGCGAAACGCTGGCGGTCGACCCCGGCGACGTCATTCCCCTGCCAGAGCAGTTCTGTACTCCGGCGGTAAAGACCGAAAAGAACGGTGGCATCGTCTATGGCCTGACCGACGGCGCGCTACCAGATCCGGCCAGCGTCCGGTTTTCGCCGTCTGCCGATCCTGCCGGGCGTGCCCATGTTGCCGATCTCCTGAAGGACCATTCCGACATCGACGTGGCCGACAGCCAGAAGCCCGCCGCCCAGACCCTGTCGGATGGCATCGACGTGATGATCGCAGCCACCGCCAAGGAAGCCTCGCCTCTCGGCTTGCCGCTGACACTGATGGATGTCGACAAACCCGCCTTCGATACGATGGCGATCATCTATTCCGGCGACGGTGGCTGGCGCGATATCGACAGCGAAATGGCCTCCTATTTCCAGAGTGAAGGCCTGCCGGTCGTCGGCGTTGATTCGCTTCGCTATTTCTGGTCGGAGCGCAAACCGCAGGAAACAGCGGACGATCTCGCCCGTATTATCACCGCCTTCACCAAGCGCTGGAAGGTCAAGCATGTGATGCTGGTCGGCTTCTCCTTCGGCGCGGACATTACCCCCCCGGTCTATAATCTTCTGCCGGACAATATCCGCCAGAAAATCAATCAGGTGTCGCTGCTGTCCATGTCGCAGGCATCCGATTTCGAGATTTCGGTGACTGGCTGGCTGGGCGCGAAAAGCAGCGGCGCTGGCGGCGATCCAACCAAGGAAGTCGCCAAAATGCCGGCAGGCCTGGTGCAATGCCTGTATGGCGCAGATGACGAGGAAGATGACGGTTGCCACAAGCTCGACCCCAAGAAGGTCGATGTCGTCAAGCTTGAAGGCGGTCACCATTTCGATGGCGACTATGAAGCCCTGGCCAAACTGCTTCTGGATCGACTGAAAACCCGCAAGCTGGATTGATAAAGCAGGCCCGGCGGTCACATCCCGCTCTACCTTTGCGCACCATATGACCCTTGCGCACCATATAGAGTGCGCGACAAGCTTTACATTAACCGCATGAAAAGGGCCGCATAAAGCGGCCCTTTTCAATGTCTGTATCCCGTATCCGTGCCGATTACCGTGGCGGGCAATTCGGCGTGTTGGGCGCGCAGGCCGCACCCGGTGCTGGTGGCGGCGGAGGCGGGGCAGCCTGACCCGGCGCTGGCGGTGGGGGCGGCGGCGGACGGTTTCCATCCGGCGCATTGCGGTCTGGCCGATCAGGACGCTGGCCTTGTGGGGGCTGCATCTGGTCACGACGCTGATCGTCACGGCGTATATCGCCTGGACGCGCATCACCTGGACGCGCATCATTGGGACGCCGGTCATCAGGACGCCTGTCATCTGATCTACGATCATCTGGTCGGCGATCATCTGGGCGAGGCCTCTGACGATCGTCGCGCATCATCCGCTCACGGTCGCCGTCCATTCTCGGGTCCTGCATTCTCGGGTCCGGTCCACGACGACGGTCCATATCGGGACGGCCCGGAGGCCCATTGTCACCGCCCATGAAGCGTGGCGGCGGACCGTCGCGATGCCAGACCGGTGGCGGTGGGGGCGCGCGGCGCCAGCGATCCCGCTCGCGGTAGAAATCGCGGCCGCGATAATAGCGGTCCCAATAATTATCGACCTGGAAGGTCACCGTCGGAATGCCGAGCGGCTGGTAATAATCCGGGTCCACATAGACGCGGCGGTTGGAATATTGGGTCTGCAGATAGCTACCGGAAATCCAGCCGCGATAGCCCGCATAACCGACATCACACCAATTGGCCGAAGACAGGCAGCCAAAAATCCGCACGGAATTACCGGCTGGAACGACCAGAACAGGTGGATATTGTGTGCTGGGCCCAGCCCGCAGGTTAACATTCGCGGTCGCAAATGCCTGGGCCGCCTCAGCGGCAGCCGGCAAGGCAACTGCCATCAGCCCTGCAAAGGCCGACAGGTAAAGTGGTTTCATCGATCTGATCTCCTTGGCCGTCCCTGACCTTGGCTTGTCCCGCCAATTGGAATTGGGTTCATGCGGCATGGTAACGCCATCAGGAGCAATTTGTTCCACCCCAGCGCCCCACCCGCACTTGACCCGTGTATGTCAAGCAATGTCCTCCGGCTTTTTTGAGGCGGCCTATTTTTTGGGGTGGATCATTTCCATGGAGATAACCCCGTTTTTATAGAGATGACAAAGTGTCGCTCACCCTTGACTTTAAGTCTGGATCGTCCGACCTCACACACGAGACAGCGAAGCGGCTGCGCCTCAAGGATGGCGCGGCAGCGTAAAACGCGGTAGTGAGCCTTGAGATATCTGCCCGGATCAACAAGGTTATGGAATGCAGCCCAGTCAGGAGAACCCGATGAGCGAGACCGCCAAGAGCACCATCGATCAGGCCGAGGTCGACCGCTTTTCCGCCATGGCTGCCGAATGGTGGGACCCGACCGGCAAATTCAAGCCGCTGCACAAGATCAATCCGGTGCGTCTCGCCTATATCCGCGACAAAGCCTGCGAAAATTTTCAGCGCGATCCGCGCTCCAACCAGCCGCTGTCCGGCCTGCGGGTTCTCGACATCGGCTGTGGCGGCGGCTTACTGTCGGAGCCCATTGCCCGCATGGGCGCCGATGTGCTGGGTGCTGATGCCTCAGCTAAGAATATCGGCATTGCCCAGACCCATGCCGCCCAGACCGGCGTAAGCGTGGATTACCGCGCCGTCACCGCCGAGGCCCTGGCCGCTTCTGGCGAAAGCTTCGATATAGTGTTGAACATGGAAGTCGTTGAGCATGTGGCCGATGTTGACTATTTCATCTCCACCTGCGCCTCCATGGTACGACCTGGTGGAATCATGCTGATTTCGACCATCAACCGCACCCTGAAGGCTGCAGCGCTGGCCATCGGCGCCTGCGAATATGTGCTGCGCTGGCTGCCGCGTGGCACCCATCAATATGAAAAACTGGTGCGCCCGGAAGAATTGGAAAAGCCAATCCTCGGCGCAGGCATGAATGTATCCGAGACTGTCGGCGTATTCTTCAACCCGTTCCAGAACCAGTGGAATCTGTCCTCCGACACCGATGTCAATTACATGATGCTGACCCGCAGGCCGACGTCCAACCCCGCGTGACCATCTCATACCGGCATTGAGACGAGACGTTCCAGCAAGTCTTGCTGACGAGAGCAATTGTCGCTGGCAAGCTGCTTTATCCGCGCTCGATCAAGATGATAGGGCGTACCATCCCAAGCGAAAGTCTGCTTGAACGTGAAGCCGAAGGGCGTCGGGCCGTGATCGGCGAGATGCTCGAGCCTTTCCACCCCATCCGCCCATTGCGGCCTGCGGCCAACTGGCACCCACCACAGCACCAAAGATGGCCAGGTCTGCTTCACATTCCAGTGGCGCGCGTGTTTCAGGGCGTCGGCATGGACCCCATTATAGGAAAAAGCCATGAGTGTCTCCGGGTCTTGCCAGAGCGAAAGAGACGATGGACCGGAGGTAAAGCCGCTGCCTTCCATAAAACGCGGAAACATCTGCACGCCCCAGCTTTCCGGCCCCGGTTCGCCCTCATAACCCGAACGACCGATAAAGCCCGTGGAGCGCGTAGCGGCTTCAAAATTGAGGGGCTCGCGGTCAACAAAGCCCTGAATGACCGGATCTCCAGATGGCGCGACATGCAGGCCGAAATTATAGAGCGCGAGATGATGAGTGGATGACATGCTCAATTCACATCGTCAGGCAGAACCGGCAGAGGCGCAATTTCGATCCCTTCCTCGATCAGGGCGCGGGCCTCGTCGGGGCTGGCATTGCCGATAATCCCGCGGGCATCGGCCTCGCCGTAATGGATCTTGCGGGCCTCTTCGGGAAACCGCTCACCGACATCTTCGCTATTGGCCCTGACGGTCGCAACCGCCTCCTTCAACTTCAGGAAGGCTTCACGCTGGGCAGCGTCATAGGCCACCTTCTGGCGTTCTTCCTTGCCGCGCGCCGTCGACACCATCGGCGCCATCAGGCTTTTGGAGATGGAGGCGGAGGCACAGACCGGGCAGGTCAAAAAGCCGCTGGCTTTCTGGCGGTCGAAATCGTCGCTTTGCGCAAACCAGCCCTCGAATTCATGGGCCTGATCGCAGATGAGGGAATAGCGGATCAAACCGTCTGCCCTCCCTTGGCGAGCGTTGGAACCATGTCGAGATTGAAATCGCGACCGTTCTTGAGGTTGGGGATCTTCATCCGTGCCGCCTTGACGGACTCGAGATCGATCTTAGCCATCACCACGGCCTCGCCCGCTTCCGGGCCTTCAGCCAGAATTTTCCCCCAGGGATCGATGATCAGCGAATGCCCGTAGGTTTCGCGTCCGTCCTCGTGGGTGCCGCCCTGGGCGGCGGCGATCACGAAAGCGCCATTCTCGATGGCCCGCGCCCTGAGCAGGATATGCCAATGCGCCTCGCCGGTCTGCCGGGTGAAGGCCGCCGGCACCGTCAGAATGTCGGCGCCCGCCATGGCTTCGGTGCGAAACAGCGAGGGAAACCGCACATCGTAGCAAATCGCAAAGCCGAGTTTGGCGAAGGACAGATCTGCAACGCAAGCGTTCTTGCCAGGCGCATAGGCAGCGCTTTCCCGCCAGCTTTCACCATTGTCCAGATCCACGTCAAACATATGGATCTTGTCATAGGTGCAGATCCGGCGACCATTCGGCCCGAACAACAGGCCGCGATTGGCGATCATGCCGTCGGCACGGGCAATCGCTGTCGAACCGACATGAACATGGATCTTCAGTTCCGCAGCCAGTTCAGCCGCCGTCACGGCAATCAGGTCATTTTCGTCATCACGCAGCATGGCCCGTAAAGCTTCACGGTTACGCTGCAAGGCCCCGGTCATTTCCGGGGTCTGGACATAGATCGCCCCTGCTGCTGCCGCCTCGCGCACCAGACGCGCCATGGTGGCTGCATTCTTCTCAATATCGGTGCCTGAGCACATTTGCAGGGCTGCAACCAAAATGGTCATGATATGTCCTCAGGCCGCCAGCATCGGATCGAGTTTTCCGGCCCGTTCCAGCGCATGCAGATCATCGCAGCCACCAACATGGGTGCCGTCGATGAAGATCTGCGGAAAGGTGTTACGACCGGATTTATCGACCATTTCCTGGCGCAGCACCGCATTACCAGTCGCATCGATCTCGGTAAAGGCCACGCCCTTGGTGGTCAGAAGCGCTTTGGCACGGGCGCAATATTCACAATATTGCCGCGTGTAGATGATCACCGACGCCATGCTCGTCTCCGGTTGATTGATGATAATGTCATATTGCTATTGCAATCTCATATAGGTGTTACAAGTGCCATTGCAAAGGTCAAGACCGTGACCTCCACTGCCCCTGCCCGCTTCAGAGCGCGGGTGGCGGCACTGACCGTTGCCCCGGTCGTATAGACATCGTCGACCAGCACCAGATGACGGCCAAACACCTGATCGCGGCGGTTTTCCGCCACCTTGAAAGCCCCACGAACATTGTCTGCCCGGGCCTTCTCCGTCAGCCCGACCTGCTTTTGCGTCCGTTTCACCCTCGTCAAAACTCCCGGTAGGAAGGGCTTGTTCGAAAGCCCGGCCAAGGCCCGGCCCAGTTCCGCCGATTGGTTATATTGCCGTGAAAACAACCGCCAGCGATGCAGCGGCACCGGCAGGATTGCATCGGCCCGGAGCAGTTCCTGCCCACCGGCCCGTATCATCCAATGGGCCATCATCGGCGCCAGATCGGTCCTGTCACCGTATTTCAGCCGATGGACCAGATCACGCGCCGCACCATCATGCACAGCCGCCGCCCGCAGCCGGTCGAAAACCGGAGGATTGGCAATCGCCTCGGCGCAGACCATGCCCTGGCCTGGATCGAAACCGAAAGGCAGACCAAGAATTTCACAATAGGGTCGCTCGATGAACCGCACCGAGCACCAGCAATCGGAACACAGGCTGCCAGCCTTGGCAACCGGCAGACCGCAAGTGGCGCAGCCAGGGGGATAGACCAGATCGCGCAGCGACCGGCCAAGCGTTTGCGTAGCCTGGAAACCGCGATGCGCCAGAGCCACCATTCCGTCCCTGGCCTGCCGGATATGTGCCATGCCGCCTCCTTTGGCCCGCATCCCCGGCGGTATACCCTAATCGATCTCATCCAAGCCGGATGAACACACCATAAAGGAGAAGAAAATACATATTGCATCCGAATCGCAAGAGAATTCAAGCCGCTTGAAAGCATGCTCAGCACAGACCCGTCCAGAACCCGTCTTCCTGGGGTAAACACGCGACTGTATGATCCCCATTGCGTAATTTTCTCCGCAAATCGATTTCGATTGCCGCAATTATGCAGTAGGCACTTGGTTTCTCGAAGAACAACAACGGGAGGTTCCCATGGAGCCGCTATTCGATCCTGATCTCGTCGTCCGCAACCGCGAGCGTGCCTTCGGCGCGGATGATGCCGGAGCGGGCTTCCTGCTGGATATCGTCGCGCAAGAACTGACCGAGCGGCTGGCCGTGGTGGAGCGACGGTTTGAAACCGCAGTCGAATTGCATGGAATGGATGGCAGGGTCGGGAGGGCCTGTCTGGAAACAGGACGGATCGACCAATTGCAGCGAGTGGAAACCGGCAGCCGCTTCGCCCGACAGGGGGAAACGCTGATCCCCGGCCCTATCGAGCATCTCCCACTTGGCGAGCAAAGCGCCAATCTTCTGCTGTCGCCACTTGCCCTGCATCTGGCCAATGACATGCCGGGCCTGCTGATCCAAATGCGCCGGACGCTCCAGCCTGACGGTCTGTTGCTGGCAGCGCTACCCGGCGCCGGAACGCTTGGCGAATTGCGCGATGTGCTGTTGACGACAGAGATCGAAATCAGCGGTGGAGCAAGCCCCCGCGTCATGCCCTTTGCCGATGTGCGCGACATGGGCGCATTGTTACAGCGGGCCGGCTTTGCCCTTCCGGTTGTCGATGTCGAGACCTATACGGTGCGATATGATGGAATTCTGGCGCTGATGCGCGATCTCAAAGCCATGGGCATGGCCAATCCGCTGGCCGCCCGCAGCCGCAAACCGCTGACGCGGCAGTTTTTCCTGCGCGCCGCCGAACTGTATGCCGAACGCTATAGCGATGCCGATGGTCGCATTCGCGCCAGTTTCTCGATCATCTACATGTCAGGCTGGGCCCCGCATGAAAGCCAGCCCAAACCGCTCAAGCCAGGATCTGCGAAAATTCGCCTCGCCGACGCACTGGGCGGCAAACCGTAAAGGATCATCAAGTCTTTTTCGCAAGCCTGAAAGCGCCGCTGGTCAGGCTTGCGGTATGGCGGCAATGATGGAATCAAACAGCCTGTCCAGCGCGTCGTAATAAACGCCAAGCGCCAGATAAAGCGTCACCGCGATCACCCCAGCGATCAGGCTATACTCGATCGCTGTTGCACCCGATGTTTGGCGAAAAAACGCCGGCAAGCCGGAAAACCGGTGTAAAAGCCCCATCATACCCCTAGCCCAAACCCATGCGCCCTCGCATGAGTGATCGAAGCGAGCGTTTTGCCATAGCAAAACACTAGGCCTCTTTGTTTTCAAATATTTCGAGGATTGACCGCCTAGCCCATACCATCAAGGGTTATCAGCAGGCATCCCCATTGCCGGGATTGACGATACAGACGGAACCGGGCGTCTCCTGCAAGATGCTGCGCCGGATGGTATAGCGCTTTCCGGCGTCGCGCTCGCCGGGAATGGAGCCCGTGCTCATCCGGTCAACATCAGACGGTCGCGCGGCCAACTGGCCGGACGTGGTCTTGTCTGCAAGCATCGGCGTCAGAACCAACGAGACCGCTACAGCCGTGACGGCAAACAGCAAGGCGAGATTGACAACGCCAACTCTGCCGGACCTGGAAGTCGCACGTCGCGACTGCCGTCCGCCCTTTCCGAAATCCTTCTGCGTCATCGCCAACCTCACAAAATCCAAAGGGCTACCTTCCGGACCATGGCCCGCCGGACGATTGCCCCACAATCGACCAGAAAGATCAGGAACTTTGCATCACTGACGATGCAAAACCCCTGTTGCAAACCCCATGACCCGATTCGATTCTTGATATCGCGCCCAAGAGGGTCTCGACATCAAACACACCGCAGCAGGCAAAATCCTGCACGATAGAACCGTAAAGCCCTGAGATCACTGCGTTATTTTTTATCGAACGAAACCGCGCCCCATGCGATCATGCCGTCCGACGCCCAACGCACATAAGACGATGCACGAAGCGCCTGTGCATGATGGGGGAATAATGCCGGTTTGAGGATTAACTTTCTATTAATCGCCGATAAAAACCGGTGAGCAATGACCCATCTCGCGGGCTTATCCCGGCATTTCACACCGGTCCACAGCACAAACCTGCTGCATAATTCCCTAAATTGGAATCGGATTCCGGTTGTCCCTGACACGCTCTAAAGGCAAACTCTATAGCAAATCCAACAGGAACGGGATCAACGGCTCATCGGCTGGCGGCATCGGATAGGACCGCAGATCGCGGGGCTTGACCCATTTGATTGCCTGGCCTTCCCGCCCCTGCGGCATGCCCTCATAGCGACGGCAGACATAGAGCGGCATCAGCAGGTGGAATGTTTCATAGGTGTGGCTGGCAAAGGTCAGCGGCGCGAGACAAGGGATTTTCGTGGCAATGCCAAGCTCTTCCTCCAGCTCGCGAACCAGGGTTTCCTCTGGTGTTTCGCCGGTTTCCACCTTACCGCCAGGAAATTCCCAGAGCCCAGCCAGCGATTTTCCTTCCGGCCTTTGCGCCAGCAGAATGCGCCCGTCGCTGTCCAGCAGAGCGCAGGCGGCAACCAGCAGAATGGGCCGCGCTGTCATTCTTCGCCCTCTGCCTTGGCAGCGGCCTCGTGACGCCAGTAGCAATAGCGATAGGCTTCCTTGAAGCCGAGCTTTTGATAGAGCGAGAGAGCCGGACGGTTATCGGCCTGCACCTGAAGCCAGGCGCTCTTCGCGCCCCTTATCCGCGCCCAGCGCAAGGCCGCATAGGTCAGTTCAAGACCGGTGCCCTTGCCACGATGGGCTTCCCCCACGGCAAGCTGCAACAATCCGGCAAGATCATTGTCTTGCACGCAAATGGCGGCTGCCACCGGGCCATTGTCAGGCACCTCGATCAAAAACAGGCCAAGCGGCGGTTTGATATTGCTGATCAATTCGGCAAGCGCTGGCTTCGACGCGGCATCCTCATTGCGCAGCGCCAGACTGGCATCGACGAAACGACCGATATCCTGGGTCGGTAGGTGATCCATCACATCGAGATCGCAAAGCTCCGCCAGATCGAGCGCCATGACCAGGCTTTCGTCAAACCGGGTCCAACCATCCTCGCGCAGCACATCGATCACTTGCGGCGGCGCCAGCGGCGTTTCACGAAACACCATGGGCCGGCCATAGGATTCGAATTTGCGCTCCGCCTTTTCCAGCCGCAGGCGGATGTCGCGGATATCGGAACGGTCCAGCGCCACCACGCAATTGACCCGCTTCGACGGATGCCCGCCCGTCAGCCGGACCTGCCAGCTGCCGTCATACTGAACCGAGGCCGCGGGCCAGGCGCGAAAGCTGACGGCTTCCAGCCTGCGAACCTGCGGCAGGTTTGCCGCGTGCGGTGACTGATCCACCGCCATCAGCTCCGGTAATCCCCGTTGATGGCCACATATTCCTTGGTGAGATCGCAGGTCCAGACCGTGGCTGTCCCCGTCCCAAGCCCAAGCTCGACCGTGACCGGAATGTCTTCGCCCTGCATGACTGCTGTGGCTGCCGCTTCGGAATAATCCGGGTCGCGCTCACCGTTAACAGCAACGCGGACATCACCAAACCAGATCGCCAGACGATCACGGTCGGCCAGTTCACCGGCCTTGCCGACAGCCATAACCACCCGGCCCCAATTGGCGTCTTCGCCGGCAACAGCGGTTTTCACGAGCGGTGAATTGGCAATCGAAAGGGCAATCACCTTGGCAGCCGCGTCGCTTTCGGCGCCCTTGACGGTAACTTCCACCATCTTGCGCGCGCCTTCGCCATCACGCACCACTTGCAAGGCCAGATCCTTCAAGAGATCGTTGAGCGCTGCCCGGAACCCGTCAAGACGCGCATCGTCGGCAGTCTCAACACGCTGCTGGCCGTCACTGGCCGCAGCCCCGGTCGCAAACAGCATCAACGTATCGGAGGTCGACGTGTCACTATCGACCGTCACGGAATTAAAGCTTGGACCGACACCCGCCGACAGCAACGCCTGCAAGGCGGCGGGCGCGATATCGGCATCTGTGACCACAAAGGACAACATGGTCGCCATGTCAGGCGCGATCATGCCAGCACCCTTGGCAATGCCGTTGATCGTCACCTTGACGCCGCCGATCTCAGTGCTGCGGGTGGCGACCTTCGGATAGGTATCCGTGGTCATGATCGCCTTGGCGGCTTCCAGCCAGAAATCGCCCTTGGCGTCACGGGCCATGTCATCCAGCACGCCGGCAAATTTCGTCGCGTCCAGCGGCTCGCCGATCACGCCGGTCGAGGCCAGATAAATTTCATGTTCAGCGCAATGGAGCGCCGATGCCGCCGACTTGGCCGTCAGCTCGGTCGCGGCCCGGCCTTTGGTGCCGGTAAAGGCATTGGCATTGCCGGAATTGACCACCACGCCGCGCGCCACGCCATGAACCAGGTTTTTCCGGCAGAAATCCACCGGTGCGGACGGGCATTTGGAGCGGGTGAAGACCCCCGCAACGCTGGCTGGACGGTCAAACACCATCAACAGCACATCGGTACGGTTCTTGTATTTGATGCCCGCTGCGGCAGTTGCCATGGAGACGCCGCGGAGCGCGGGCATGTCGGCAAAAGATTTCGGCGCAAGAGGAGAAACACTGGCTGACATAGCTGGAAACGGCCCCGGAAAAGACGAAACGACAAAAGGAAACCGCCGCATCGCGTCCTATGCGCGATGCGGCGGAATGAGCGCTTGCTTATGGCTTCGGCGCGGCGGCTGCGTCCGGATCGGCCTGCTGCTTGCTGATGTCCTCATAGCCCTTCTTCAGAGCCGGATCGACGATCTCGACCTTTTCAGAGGTCTTGGCCTTTTCCAGCAGGGCCAGGTACTTGTCACGCATCACCAATTGGCGAACCTGCTGCTGCACATCTTCAAACTTCGGCGGAGCCGCGTCGCGGATCTCTTCGACCTTGATGACGTGGAAGCCGAACTGGCTCTTGACCGGGGTCTTGGTATAGGTGCCGGGCTTCAGGGCAAAGGCAGCTTCTTCGAATTCAGGCACCATACGGCCCTTGGAGAAGAAACCGAGATCACCGCCGTCCGATCCGCTGGAATCGGTCGATTTTTCCTTGGCCAGTTCGGCAAAATCCTTGCCGCCATCCAACTGCTTGATCACATCCTTGGCTTCATCCTCGGTCTTCACCAGAATGTGACGGGCGTGAATTTCCTGCTCCTTCGGCAGAGCAGCGATTTCCTTCTCGTAGCGCGCCTTGACTTCCTCATCGGTGGTCACATCCACGACATGCTTCTTGAAATAGGCATTGTGGAGTTCGCGGTCGGCAATGAAAGCCATGCGCTGCTTGTAGGCCGGATCGTCCTGCATTTTTTCGCCGATAGCGCTGCCAGCCAGCAGCTTGACATCGATGGCGCCAGACAGAGCCGCAACCTTTTTCTGGTCATCCGGCATCTGGGCAAACTGAGGATCGAGGTTGGCAATGGCCAGATCCAGCTCGGACTGGTGGATTTCCAGCGAGCCAACCTTGGCGACGACAGCATCGTCGGCATGGGCGTAGGAAGACAGCGCCACAAGGGCGGCGCAGGCCGCCAGGACGAGTTTGTGAGAACGCAGCATGTAATAACCCTTCGGTAAAGAGGCCGATTGCAACTGTCAATCGGGTCAAAAACACCCTAAACCACGCGATTGTGGCACTTGTGGTGCATGCTGTCCCGTTGACATAATTCGACCCCCCTCTTATCTGTCACGCAACTCCGCGTCCAGAGCAGTTTCCGGAGGCGGTACGCCAATCTCCACTGTCATGTGGCCGTGAGCGACCGGGAGTAGACCCGGGGCTTCGGTTTCAACCTCGTGACGGAATTCAGAAAGGACCATGGACATGGTCAGTCTTGGTGGGATCGCCCGCAAAATTTTCGGCTCCTCGAATGAACGCCGCATCCGGGGGAACAAACCTCGCGTGGCCGCCATCAACGCGCTGGAGGACAGCATAAAGGCATTGAGCGATGCCGAGCTGGCCGCAAAGACCGAAGAATTCAAGGGTGAGCTTGCCAAGGGCAAGACACTCGACGACATCCTGATCCCGGCCTTTGCCGTGGCGCGCGAGGCATCACGCAGGGCGCTCGGCATGCGGCCCTTCGATGTGCAGCTGATCGGCGGCATGATCCTGCATGAAAATGCCATTGCCGAAATGAAGACCGGCGAAGGCAAGACGCTGGTGGCAACGCTCGCCGTCTATCTCAACGCACTGTCCGGCAAGGGCGTGCATGTGGTGACGGTCAATGATTATCTCGCCAGCCGCGACGCCGCCATCATGGCCAAGCTCTACAGCTTCCTCGGCCTGACCACTGGTGTCATCGTCCATGGCATGAACGACGACGAGCGCCGCGAGGCCTATGCCTGCGACATCACCTATGCCACCAATAACGAGCTTGGCTTCGACTATCTGCGCGACAACATGAAATATGAGCGCGGCCAGATGGTGCAGCGCGGCCATAATTACGCAATCGTCGACGAAGTGGATTCGATCCTGGTCGATGAAGCGCGCACGCCGCTGATCATTTCCGGGCCGCTCGACGATCGCTCTGATCTCTACACCACCATCGATGCCTTCATTCCGATGCTGAGCGCCGAAGACTACGAGATCGACGAAAAGCAAAAATCGGCCAATTTCTCCGAAGTCGGTACCGAAAAGCTGGAAAACCTGCTGAAAGACGCTGGCCTGCTCAAAGGCGTTTCGCTGTATGACGTCGAAAATGTCGCCATCGTCCATCATATCAACAATGCGCTGAAGGCCCACAAGCTGTTCCAGCGCGACAAGGACTATATCGTCCGCAACGACGAAATCGTCATTATCGACGAGTTCACGGGCCGGATGATGCCAGGCCGCCGTTATTCGGAAGGCCAGCACCAGGCGCTGGAAGCCAAGGAAAAGGTAACAATCCAGCCGGAAAACCAGACGCTGGCCTCGATTACCTTCCAGAATTATTTCCGGATGTATTCCAAGCTTGCCGGGATGACCGGTACGGCCAATACCGAAGCCGAGGAATTCCAGGACATCTACGGCCTCAGCGTCATCGAAGTGCCGACCAACCTGCCGATCCTGCGTATCGACGAGGACGACGAGGTCTATCGGACGTTTGAAGAAAAGTTCAAGGCGATCATTGAGGAAATCAAGGCTTCCGCCTCGCGCAATCAGCCGGTCCTGGTCGGGACGACGTCGATTGAAAAGTCCGAACTGCTGGCCACCATGCTGCGCCAGAGCGGATTTACCGATTTCAGCGTGCTGAACGCCCGCTATCACGAGCAGGAAGCCTATATCGTCTCCCAGGCCGGTGTGCCGGGCGCCGTCACCATCGCCACTAACATGGCCGGTCGCGGTACCGACATTCAGCTCGGCGGCAATATCGACATGCGGCTTGAGCGCGATCTGGAAGGCATGGAGCCCGGCCCCGAACGCGATGCCAAGGAACAGGCGATCCGCGAGGAAGTCAAAGCCCTGAAGGAAAAGGCGCTGGCCGCAGGCGGCCTCTATGTGATCGCCACCGAGCGCCATGAAAGCCGGCGCATCGATAACCAGCTGCGTGGCCGTTCCGGCCGTCAGGGCGACCCGGGCCGTTCGAAATTCTACCTGTCGCTTCAGGACGACCTGATGCGGATTTTCGGCTCCGACCGCATGGACAGCATGCTTCAGAAGCTGGGCCTGAAGGAAGGCGAAGCCATCGTCCACCCCTGGATCAACAAGGCGCTGGAACGGGCCCAGAAAAAGGTCGAGGCACGCAATTTCGACATCCGCAAGAACCTGTTGAAATATGACGACGTGCTGAACGACCAGCGCAAGGTGATTTTCGAACAGCGCGTCGAGCTGATGGATGCCGAAGACCTGACCGAAACCATCGACGACATGCGCCACGAGCTGATCGACACCATCGTGCGCACCCATATCCCGGAAAAGGCCTATGCCGAACAATGGGATGTGGCCGGCCTGAAGACGGCGATGACCGGAATCCTCAACCTCGACCTTCCCATCGAGGATTGGGCGCAGGAAGAAGGCATTGCTGAAGACGATATCGTCGAACGAGTCAAGAAAGCCGCCGACGAGGTGATGGCTGAGAAGACCGAGCGCTTCGGCCCGGAAATCATGGCCTATATCGAACGGTCGGTGCTGTTGCAGACCATCGACAACCTGTGGCGTGAGCATATCGTCAACCTCGACCACCTGCGTTCGGTGGTGGGTTTCCGTGGCTATGCCCAGCGCGATCCCTTGCAGGAATACAAGGCGGAAGCGTTCGAACTGTTCCAGGCCCTGCTGGCCAACATGCGCGAGGGCGTCACCGCCCAGATGATGCGGGTGGAAATCGTCCGTGAAGCTCCCCCGGAGCCGACCCTGCCGATCATGCATGGTCACCACGAGGACCCGCAGACCGGCCAGGACGAATTTGCCGCCGCAGATGGCGTCGTCGCCCCCGAGAACCGCAATCCCGCCGATCCCTCGACCTGGGGCAAGGTCGGACGCAATGAAATGTGTCCTTGCGGCTCCGGCAAGCGTTTCAAGCACTGCCACGGCGCCCTGTTGGCGTAAGACAGTGCTGACGTAAGAAAATCAAAATCGGCCAGCCGGATGTGTTGGCCGATTTCTCCCAGGCATAGGCTATTCAAACCCCCACGGGCAGGCTTTTGTTAACCGTAAGCTGCCAAGACTGAATGCCCTGTCGCATATGTGCCTGTGAGTGTTGCGTGTTTATCATGGCGGTTATCCAGAGGGTGGAACATCTCCTACCAGCCCGGCTGCATGGCCCGCTGCGCAGGATCGTCGCCGCGTTGTCCGGTCAGGACGACGTGGCTCGCGCCCAGCGCATGGCGCTGATTGCCTTTGCCATCCGCATCGTCAGCGCAGGCATCGCCTTTTTCTCGCAAATCGTTCAGGCCCGGCTGATGGGCGATTTCGAATATGGTATTTTCGTCTTCGTCTGGGTCCTAGTCGTGCTGTTCGGCAATCTGTCCTGCCTGGGCTTTCATTCGACCGTCATCCGCTTTCTGCCGCAATATCACGCTCGAGATGAAATTCCTGAAATCCGTGGCATCACCGTCACCATCCGGATCTTCGCTCTTGGCCTCGCCAGTCTGTCTGACTGTAACCGGTCTTATCCTGTTGAATATTTTCGGAGATAGGATTGCCAGTTATTACCTGACGCCGCTGTTTCTCGGCCTGTTCGCCCTGCCGATGATTGCGCTTGGCGATGTGCTCGACGGGACGGCTCGAGCCAATAGCTGGCCTGTTGCCGCCCTCAGCCCCACCTATATCGTCAGGCCAGTGCTGATCCTTGCCTTCATGCTGCTGGCCGTCATGCTGGGCGCGCCACGCACCGCCACCACCGCCATGCAGGCCGCCCTTGTCGCCACCTATGTTACGACACTCAGCCAGTTCGCCACCATTCACTGGCGTCTGCGGCGAAAATATCTGCGGGGGCCTCGCCGGATCGATTTCATGGTCTGGTTTCGCGTTGCCATCCCGATTTTCCTGATCGAGGGCTTCCTGTTCCTGCTGACCAATTCCGACGTCATGGTGGTCGGGCTTTACCTGCCGCCCGACCAGGTTGGGATCTATTTTGCCGCGGCAAAAACCATGGCCCTGGTGCAATTCGTCTATTTCGCGGTCAAGGCCGCAGCCGGACCACGCTTTTCAGCGCTGATGAACGAAAATGATATCAGGCCGCTGGCCCTGTTTGCGGGCAGAATGGCCCGCTGGTGCTTCTGGCCGTCGCTGGTCATCGGTCTTCTGGTCCTGGCGGCAGGCGAAGTGCTGCTCGGTCTGTTCGGCCCGAATTTCACGGCAGGCTATCCATTGATGGCCATTCTGTTTGCTGGCGCCCTGACCAAAGCACTAATCGGCCCCGGTGAGATGCTGTTGACGATGGCCGGGCGACAAAAATTGTGTGTGCTACTATATGTGATTGCTTTAGCATCTAATATCGGGCTGAATGTGACTCTCATTCCGCTTTATGGCCTCACCGGCGCGGCGACGGCTGCCGCCTCGGCAATGTTGGTGGAAGCGATCTTGTTACACGTTGCCGTGCGCTATGCGCTTGGCATTGTCTTATTTGCCTTTGCCGACCCGTTGTCTCGCATGAAGCAAGACAGGCCCGCATGAAGCGAACCAGGTTGTAGGATATGAACACACTACCGGTGACCGACGATACAAGCCGCGAAACGAGCACCGAACGTCCGATTCTGCATACCGTGTCTGCGCCGGTCAACCGTCCGCCCGCCGATGGCCAGATTGCCGTCGGGCGCCCCGGCCGCGATCTTTGGCTCTATCCACGCCAGACCAGCTACGACCTTGAGAAGGAAATGGACTACCTGACCAACCGCGCGCTGGAGCAGAATGTTTTCTTCTCCGCCCGCTTTCTGGCGCCCGCCATTCCCCGTCTGGACGAGCGCGAAGTGCGCATGGCGCTGATTCGCGACGAGCGGCAGGGTCGCAGCCGTATCCGGTTGCTGATGCCTTTCTCCGTGGAAAAACCGGGATTTGCAGTCGGTCCATCGATTGTTCGCGTCTGGTCCAACCCTTTCGGCCCGCTTGGCACGCCGCTGGTCGATGCTGAGGATGCGGTGGAAACGCTGGATAACCTTTTCGAGGGACTGAGCGATACCAAAGCCAAATTGCCCTCCGTTCTGGTCCTGCCGGATCTGCGAATGAATGGGGCGGTGACAAAACTGCTACGGGCCGTGGCGATCAGCCGTGACCTGCCGCTGACTGTGACCAATCCCTACCAGCGCCCAATGCTCGAAAGCCTGGAGGATGGAGAAACCTATCTGCGCCAAGCCATCGGCAAGTCCCACTGGCGCGACATGCGCCGGCAGATGCGCCTGCTGGGTCAGCAGGGCGAATTGACCTATTCTGTCGCCCGCCAGCCGCAGGATCTGCATGTGCGCATGGAGGAATTCCTGGCGCTTGAGGCCAGCGGCTGGAAAGGCCGCAAGCGCAGCGCCCTTGTCATGGACCGTCTGCGTGCCGCCTTTGCCCGCGAGGCGATGACCAATCTGGCAGAGTGCGATGCGGTCCGCATCCATACGCTCGATCTCGATGGAAAGGCCATCGCGTCGATGGTTGTCTTCATCATGGGCGCCGAAGCCTATACGTGGAAGACTGCCTATGATGAGCGCTATGCCCGCTTTTCACCCGGCAAGCTTCTGGTGGCTCGATTGACGGAATGGCATCTGGACGATGCCAATATTCTGCGCACCGATTCCTGCGCCGTACCCGATCACCCAGTGATGAGCAGGCTCTGGCAGGAGCGGGAAGAAATGGGAACCATGGTCATCGGCCTCAAACGCAATGCCGACCGCGACGTGCGCCAAGTGGCGGCGCAATTGCATCTCTATCGCAACACCCGCAATATTGCCCGCATCCTGCGTGATAAAGTGCTGGGCAGGCGGCAAAAAGACAGCTGATATTGCGAAATATCAGCCGGTCATCATGCCCGGCTGTGCCTGTTGCGGTTCATCGCGCTCACGCAGCAGGCGGCGGATCACCTTGCCGCTGGTGGTCAGCGGCATATCGGCGATAAACTCCACTTCACGCGGATATTCGTGCATGGACAGCCGCTGCTTCACCCAATCGGCAATTTCACGGGCCAGGGCCGGTCCAGGCTGAAAACCCGGCGCGAGCACCACATAGGCCTTGACGATTTCGGTTCGTATCGGATCGGGCTTGCCGACCGCCGCCGCCAAACGCACAGCGGGATGGCCAACCAGACAATCCTCGATTTCCGCCGGGCCGATACGGTAGCCGGATGAGGTGATGACATCGTCGTCACGACCGAAAAACTCCACATAGCCCTCGCTATCCTGGCGTCCGAGATCACCGGTCAGCATCCAGTCGCCGATGAATTTCTGGCGGGTCGCCTGCGGATCGTTCCAATATTCCAGGAACATCACCGGATCGGGCCGGGCAATCGCCACCTGTCCAACCTTGCCCACAGGCAGTTCCCTGCCCTTGTCATCGATAATTGCCACGCGGTGGCCCGGCACCGGCTTGCCGATGGCGCCTGCCTTGGTAACGCCCAGCCGGGCTGCCGATGACAGCACGAAATTGCATTCGGTCTGCCCATAGAATTCATTGGGGGTGATACCGAGCGCCGTCTTGACCCATTGATAGGTTTCCCGGCCCAGCGATTCCCCTGCCGAACCAATGGAACGCAACACAAGATCATAGTGCTTGCGTGGATTGTCCACCGTTTTGAGCAGCCGCAGGGCGGTGGGCGGAATGAAGGCATTGCGCACCTTCATCTCCGCCATGATGCGAAAGGCCATGGCGGGATCGAATTTCTGGGCAGGCGACGACACGACCGGAACACCCAGCATCAGGGCTGGCATCAGCACATTCAAAAGCCCGCCAGCCCAGGCCCAGTCCGAAGGCGTCCAGATCCTGTCCCCCGGCTGAGGTAGACCGTCATGGGCAAGCTGGAAGCCTGGAATGTGACCGGCAAGCACGCGGTGCCCGTGCAGTGCGCCCTTCGGCGCCCCAGTGGTGCCGGAGGTGAAGATCATCAGCGCCGGATCATCAGGTCCGGTCTGCGGTCCTTCAAAAGAGGTGGAACCGCTCTGCCATAGATTTTCGAAGGAGAGGACGCCGGGCGAAGGTTCGCCAATGGAAATAACCTCCCGAAGGTCCGGCAGGCTGGTCCGGATGGGCTCCAGGCGCGACAGACCGAAATCATTGGTGATGACCGCGCAGGCGCCCGCCGTCTTCAGCCGGTATTCCAATGCATCGGCACCAAACAGCAAGGCCAGCGGCAGGGCGATTGCCCCAAGCTTGTAAATCGCCACATGGGCGATAACTGTCTCGAACCCCTGCGGCAGGAGCAAGGCAACCCGCTCCCCAGCACCAATCCCGAACTGGCTCAGGGCATCCGCGAATGCGTTGGATCGTGCAGCAAGCGCCCCATAGGTTAAGGTCTGATGCGCGCCGTCAGGTGAAAAATGCTCAAGACAGACCCGGTCCGGTTCCCGGGCCGCCCACTCGTCGCACACGGCCCGTCCCATGTTGAACCGAGCTGGTATGGACCAGGAAAACGCATGACAGAGAGCCTCATAGGAAGCGCCGGCAGGTAGAAACATCGATCTTGTCCTGAATGAGTTCCCTGTCGCATTCCCCTGCACTGGCCAAACATTCAGAGAGTTTGCCGCAGATCCAGGATCAGCGTTTTTGTCAAATAGAGAAAAACGTCACTTAAAAAACCTATCATTCCTTTCGCAGTCGCACAATCCATCTCGCAAGCGCACACGACAGCGCCGTGTAACGCCTATGGCGCAAGCAGGTTTACTGTAGCGCTTTATATCCGCTGCATAATTTTCACCTCAAACTCCAACCGGCGTAAGGCGAACATTATGCAGCAGCCCGGGGAAATACTGTGGTCCCATGCACAATGGAGAGAGGGCGTCAGGCCTTGATGTCCTGAAAATCGCCGGATGAAACCATCAGGTATCGTCAGCCGTCGGTTTTTCGGTCGCAAAATCGGTTCCACTTTTGCTGGAACAATTCTGAGCCAAAGGGGTTGAAAGGCGGTAACGCGCCCGTGAAAGCGCCATGCCAAACCACGGAAACGTCGCGGACATGCCGCCTTTGCGGCGAAGATCTGCGGCATTTTCCTGGTTTAAAGGCTCACGCACCTCAAAACGTGCGGAGCATAAAAGGAGGATACACATGCTGAAGAAAATCGTACCGGTCGTTGCTCTTCTCGGGCTTCTGGCCTCTTGCGGAGATGACAGCAGCTCCAATAGCGGAAGCTCGACATCAACCCCCGGCACCAGTTCCTCGACCGGTGGCACCGGCGGAACAGGCAGCACCACAACGGCACCTGCTACGCCTGGAAGCGGCACAGGCAATAGTTCAGGGACAGGCACCAGCACGGGTACCCCATAAGCTTCCCGATTTTGCCTTGATACAAGGTGGACATTGCCCGTTCGATGAGCGGGCAATGTCTTTGTTCTGATGAACGGTCATTTAGGTACACTCGAAAATTGTTGTGGGAACAAACAATTTGAGTGTAATTGACTGGCGCTTCAGTGGCGACTTGCATGGCCGAAATTCCAAAAAACCCTAAAAATCTCCGGGTTTTGCTTTTTTAAGCCACGATCTTCCCTATCTATCCTGCCGGTTGTAAACGGGATTGAAGTTTATAGGGATGCTCAAAAGAAATTGGATGATTGGATGGCCGCATATGACGGCCCGGGCGATACGTTCGTCGCTGATAACAAAGATTTTTGTAATCTGCTTTATCTCCATTCACGTGCCGCTTCTGGCGGTGGTCGCGCATGTCCTTGGTGGCGGTGCGCTGAGTGAAGCAAGCATTCTGCTTGTCCTGCTGATATCGACCTTGGCCGGAACGGCTGGCTGCCTGCTGTCCCTGTGGCGGATCATTCAGCCGCTACGCCAGCTCAACCAGTCCATAACCCGATACCGGCAGGAGGGGTCACCTGTTGCCATCGCGGTCAAGACAAAAGATGAAATCGGCACTGTCGCCCAGGCGGTTTCCGCCCTGGTAACAGAATTGGACAGCTCTCTCAAAACCTTGACCCTTCAAGCCAATACCGATCCCCTGACCGGCTTGGCAAACCGCCGGTTCATTCTGGCAAAAGGGACGGAGGCCCTTGAAGAGACCTGTCGCAGCGGCGACCCCATGTGTCTTCTTCTCTTCGACCTGGATCATTTCAAGGGCATCAATGACGCATTCGGCCATGAAACGGGCGATAAAGCATTGATCGCAGCAGCGCAGACAATCCGCAACAATCTACGGCCAAACGACCTGGCAGGCCGGATCGGCGGCGAGGAGTTCTGCATTCTTCTGCCCGGCACCAATCTGGTCCAAGCACAGGCGATTGCCGAACGTCTGCGCATCTGCCTGGAGAAAATCTGCCTCGAACCATTGGCGCCCGGCAGGATCACCGCCAGCTTTGGCCTTGCCCAATCCGCCGACCATTTTTCAAATTTCCAGAAATTCATGGCAGCCACCGATATGGCGCTCTACCGCGCCAAACAGCATGGCCGCAACCGCATCCACTGCGAACCTCAAAACGCCCTCAGCTATTTGTGAGGAAAAAGCCAGCCACGGGTTCGCAGTTCAGAATGAGCGCGTAACTCGGCCAGCGTCGATCATTGAGATTAAAAGTGGTGCCCCTTGCCGGAATCGAACCAGCACTCCTCTCGGAACCTGATTTTGAGTCAGGCGCGTCTACCAATTCCGCCAAAGGGGCACTTAGAGTAGAAGGACGAACTACACGGAGGAAGGGGGTCGGTCAACCGGGTTTTTTACAAATTTCCGGTTTCACGCAAAAGTTAGGCATCCGGGCAATATCGCTGTTTTCGCCGCATTTACAGCCCATGAGCTTTGCGCATAAAGACTTGACGGAACGGCAGATATTCAGTCTTTCGTCATCCTGAATGCTGCGCCGCAATGGCAAAGACCCTCTGCATAGGATCAAGGAGCGATCATGCTGCGACGCCTTTACGACTGGACCATGTCGCTTGCCGCCCGCAAATCCGCGGAAGCCTGGCTTGGGACAATCTCCTTTGTGGAAAGCTCGATCTTTCTTGTCCCTGCCGACGTGCTGTTCCTGCCCATGGCGCTGGCCAAACCGGAAAAGGTCTGGCGCTATGCGACCATTGCCACCATCACCTCGGTTCTGGGCGGTATAGCCGGTTGGTTTCTCGGTTATTATGCCTATGAAAGCATTGCGCGGCCAATCCTGGAATTCTACGGCAAGGCCGATGCCTTCGACCAGCTGCGCCTGTCTGTCGATTACGAGACGGTGGTGCTGCTGCTGATCACCTCCGGTCTGGCCCATCTGCCGCCGATCAAGGTGGTCACCATCCTGTCGGGTGTCGCCCATGTGAATATCTGGTTGTTCATCATGACCGCCATCGTCGCGCGTGGAGGCCGCTTTTTCTTGCTGGCTTGGTTGCTGCGCCGCTATGGCGAACCGATCCGCCATTTCATTGAAAAACGCCTCGGCCTGATCGCCGCCGTCGGCGCTGTCGTGCTGATTGCCCTGTTCGTCGCCTATCGCCTCCTTGTCCATTGAGCGACGAGGACTGGAGAACCATCATGACCACGCTTTCTTCCACCCGGCCCGGTCTTGCCCCTGCCCTTGTGTTGACCCTTGGCATGGCCGGGGTCGTCGGCTCGGCTTTGGCCTTTGAATATCTCGGCGGCTATATTCCCTGTGAGCTTTGCCTGTTGCAGCGCAAGCCCTATTATATCGGCGCTGCAATCGGAGTGGTGACGGTCATCGCAGCCACCATTAACCTACCCGCCAGAGTAACGAAAAGCCTGATCCTGCTTCTTGGCCTGATCATGATCGTCAGCGCTGGCCTTGGCGTCTACCATGCAGGCGTTGAATGGCATTTCTGGGAGGGCCCAAGCGCCTGCTCGGCAACCAGCGGCGCGGGCTTCAACGGCAGCGGCGATATTCTCTCGCAGCTCAACAGTTTCAAGGGGCCGTCCTGCACGGACGCAGCGCTGAGGATTTTCGGCCTGTCGCTGGCCGGCTGGAATGTCCTGACAAGCCTCGTTCTCGCCGCCGTCGCCTTCTGGGGCGCACGGCGGATAAAGGCTTAAGGCTGAAGCTCGGAATCCCAATAGAGATAATCCACCCAGCTTTCATGCAGATAATTGGGCGGAAACGACCGGCCATTGTTGTGCAGATCCTGCACGCTTGGCTGATAGGGCTTCTGAGCCGGGAACATATTGGCCTGTCTGGGCAATTTCGATCCCTTGCGCAGATTGCAGGGCGAACAGGCCGCCACGACATTCTGCCAGGTAGTTTCGCCGCCATGGGCGCGGGGAATGACGTGGTCAAAGGTCAGATCGTCAGGCGAGCCGCAATATTGGCACTGAAACTTGTCGCGCAGAAACACGTTGAAGCGTGTGAAGGCGGGATTGCGCGTCGGCTGCACATAGGTTTTCAGGCTGACCACGCTGGGAAGCCGCATGGAAAAGCTGGGTGAACAGACCGAGTGATCGTATTCGGCAATGATGTTCACACGGTCAAGGAAAACCGCCTTGATCGCGTCCTGCCAGGACCACAACGACAAGGGATAATAACTCAGTGGCCTATAATCAGCGTTGAGCACAAGCGCTGGTAAGGACTGGGGCGAAACTGCAATCGTCAAGGCGTTCTCCTGATCGATTCGGCATCTGCTCCCTCTATATTAGGCTTGCTGTTACAGGATTGTGAAGCCCAATAAATAAGCAGCGAACTGATTCTCCATCAGACCGGCACCGGCGCCGCTTCGCGTCGTAAACGCGCCGCATAAAATGCCCAGAACAACCGTGCCGCAATGGCGCGGTATGGCCGCCAGGCCAGCGCAATCCGGGTGGTTTCGCGGATATCCGGGCGCGCGGCAAGGCAGAGGCCGTCCCCCACCGCCGCCCGCAGCGCCACATCACCCGCCGGAAACACATCTGCGTGACCACCACAAAACATCAGATAAACTTCCGCTGTCCACAGCCCGATGCCACGCAACCGGGTCAGCTCAGCCATGCCTGTCTCCACCGGCTGATCGAGGATTGCCAAGAGGTCGATGTCTCCAGCCTGCGCGGCAGAGGCCAGACCGCTCAGGCAGGCATGCTTGGCGCGCGAAAGACCGAGTGAAAGAGCAGTATCGCCCAGCGCCAGATAAGCGGCGGGTTCGACTGTTCCCATCGCCCCGCAAAGCCGCCGCCAGATGGCGTCGGCGCTGGCGCGCGACACCATCTGCGAGACGATGATGAAGGCAAGCCCTTCGAAACCCGGCTCTGTCAACCGCAGCGGCAAAGGCCCGGCTTCGCGGGCAATGGCATGCAGCCGGGGATCGATACCAAGCAAGGCCTCAAGGCCGGTGGCAAGATCCGCCTGGCTGCGAATACGCATCGTCTCGCCCATCTCTTTTCCTCACCTGCCAAATCATGCCAAAACACACCATGTCCAACTTCCAGTCTCCCTTAGTCGTTCCGCAAAAACCAGTCTTTCGTTTTGCGCCGAGCCCAAATGGCTATCTTCATCTCGGCCATGCCCTTTCGGCACTGATCAATGCTGACATGGCTGAGGACGCCGGTGGCCGGCTGCTGTTACGGATCGAGGATATCGACATCGACCGCTGCACGCCTGAATTCGAGGCGGCGATCTACGAGGATCTTGCCTGGCTCGGTATGACATGGGAAAAGCCGGTGCGCCGCCAGTCCGAGCATATCGACGCCTATCGTTCTGCCTTGGCAAAGCTTCAGGCCATGGATCTGGTCTATCCAGCCTTTCTCAGCCGCGCCGAAATCAAGCGGCAAGCGCAGGCAACAGAGGCGCAAGGCAAAGGCTGGCCCCGCGACCCTGATGGTGCCTGGCATTATCCGGCAGGCGAACGGCAGATGGACCGGCAACTGGCGCAGCAACGGATCGACAGAGGCGAGCGCCACAGCCTGCGTCTGGATACCGGCAAAGCGCTCTCCATGCTTGGCGGCAGCCTGCATTGGGAGGAAAGACGTGGCGACACGGCGCAGCGGATCACCGCCGACCCTACGATCTGGGGCGATGTCATTCTCTGGCGCTGGGATGCGCCGTCCAGCTATCATCTGTCCGTAGTCGTGGATGACGCCCTACAGGGCGTGACCCATGTGGTGCGCGGCGAGGATCTCTATCAGGCCACCGCTGTCCACCGGCTGTTGCAGAGCCTGCTCGGCCTGCCCGCCCCGACCTATACGCACCATCGGCTGATCACAGACGAGGATGGGCGCAAGCTGTCGAAAAGCCTGCAATCGGCAGGGCTCCGGCATTTGCGGGCAAAGGGCCTGTCACCCCTCGACATCCGTCGGCTGGTGGGGATTGCGATCTGACATTCGCCGTGATCGCGTGCGCGGCCTGGAAAACTTCATCAGCGCCGCGTTAAATTCCGCCCCGATCAGGAACAGCACGCCCAGCATATAGAGAAATATGATCACCACCATAACCGAGGCCAGACCGGCATAGGTGGCGGCGTAATTGGCAAAGGTGGCGAGATAGGCGGCAAAGGCCAGCGCCCCCAGCAGCCAGAGCAGCAGTGTCAGGCAGATGCCGGGCAGAACGTCGATCAGGCGGCGCCGGTCGGCTGGCAGCCACAGATGCGAAATCGTCAGGCCGATGGTCAGCAGGATCAACGTGCCAAGCACGCTCCAATTCGAGACCAGCGCCAGAAAATCCTTCAAAAGCGGAAATTGCCGCTCGGCAAAGCGTAGCGCGATCGGCACGGCGATCAGCAGCACGCTGATCACAGCGAAGGCGGCAACCCCCATGATGACGAAGCCGAGGCTGATAAGTCGGGTAATATACCAGGGCCGGGTTTCCGTGACCCGGTAGGCACGGTTCAGCGCCGTGCGCAGCGCTTCAACCCCGTTGGAGGCAAAATAGGCCGCCGCCAGCACGGAAATCGTCAAGAGCCCGCCGCGCGGAATGGTCAGCACCTGCACCACCTGCTCGGAAATCGGCTTGGCGATTTCCTCCGGCCAGGTGTCGAAAATAAAATGGATGGCGGTCGGCGCAAAGGTATTGGCCCCGAGAAGACCGGCGAGCGCCGTGCCGAAAATCAGGAAGGGAAACACGGCCAGCAGGATCGAGAGCGCCACGTGGCTCGCCATCGCCCAACCATCGTCCTCGGTAAAATGCCAGACCGCATCGAAGGCCACCTTGTAAAGCCTGCCCAGATAGGACCGCATTCCGTCTCCCGTTCATTCTTCACTGACTGCTTCTCAAGCGGCCTGCCACAATTGCCTATATCTGTCGAATATGGGAGACCCTATCGCATTTGTAAGAGGAAAACCTCATATGGTCGCAGAGAAAAGCATTATCGTTACCGGCTGCTCCTCCGGCATTGGAGCCTACTGCGCCCGCGCCCTGAAGCAGGATGGCTGGCGGGTGTTTGCCACCGTACGCAAGGCGGAAGACCTGAAACCGCTTGAGGATGACGGTCTTGAAGCGCTGCTGATGGACTACCGCGACACGGCAAGCATCGCGGCCCTGACTGAAACCGTGTTGTCGCGCACCGGCGGGCGGCTGGACGCGCTGTTCAACAATGGCGCCTATGGCCAGGCAGGTGCGGTCGAAGACCTGCCAACAGAGGCGCTTCGCGAACAGTTCGAGACCAATGTCTTCGGCTGGCACGACCTGACACGGCGGATCGTGCCTGTAATGCGCGCGCAAGGGTCGGGCAGGATCGTGCAATGCTCGTCTATTCTCGGCCTCATCCCCTATCGATGGCGCGGCGCCTATACGGCGTCCAAATTTGCGCTGGAGGGCCTGTCGCTCACCCTGCGGATGGAGCTGGACGGCAGCGGCGTCATGGTCAGCCTGATCGAGCCGGGTCCGATAGAAAGCCGTTTTACCGCCAATTGCCTTGAGGCTATCAAACGCAATATCGACGTGGAAAATTCAGTCCATGCCGCAGATTACCAGCGCCAATTGGCACGCCTTGAAGGCACCGGTCCGAAAAACCGCCACAAGCTTGGACCGGATGCCGTGTATAAAGTGCTGCAACACGCCTTGACCGCGAAGCGTCCCCGACCACATTATCTGGTCACGAAGCCGGCAAAACAGGGCGTCGCACTCAAACGGCTGATGCCGTCCGATCTCTTCTATCGGTTGATGCGGGCGCTGGATTGATCGGATAGGCATGTCTCCCGAAAGTGTGAAGCGGTTTCGGGGAAAAGACATGCGAAAACAGAATCCTATAGCATGTCAGGTGAAGCCCTCATCATGCGACATGCTATAGACATCCATAATAAGGTCAGCGGCGCATCATGTCCTCATTCACCACCATTCTGGCCATTATCGTCATGGGGCTTGTCGCGCTGGTTCTGGTGCGCGGGCTGTTCAACATGATGAAGGGCGGCGATGCCAACCGCTCCAACAAGCTGATGCAATTGCGTGTGCTGCTTCAGGCCATTGCCGTCGTGCTGATCATGCTGACATTGTGGATCACCGGCGGCGGTCGCTAGCGTCTGCCAGGCTCCACTTTTCCTAGCAGTCTATCCAATAATCGCCGCTGGCCAGCAGCAATTCTTGAGCGGGCTGTAAGGCAAACTCTAATCGTGCGGGTCCCGCCCGCTTGCTCAAGACGAATGGTTCCATGGTAAAACTCAATAAAATCTACACCCGTACCGGCGATGACGGCACCACGGCGCTGGTCTGCGGCCCGCGCCGGTTCAAACACGACCTGCGTGTCGATGCCTATGGCACGATCGATGAGGCCAACAGCGCCATCGGCGTCGCCCGCCTGCATACGACAGGCGATGAGGTGCTGGACGCCATGCTGTTTCGCATCCAGAACGACCTTTTCGATCTTGGGGCCGATCTTGCAACCCCCGATACCGGCGAAAAATTGGAATGGGAGCCCCTGCGCGTCGTCCAGAGCCAGGTGGACAGGATAGAGCAGGAAATCGATGCGCTGAACGCCCATCTCGAACCGCTGAAATCCTTTGTCTTGCCCGCAGGCTCACCAGCCTCCGCCAATCTGCATCTGGCCCGCACCATCGCAAGACGCGCCGAGCGGATCATGGTCGACCTGATGCAAATCCCCGGCGAGGCCGTCTCTGCGCCAGCGCTGAAATATGTCAACCGGCTGTCGGATTTCCTGTTCGTCGCCGCCCGCTATGCCAATGAGATCGGCAAGGCCGATGTCCTCTGGGTGCCGGGGAAAAACCGGTAGGCTCATCCGACAAGGCAGGCGGGCCACTCGCTGGTCCGGCATGAAACACGGATTGTGGGCATAGACCGGTTCTGGTTGACCAAAAAGGCAATATTTGACGTGAACGTAAAAGTTAGGTAATTCTGGCCTCCGAGCCGTCAGTCTGCGGGAGGAGCATCGCAAGAATGAATGGCGCCGTTGTAATGGAGGAAAAAATGCGTATCCATGTCGCCAACTGACATTCTCTGAAGTGCAAAATGCCGCAGTCTGGCGTTTGCCTGGAAACGGATCCCTGATGTTTCCGACTGGCAGATAAACTGGGCTATCACATTGAAGGGTGCGTAAAAACACCAGTGCGTCATTCCTTAAGTCGACGCTAATCTATGGAATGATGCAGGAAACAAGCAGTTGCGGCACCGCGTGTCATGATGCGCAAAACCGCCATAAGGACCGAAGCAAGGAAGGACCCCATGAAGATTCTCGTGCCCGTCAAGCGCGTCGTGGACTACAACGTGAAGATCCGTGTGAAGCCGGATGGTTCAGGCGTTGAGCTTGCCAATGTGAAGATGTCGATGAACCCGTTCGACGAAATTTCCGTTGAGGAAGCGCTGCGCCTGAAAGAAGCAGGCAAGGCGGAGGAAGTGGTCGTGGTGTCCATCGGTCCAGCCAAGGCCGAGGAAACTTTGCGCACGGCGCTGGCCATGGGCGCAGACCGGGCCATCCTGGTGGAAACCGAGGATGCCGTCGAGCCGCTGGCCGTTGCCAAGATCCTGAAAGGCATCGTCGAAGCCGAGGCCCCGGGCCTGGTTATCGTCGGCAAGCAGGCGATCGACGATGACAGCAACCAGACGGGCCAGATGCTCGCGGCCCTCTTGGGCTGGGCGCAGGCCACCTTTGCCTCCAAGCTGGAGATCGGCGAGGGTTCGGCCAATGTCACCCGCGAAGTCGATGGCGGCTTGCAGACCATTGCCGTCAAACTGCCTGCCGTGGTCACCACCGACCTGCGCCTTAACGAGCCACGCTATGCCTCGCTGCCCAATATCATGAAGGCCAAGAAGAAGCCGCTCGACAAGAAGACGCCTGCCGATTTCGGTGTCGATACCACACCACGTCTCAAGGTGCTGAAGACCGAAGAGCCGGGTGGCCGCAAGGCAGGCATCAAGGTCAAGTCGGTGGCCGAACTGGTCGACAAGCTTAAAAACGAAGCCGGCGTGCTTTGATTTCGGATTGGGAGATATAGAACAATGGCCATTCTTCTTCTGGCAGATCACGACAACGCAACCATTTCCGAACAGACCGCCAAGACCCTGACGGCAGCGGCCAAGATTGGCGGCGATATCCATGTTCTCGTCGCAGGCGCTGGTGCCAAACCCGCCGCAGACGCCGCCGCCAAACTGTCGGGCGTCTCAAAAGTGCTGCTGGCCGACAGTGCCGAGCTTGGCAATCAACTGGCCGAACCGCTGGCAGCACTGATCGTATCGCTGGCGCCCGCCTACGATACGATCATCACCGCCGCCACCTCGGTCGGCAAGAATGTCGCGCCGCGCGTTGCAGCCTTGCTTGATGTAGCGCAGATCTCGGAAATCGTTGAAGTGATCTCTGTCGACACCTTCAAGCGCCCGATCTATGCCGGCAATGCCATCCAGACGGTCCAGTCGGGCGATGCCAAGAAGGTCATCACCGTGCGCACCGCCTCCTTTGCCGCCGCTGCTGCCGATGGGTCGGCTGCGGTCGAGGCTGTGGCGGCGGTTGCCGATCCCGGCCTGTCCAGCTTTGTCTCGGATGCGCTGTCGTCGTCGGAGCGCCCGGAACTGACATCCGCCAAGATCATCATCTCGGGCGGTCGCGCGCTGGGCTCCTCGGAGAAGTTCAAGGAAGTCATCCTGCCGCTAGCCGACAAGCTGGGGGCTGCTGTCGGCGCCTCGCGCGCCGCCGTCGATGCAGGCTATGCGCCGAACGACTGGCAGGTTGGCCAAACCGGCAAGGTCGTTGCACCGCAGCTCTACATCGCCTGCGGCATTTCCGGCGCAATCCAGCATCTGGCGGGCATGAAGGACAGCAAAGTGATCGTCGCCATCAACAAGGACGAGGAAGCCCCGATCTTCCAGGTCGCAGACTACGGCCTCGTCGCAGACCTGTTTGAGGCCCTGCCGGAGTTTGAAAAGGCGCTTTGATCCCGCCTTGATCAACGAAATTTAGAGTTTGTCAGGGAAAAGTGGAATCCGGTTTTCCTGACAAACGAAAACAAAAGAACTTAGAGACTGTCTTGTTCAATATGAACCTGACAGTCTCTAAACAAGGAAAAGGCCGCATTTCTGCGGCCTTTTTGCTTTTCAGGGATTATTTGGACAGTGGAGAGTGATCAGAACTCTTCCCAATTGTTGCCACCGCTTGGGGCGGCCGTGCCACCGCCGGTCTTCAACCCAGCCGCCAGCTTGCCCATCAAGGCGCGGGCAGGCGAAGCGGAAGGACGGCTGCTGGCCGGATCGGCTGGCCTGACGGCCTGACGGGCATTGGGGACAGACGGTCGCTGCGAAGCCGCAGGACGATAGGAAGAGGCCGCCGGGTTTGGAACGATCTCACCGTCCATGACCCTGAACTGCGACACCAGGTTGGATAGCGCTTCAGCATCGCTGGTCAGGCGCGACATGTCAGAATTGGTCCGGTCAGCCATCTGCGAATTCTGCTGGGTCGTTTCCTCCATCTGGCGGATGGCCGTGGAAATTTCCCGCACGCTTTCCGATTGTTCGCCGACAGCCGTGGCGATAAACGAGATTTCCTCGTTGATATGCACCACCTGACCGGCAATATCGCCCAGCGCTTCGCCGGTATTGCGCACGAGCCCAACACCGCTTTTCACCGCCTCGCCGGACTTGCTGATCAGTTCCTTGATTTCCTTGGCGGCACCGGCGGAACGCTGCGCCAATTCACGCACTTCCTGGGCCACGACTGCAAAGCCCTTGCCTGCTTCGCCCGCACGGGCCGCTTCCACGCCAGCGTTCAAGGCCAGAAGATTGGTCTGGAAGGCGATCTCATCGATGACATTGATGATCTGCGAAATGGCCTGCGATGCCTCTTCGATCCGCCCCATGGCTTCGATCGCGGACCCGACAATCGCTCCTGAGCGTTCGGTCGAAGTCTTGGCATCCGCCACCATGCGTCTCGCATTTTCAGCCCGCTCGGTAGATGTGCGGATGGCTTCCATGATCTGGTTGATCACAGCGGAAGTCTGCTCGATAGCCGCGGCCTGCTGCTCGGACCGGCGCGACAGGTCATGTGTTGCCGAAACCATTCCGGTCGCGGTTCCGTTGATGGAGCCGGTGCTGCCGGACAGTTGGCGCACGGTCGATGCCAACCGCCGGATCGAATCGTTGAAATCGGTGCGCAGCCGGTCGAGGCCTTCCATGAACGGTGTTTCGATGGTGGTCGTCAAGTCGCCAGCGGCAAGCCGCTGCAGACCGGCACCGAGAATATCGACGGCCTGCTGAAGCCGTGCGGTTTCCTCGTTGCGGGCGGCTTCGCGGGCCAGGCGCTCAGCTTCCGACGTCTGCCGATCCTGTTCGGCGGCGGATTGCAACCGGCCCTTCTCGATGGCCGCATCGCGGAAGATCGCCACGGACCGCACCATATCGCCAATTTCATCGGCCCGGTTCTCACCAACCAGCGTCACGCCGGTATCGCCATCGGCCAGCCGTTTCATGCTGTCGACCAGTTGGTTGATCGGCCCGGTCAGCGAGCGGGAAAACAGGACCGCGCCAGTGATCGCCAGAACCAGCAGACCGGCGGCAATCAACAGGACGATATCACGCAAATGCGCGACATTGGCCAGTGCCTCGTTCTCGCTCATCAGCGCGACGACAGCCCAGTTATGACCGGCAAAGGACAGAGGAATAGCCGCAGCATAGCTCACCATGTTGCGATAGCCATCGATATGACCACTCGCCTTGGCGCCCTTCAAGACATCGGCCAGCATCGGTGCGGCAACCTTGGTGACAAGCGAATCTTTTTCACCTGTTAGCGCGGAATCATTGACCATCATGCTATTGGAATCGAGGAGAATGGTCTCACCCGTATCGCCAAGCCCTGTCCGGTTGGAAAACATCGCGGTCAGCCGTTCCGAGGGAATGGCAACGACCAGCACGCCCATCTTGATATCGCCCATGAACAGCGGCGTCGACAGGAAGGCCACCGACTGACGCGACGGACCATACAGGGTAAAATCGGACAGCGCATAGAATTGCCGGTCGTCGCTCTTGGCGACCTGGGCATAGGCCTGGGCCAAAGGACCGTCTTTCAGCGTGGGATCGGCAACATTTCCGGCATATTCATCGTTTTTCTGCACCGAATAAACGATATTGCCCTTCGGATCGATCAGGAACACATCCGCATAGCCATATTGCTGCAAAGCCATGCGTAGCAGAGGATGAAACTTGGCATGGTTACTGTCATAGGTGTCGATACGGGCCGACTCCAGCTGCAATCGCTGCCCGGCGGGATTGGGGTTCTGAGTGATGTAGCGATCAACGAGGGCGTCGCGCGGCTTTTCGCCCAGATAGCGCCAGTCCGCCTTGAACTTGTAAAGAGCCTCACCCGTCGTGGCGACGCTGGAAAAAGCCCGCAGATTGGTGACCAGATTTTCGAAATAAAGCCTGGCCTCGTTACGTCGACCGTCAGCCGTCGCCTCCAGCTTCTGCATTACTTCTTTTTTGACCAGGGTGGAGCTTTGAATCAACGTGGCCCAGCTGGCTGCTCCGATCGACAAAATCGTGATCAAACAGACAAACAGTGGCAACTTACGCGCAATGCGCATGTGATTTCTCCCCCTGGTGCATCGATCCAAACGAAGGCCTCAGCCGAGTTTGAACAATCGATACATAAAAAAATGTGAGCGTATGACAGCATGAACGAAGTGAATGCGTCAGAGCGCTGTAGGCATCCTTATGACGTTACCTGAAAAAGCCCCGCCACCCTTTTGCCACTTTAATCGTCGCGGCTTAAAATAACCCTAAAGCGCTGGGGATAGCGCTGGCTGCTCAGCCGACAGGAGCGGGACAACCCCGGGGCTGAGGCCAAGTAGCGGCAGGAATAAAGCAACGGGCTGCGATCAGGACTGGAAAACGCCGATACATGGCTTTATCACTGTCGACCAGGACACGCCGGAGGAGCCATAGGCACACTCCGTGTGAGCCACGGCTTGCAAGGCTTAAGGCCCGGCAGCGACATGGGAAGCGGGTGCTGGTAAAGCCCCGAGGCAGGGATGGGAGACGTGATGATCAAGAATGTTGGAATTGTCGGCGCGGGACAGATGGGCTGCGGCATTGCCTATGTATCGGCGCTCTCCGGCTACGATGTCACGCTTTATGACCTGAGCAAGGAACGGATCGAAGCCGGGCTTGCCACCATCAACGGCAACATGGCGCGACAGGTTGCCAATGGCAAAATGGAGGATAGCGAGCGCAAGGCGGCGCTGGCCCGCATTTCCGGCGTCACCGACGTGCAGGACCTGGCACAGGTGGATCTGGTAATCGAGGCGGCCACCGAGGATGAAAGCGTCAAACGCAAGATTTTCGGCCAGATCTGCCCGGTGCTGAAGCCGGAAGCGCTTCTCGCCACCAATACGTCCTCACTGTCCATCACCCGGCTTGCGGCATCCACGGACCGCCCGGAACGCTTCATGGGCATCCATTTCATGAACCCGGTGCCGGTGATGAAGCTGGTGGAACTGGTGCGCGGCATTGCCACCGGTGAAAAAACCTTCGAAACTGCCAAGGATTTTGTGCGGTCGCTGGATAAAACCATTACCGTCGCCGAGGATTTTCCCGCCTTTATCGTCAACCGCATCCTGCTACCGATGATCAACGAGGCGATCTACACGCTCTATGAAGGTGTGGGCTCGGTCGAGGCCATCGATACGGCGATGAAGCTCGGCGCCAATCATCCGATGGGCCCCTTGCAGCTCGCCGATTTCATCGGTCTCGACACCTGCCTGTCGATCATGCAGGTGCTGCATGACGGGCTGGCCGACAGCAAATATCGCCCCTGCCCGCTGCTGGTCAAATATGTTGAAGCGGGATGGCTCGGTCGCAAATCCGGTCGCGGCTTCTATGATTACCGCGGCGAAATCCCGGTTCCGACTCGGTAATCCAAGGGCATTCAGCTCAGCGGCTTCATCACCGTTTTCTGATAGGCGGGGCGGCTTTTCAGCCGCTCATACCATGCGGCCAGATGTGGATGCTCAGGCCGGGCAATCGGCATTTCAAACCATGCATAGATGAAGCATCCGAGCGGAACATCGCCGACACCGAACGTCTCGCCGGACAGATAATCCTGTTTGGCCAGCACCGTATCGACGATGGAAAGGTGCCCGGCCACAACCTTGGCCGCCGCTTCGATTTTCGCCGTATCGCGGTCTGCTGCCGGTGTTCTGATCATGCCCCAGAACACATCGCGAAAGGGTGTGGCAATGGTGGATGTCACCCAGTCCATCCACTTTTCCGCCTGCGCGCGGGCGACCGGATCAATCGGATTGAACGCAGCATCGCCATACCGAGCCGCGAGATACCGGAGAATAGTGTTGGATTCCCACAGCACCACATCGCCGTCTTCCAGCACAGGCACCAGCCCATTGGGGTTCATGGCACGAAACGCGGGATCGTTGACGACTCCGAACGCGCCGCCAGCGTCTATCCGCTGATAAACGAGGTCCAGCTCTTCAACGACCCATAGGATCTTCTTGACGTTGGTCGAATTTGCCCGACCCCAGATTTTCAACATGTCATCCCCCTTTCCATCTTTACCAGCATTTTCAAAGAGACATGATTTTATCGATCAGGGTTTTGGCATCCTCACCGTCCCATACGGCAGGACCGTTCATGGAGCCGAGCAGGCAACCCTTGCCATCGAGAACCAGCGTCACCGGCAGGCCGAAAGCCAGGCCCTGTTTTTTTAGCGCATTGAACACGCCCATGGAACTGTCGCGGTAAAAGCCGAGATGATCGATGCCGTTGTCACTGAGAAAGGCTTTCGGCTTTTCGTCGCTGCCGCTGTCGATATTGATCGCCACGACTTCGAATGTATCGCCGCCCTTGGCCTGTTGCAGGCGATTGAGGGCGGGCATTTCCTCCCGGCAGGGAAGGCACCAGGTCGCCCAGAGATTGACCAGCAGGGGCTTGCCCTTGAAATCCTGGAGGCTCTTGTCGGCGCCACTGGCATCCTTGAAGGTGAGACCGGTAATCGGGCGCGGCGGATTGGCCGCCACCACGGCGGCAACCTGGCCCTTGATCAACGGGTCAAGCGTCTTGATCGCCTGTGCCGCCGTCTCACACCCTTGGGCGGCAGCGATTTCAGAGCCATTGCCAGACCCCGTCTCCTTCACGTATACCGCAACCGCGCCGGCCAACACACCGGCAATCGCCGCAAACGCAATCAGCTTGGCGGAAGGAAGTCCCAGCGGTCTTTTTTTCGTCATCGACGTCTCCAGGATCTATTGAGCATGGCCGAGGACACCAAAGACACGACATCCTCCAACCAGATGTGGGGCGGCCGTTTTGCCTCCGGCCCTGCGGCCATCATGGAGGAGATAAACGCCTCGATCGGTTTCGACAAGAAGCTCTATGCCCAGGATATCCGCGGCTCGATTGCCCATGCCACCATGCTGGCCCATCAAGGCATTATTTCCGGCGAAGACAAAGACAAGATCGTCACCGGGCTGAACACGATTTTGTCAGAGATCGAAGCGGGAAAATTCACCTTCTCCCGCAAGCTTGAAGACATTCACATGAATATCGAGGCGCGGCTGGCCGACCTGATCGGTCCCGCCGCCGGTCGCCTGCACACCGCCCGCTCACGCAACGACCAGGTGGCGCTGGACTTCCGCCTCTGGGTCAAGGAAGAGCTGCAAAAAGCCGAAAGCCTGCTGACCGACCTGATCGCCGCCTTTCTCGACCGCGCCGAAGAACATGCCGACACGGTCATGCCCGGCTTTACCCATTTGCAGACAGCGCAGCCGGTCACCTTCGGCCATCACTGCATGGCCTATGTGGAAATGTTCGGCCGGGATCGCCAACGCGTGCGCCACGCTATCGAACACCTGGATGAAAGCCCGATCGGTGCTGCCGCTCTTGCCGGCACCGGCTATGCCATCGACCGCCACATGACCGCCAAGGCGCTCGGTTTCCGGGAACCGACCCGCAATTCCATCGACACCGTGTCAGACCGCGATTTTGCGCTGGAATTCCTGTCGATTGCCGCCATTTCGGCGGTGCATCTGTCGCGGCTTGCGGAAGAAATCGTCATCTGGTCGACCCCGCAATTCGGCTTTATCCGGCTGTCGGATGCCTTTTCGACCGGCTCCTCGATCATGCCGCAGAAGAAGAACCCGGATGCCGCTGAACTGGTGCGCGCCAAGACGGGCCGGATCAATGGTTCGCTGATCGCGCTTTTGACCATTATGAAGGGCCTGCCGCTCGCCTATTCCAAGGACATGCAGGAAGACAAGGAACAGGTCTTCGACGCTGCCGAAAGCCTGGAACTGGCGCTGGCCGCCATGACCGGGATGATCCGCGACCTGACCGTGCGCGCCGACCGGATGAAAGCCGCAGCAGGCTCCGGTTTTTCCACCGCCACCGATCTGGCCGACTGGCTGGTGCGCGAGGCAGGACTTCCCTTCCGCGATGCCCATCATGTCACGGGCCGGGTTGTCGCCCTGGCGGAGGAAAAAGGCTGCGATCTCTCCGATCTGCCGCTTGAGGACTTGCAAGCCATTCATGCCGCCATCACTGCCGACATCTATTCGGTATTGACGGTGGAAGCGTCGGTAGCCAGCCGCAAAAGCTATGGCGGCACGGCACCGGACGAGGTGCGCAAGCAGATCAAATGGTGGCGTAGCCGCAACTGATCGTCAAACCCGATCGATCCATCACAAAAATCGGGATGCACACGTCACGTTTTTTGGCTAGACATTGGCTCACCACTACGTTGGACAGGATATTATGGCTGTTTCCTATCGAAGACTGATGATTTCCGCCGCCCTGCTCGGTGCCGCCAGCATTCTGGTCACCGGCTGTGGCCGCAAGGGCGATCTGGACAAGCCGAGCACGCCGGTTGCCCAGCAGAACAAGGCGGACGCACCGACCCAGACCAAGGTGCCGGAGAAGAAATTCTTCCTCGATCCGCTTCTGTGACAGGCGCACCGTGAACCATTTCCAGTATCGCGATGGCATTCTTCATGCCGAGGATGTGTCCGTTCCAGAGATCGCCAAGGCGGTCGGCACACCCTTCTATTGCTACTCCACCGCAACGCTGGAGCGCCATTACCGGGTGTTTTCCGAGGCCTTCAACGGCGTCGATTCCATGGTCTGCTACGCGGTCAAGGCCAATTCCAATCAGGCGGTGTTGAAAACACTTGGGCAATTGGGCGCTGGTGTCGATGTGGTCTCCGAAGGCGAATTGCGCCGGGCGCTGGCCGCCGGCATTCCTCCCAGCCGCATCCTGTTTTCCGGCGTTGGCAAGACCCCGTCGGAAATGGATCTCGGGCTGGAGGTCGGGATTTACTGTTTCAATGTCGAATCTGAGCCTGAACTGGACATTCTCAATCAAAGGGCGCTGAAAGCCGGCAAGACGGCGCATGTCTCCTTCCGCATCAACCCGGATGTCGACGCCGGTACCCATGCGAAGATTTCCACCGGTCGGAAAGAAAACAAATTCGGCATTTCCTATGAGCGCGCCCGCGCCGTCTATGCCCGCGCCGCCAGTCTCGAAGGTATCAAGGTCACCGGTATCGACATGCATATCGGCAGCCAGATCACCGATCTCCAGCCGTTCGCCGAGGCCTTCAAGCTGCTGCGCGACCTGGTGACCACGCTGCGGGCTGAAGGCCATACCATCGACCACGTCGATGTCGGCGGTGGACTTGGTATTCCCTACAAGGACGACAACAATCCGCCGCCTGACCCAGCGGCCTATGCGGCGATCGTCAAGCAGCAATTGGCCTCGCTGGACTGCCGGATCGTGGCCGAGCCGGGCCGGCTGATCGTCGGCAATGCCGGTATTCTGGTGACCGAAGTGATCTATGTGAAGGACGGTGGCAACAAGACCTTCGTCATCGTCGATGCCGCCATGAACGATCTGATCCGCCCGACGCTCTATGACGCCCATCACGAGCTTCGCCCGGTGCTGCTGTCAGCGGCCAGCGCCCCGCGCATCCGCGCCGATGTGGTCGGGCCGGTCTGTGAAACCGGCGATTATCTGGCGCTGGACCGCGAAATGAGCATGCCAAGGCCCGGCGACCTGATCGCCATCGGCTCGGCTGGGGCTTATGGCGCGGTGCAATCGAGCACTTACAATACCAGACGGCTTGTCCCCGAAGTGCTGGTCAAGGGCGACCAATTCCACGTGATCCGGCCAAGGCCGAGCTATGAGGATATGATCCGGTTGGACAGCCTGCCCGATTGGCTGGCATCCTGAGCAGGGTGTTTTTGCGGGACGCGGCGTTCACAATTTACTGGTAGGACTGAAAAAACCATCCCTGCGCCGGGCCTGCCCCTCGTCTTCGCCACAAACAATGCTATCCTAACATGTCAACGCTGTCGTGAACCGTATTGGTTGCGATACCCACTATAAGCGTTGAGATGACAGGAAACCGGAGACTGCCCATGACCGCTTCCGGCACGAAAAAGAGCCAAGGGGCTTTGAACAGCGATCAAAAGCTGGCCCGCAGGCTGGCCGTGAACCGCTGGACGGCAAGGCTCGTGCTGTTTTGTGAGCGGTTGCTGCCTCTGCTGCTGCTTCCAGCCTCGATTGCTGCTGTTTTCCTGTCGCTGGCCTGGCTCGGCTTTTTTCGCGAAGTGCCCGGTTATCTGCGCTGGCCTCTGGTTTTTCTGTTGGTCTTCGGCTTTCTTGCCTCGCTTCTGCCGCTGGCCCGGCTGCGCTGGCCGAAAATTGGCGAAGCGGACCGGCTGCTGGAAGAGCGCAATCATCTGCCGCATCAACCCATCGGCGTGCAGGGTGAGGAACCGGCCTTCGACACGCCTTTTGCCCGCGCCCTCTGGCATGAGCACCAACGGCGTATGGCAACCCGGATCGCCACGCTCGATGCCGGGCGCCCAAAGCCTGATATCGCCCGCTTCGACCGCTTCGGCCTGCGCGCCTTGCCAGCGCTGCTTTTAGCGGTGGCCTTTGCCTATTCCGGCTCGAATGGCGCTGGCCGTCTCACCGATGCCTTTGTGCTGCAAGACAGCGATGACAACGCCCCGACCCTGCGCATCGATGCCTGGATTACCCCGCCGGGCTATACGGGCCGCCCCCCTGTTTTCCTCACAGGACGCAATGGAGATGGAACGCAGGATATCGCCGTTCCCGCCCAGTCTGTGGTCACAGTTCGGTTGACCGGCAGTACCGGAGACGAACAGGCAGACTTCAAACCGGCATCCGGGGCAGCCGCAGTCGCTTTCCAGCCGGTCAAGGCCGACCAGGAAAATACGCCCGGCCCCTTGCCCACCGTCTCGTCAGCCACGCCAACGCCCGCCCAGACGGACACCAGCGCCCGCACGCTGACCCTGACCTTGGGCGAAAGCGGCACGCTGGATCTTGGCACCCGGCAATGGCCGCTGAAGGTCATTCCAGACCATGCACCGACCATCGCCTTTGACGGCATTCCGAAACGTGCCGTCAACGGGGCACTGGAAATCGGCTTTACCGCCCGCGACGATTACGGCCTGCTGGAAGCCCGCGCCGAGATCGTCCCTGTCGATACCGATCCGCAAGCCAACCCGCTCTATCCCCTGCCCGAGTTCAAGCTGGACCTGCCGAGCCGCAATGCCCGCGATATCAAAAGCATGTCGAGCCGCAACCTGACCGAACACCCGCTGGCGGGAAAGAAGGTGCGGATCACGCTGATTGCCAAGGACGGATTGGGCCAGGAGGGACGCAGCCCTGCCCATGAGATGATCCTGCCCGGCCGCAATTTCTCCGAACCGCTGGCCGCCGCCGTAGCCGAACAGCGTCAGATCTTTGCGCTGGACACGCGGCAGATGGCGCGCGCTGTGGCGCTCAACGAAGCGCTGACGCTGCGTGCCGATGAAACCATTCCGCAGCTTTCCCATTACCTGCTGATTTCCTCGGCCCATGCCCGCATGCAGATGGCCAGCACCACCGAAGCTTTGAAGGATACGGCGGATTATCTCTGGGAAATCGCGCTTGGCATCGACGATGGCGATGTGTCACTGACTGAGCGCAAGCTGAGCGAGGCGCAGCAGAAGCTTTCGGAGGCGCTGGAGCGCAATGCGCCCGATGCCGAGATCAAGAAGCTGATGGACGAGGTCCGTCAGGCGATGCAGGACTATATGAAGGCTCTTGCAGAGCGCCAGCAGCCGCAGAACGGCCAGCAGAACCAACAGAGCGCTCAGAAAATGCTGACCCAGCGCGATCTGGAAAACATGATGAACCAGATCGAAAACCTGGCCCGCTCTGGCAACAAGGATGCCGCCCGTCAGATGTTGCAGGAGATGCAACGGATGATGAACAATCTCCAGGCCGGACGCCCGCAGCGCTCCAATCCGCAGCAACAACAGCAGACCAGCGAAGCGCGCAAGCAGATCGACAAGCTCGGACAGATCATGCAGGACCAGCAGAAGCTGATGGATCAGACCTTCAAACTGGACCAGGAATTACAGAGCCGGTCGCAGATGGGCGATGACCTTCAGCCGGAAGATGGTGACGGCATGACCCAGGATAATCCTCAGGCTAGCCCGACGCCCGATGGCGAGCAAAACCAGGATCAGGGCCAAAACCCCGACCAGAACCAGAATAAAGACAGCGCCGGTAAAAATCCTTCTGCCCCCGACCAGATGACGGCAGAGCAATTGCGTGAAGCGCTTAAACAATTGCGCCAGCAGCAGGATGCGCTCGGCAAGCAGTTGAAGGGCGTACAAGACGGACTTGGCAAGCTCGGCATCAAGCCTGGAGAAAATTTTGGCCAGGCAGGTCGGGAAATGCAGGGCGCGGGTGAAGCACTCGGAAAAAGCCAGGGTGACCGGGCCGTGCAAGGCCAGGGTCGGGCGCTGGAAGCCTTGCGCCAAGGCGCGCGCGATATGATGAACCAGATGATGCAGGCCATGCAGCGCGGCCAGGGGCAAGGTCAGGACCAGGGGCAAGGCATGGCGGAAGGCAATCAGGGCGGTCGCGACCCGCTGGGGCGACCACGGTCAACCACCGGGCCGGATTTTGGCGAACGGGTGAAAGTCCCCGACGAAATCGACGTGCAGCGCGCCCGCGAAATCCTCGATGCGATCCGCAACAAGCTGGGCAACAATGCAAGCCCGGAGGTAGAGCGGCGTTATCTGGAACGCTTGCTGGACATGTGATGGTAACATCAATTGGAGTTTGGATGGATGAGGGGCTGACAGACCTGCCTTTCATCCATCGGCTTCCAGCATCTGTCGATCCGCAAGACGCTGAAATCTCTCCGGGGAAAAACAGTCAGGCGGCCAACGCCTGGGCGACCGCCTTGCGAATATCGGGAAGCGCAAACGGCTTTGGTACGACATCGATGATTTTTTCGAGCAGGTCGTCGGCGCGTTCACGCTGTTCGGCATAGCCGGTCATCAGCAGGATTTTCAGGCCCGGAAAATCCGAATGGGCGCGATGCGCCAGTTCGATACCATCCATGACCGGCATGCGGATATCCGACAGCAACAGATCGAAATTGCTGGTAGCCAGCATTTCGAGACCCTCGGCGCCATCAGCCGCCTCATGGGTTTCATGTCCGTCGAGCCGCAACGCCCGGGCAACGAAGGACCGCAGGGCATCTTCGTCTTCGGTAATCAGTATCTTGGCCATATCCGCATTCCCATCTTGAAGCCTGCCACATCACCATTCGACCGAACCCGATCGACGGCTGTCATCATGCGGCATGTTGTACCAGTGCTTGAGGATGCTCACGCATCCACGCCGTTACAGCGCCGTCCCCGAATCATAGAGGATGTGTAGCGCTGTCATACCCAAGCAAATCACCAGTTTTTCCTTTGCGAGAGGTAAACAACCGGCAGCCAAGACGAGAGGATGGTTAATAGTTTCCACCTGATGACCGAGACACCGCCCCGTTTCAGGGCGCTGACCGCAACGGAGAAGCCTTATCGTAAGTAGCTGTATAAAATGTATTTTTTCGAAGATTACGACGCTGCATCGCCGGTAACAACACCGACAAAAGGCAATTCGCGGAAAGCGTGGGCGACATCCATGCCATAACCGACGACAAAATAATCCGGGCATTCGAAACCGACATAATCGGCCTCAAACACTTCCTGGCGCTTGACCTTCTTGTCGAGCAGCACGGCAATGGTGACATTGGCAGCACCGCGTTCATACATCAGCGTGCGGGCAAACAGCAGGGTTCGTCCCGATTCCAGGATGTCGTCGATCAGCAGAACATTACGGCCACGGACATCGCTGTCGATATCCTTGAGGACCTTGACACCCTGCGACACCGTGCCGGTGCCGTAGCTGGACAAGGTGATAAATTCCACCTCCGGCGCAATGCCGACATGATGCAGCGCCCGGATCAGGTCGGCCGCGAAAATGAACGAGCCTTTCAAGATCGAAATCACCAGAAGATCCTCGGAGGGACCGTCGACAATTGTCTTGGCGATTTCGATATTGCGGGCGGCGATCTGTTCGGCCGTAAACAATGGCTCGATATTTTTTCCGCGAACGACAGGCATGGATTCTCCAGGATTTCGCTGCCCATCTTCAGGCGACAGGGTTTTCTTTCATCCTGCCGATAGCACAATCAGGATTGCGAAGCATCCTTGGACAGAAAGGAAAGCTTCAGTTCCGGGGTTTTTCCCCCGGGATGGCGCAGCCGGGCAGCAATGCCACGGCTATGGCCGATACCGATTTCCGGCGCCGGCGGGGTGATAATCGTCGAGGCGACCAGACGTCCATCCGCATAGAGATCCGCCCTGATATCCGGCAGGGCCTGCGTCGTCGCCGCATGATTCTCAACAATCGCATTGACCAACAGGACCGGCATGCCTCCAGCAGTTTGCGGCGTCAGGCTGACATGGGTTATGTCGAGTGGATTTCTGGCGGGGACCGCCTCCGTGCCACCGATCAGGCAAAAACCACCAGCGCTGAAGAACATCAGCACGGCAAGGGCCGCAATCAACGAGGTGAAAGACCGCTCCGATAGCTGCCCCAGGCGATTTTCCAAGCGGACGAGATGCCCGACACCATGATTGACGATAGACTGTAGCAAGCCCTGCGCCTCCGGCACCTGTGGCCGGTATGGGGTCTTCATTTCCGCCTGAATTCGGCTGCGGAGCGCGCCGACGGGATCGCCGACCGTGACGAATTTCGCATCGCTCACATCCTCCGCCAGCCGGAAGCCGGGTCGTGGCATGGGGCGATAGGGCCGCTCTGGCGGCAAGAGATCGATATCGGGTTCGACATATTTAGGCCGAAAACGGAATGCGTTCATGGAACCCTCGCCACAGCAGGTCCAGACATTGGATGAAAAAACCAATTCCGGCTTGCCTTTAACAGAGATGAAGCGCCCTTGATCGAAAGCCTCGCACCAGCCAGATGCGATAGAATACGAAGGGGCATTGAAACCAATCCATCCAAGTCGTAAATTCGAATGGTTAATGATTTGTAAAAAATCACCGGATTGGCGTCGTAACATCGCGGCGTTTACCAAATGGTAACCGGAACCGTTAAGAACTGAGCAGTCGTCAACAGGCTCAAGCCCGGGTTTATCCATTGATCCATTTCGAAAATGTCGGCCTGCGATATGGGATGGGGCCTGAAATCCTCCGCGACCTGACCTTTGATATCCCAAAGCGCTCCTTCCAGTTCCTGACCGGTCCGTCGGGCGCTGGCAAGACCACGCTTTTGCGCCTGCTGTTCATGTCACTGAAACCGACACGTGGCCTGATTCGCAGTTTCGGTCGTGATATTACCCAGATTCCGCGCAATGAATTGCCTTTGCTGCGCCGCCGGGTCGGCATCGTCTTCCAGGATTTCCAATTGCTCGACCATCTGACGACCTATGAAAATGTCGCCTTGCCGCTGCGGGTGCGCGGCAAGGACGAGGCGAGCTATAAGCAGGATGTGCTGGAACTGTTGAAATGGGTGGGGCTGGGCGAGCGTATCAACGTGTTGCCGCCGATCCTGTCGGGTGGGGAAAAGCAGCGCGTCGCGATTGCCAGAGCCCTGATCGACCGGCCAGAAGTGCTGCTGGCCGACGAGCCGACCGGCAATGTCGATCCTCCGATGGCGCGCCGCCTGCTCAGCCTGTTTCTCGAGCTGAACCGGCTGGGCACCGCCGTGGTGATCGCCACCCACGATCTGGCCCTGATGGACCAGGTCGACGCCCGGCGGATGATTCTGACTGAAGGGCGGCTCGATATTTATGAATGATCAAAAGTCCGCGCCGCAGCCGCCGAAAAAAATACCCATGACCCCGCCGTCGGCCAAGAGCCCGCCGCTGGCCAAGACCCCGACACAGGAAAGGGCCAAGACGCAAAAGCGAGTGGAAATGCAGGTGCGCGCCACCGGCCCCATCCTGCCGCCCTCCAATATCCAGGGCAATGCGCTGATGGTGGTGATTGCCATCATGGCCTTCCTCGCCTGCCTGACGCTCGGCGCGGTGTCGATCGTCCGGGGAACGGCGTCCAGCTGGCAAAGCCAGATCTCCCGCGAGGTGACGATCCAGATCAAGCCGGATGACAATGTCAACATGGATGACGCCTTGACGAAAGCCAAGGACCTGGCGCTGACCTTCGTCGGGACCAAGACCGGACAGATCGTCGATGAGGCCGCAACGGCCCGCCTGCTGGAACCCTGGCTTGGCACCGGACTGGATATCAACGACCTTCCGGTGCCCCGGCTGGTCATTGTCACCATTGACGAGAATAATCCGCCTGACTTCGCCGCCATGCGTGATCTTCTGACCTCGCAGATCCCCCAGGCCTCGCTTGATGATCACCGCACCTGGGTGGACCGGCTGGTATCGATGGCCCGGACCACGGTGCTGATTGGCTTTGGCCTGCTGATCCTGGTGTTTACCGCCATGGTGCTGACGGTGATTTTCGCAACGCGCGGCGCCTTGTCCGGCAATCGGCATATTATCGAGGTCCTGCATTTCGTCGGTGCAGAGAGCCTGTTCGTGGCGCGGGAATTTCAGAAGCATTTTCTGAAGATCAGCCTGAAGGGCTCTGCGGCTGGCGGGCTTGCCGCAGCTGGCCTGTTCGCGCTGGCCAGCATCTGGCAGGACAATACGCTCGCCACACCGCAAGCCGATCAGGCCACCGCCATGTTTGGCCGGTTCGAAATCGGCTTTACCGGCTATCTCGGTATTTTCGCCACGATGATCGTTATTGCTCTGCTGACAACGGTCACGGCCAGGTTGACTGTCATGCGCGCCATCTATGAAATCGACCAGATCAGGTCGGACCCCAGCCGCAGCGGCGGGTTGCCGCCCGAATGATCTTTTTATACGTCCTCGATGTGAGGATGCACCAGCATCCTCGATGCAGTTCCATTACGCACGAGCAATGACAATGCGCCAAGCAGACCCTGACCAGGATCAAGGCAGCCGGACCGCCAAACTATTCCATCGGCAGGCACCGCTGCGCCGCCTGCTACGCTATGGCGGCTATGCCATTCTTCTGTTGATGGCCTGTCTTGTCGCCGGTTTCCTGCATTTTGCCGATGATGTCACGGCGATGATGCCGCCTGCCGAGCCCAAGGCTGACGCCATCGTCGTGCTGACGGGGGGCTATCAGCGCATCGACCAGGCTGTCGACCTGTTGCGCAAGGGATCGGGGCGGCGGCTGTTGATTTCCGGTGTCCATCCATCCACATCGCCCGCGACCATCCGCCGGATGACGCAAAGCTCACCCGATCTGTTCGCCTGCTGCGTGGATATGGGCTACCGCGCCATCGACACCATCGGCAATGCCAATGAAACCGCCCAGTGGATCCACGACAAGGGCTTTTCATCGGTTCTGGTCGTCACCAGCAATTACCACATGCGCCGCAGCCTGATGGAACTGCGCCGTACAGATCATGAAACCCAGTTCATTCCCTATCCGGTCGTCACCGCCGATTTGCGCACCAGAGCCTGGTATGCCGATCCCAATGCGCTGCGCACGCTGCTGTCGGAATATGCCAAGATCCTCATTGCCTATACCCGTGATCTCGGCGGCTGGGACAATTGGCAGGGACTGCGCACCCCCGGCAGTGCCTCCCAGCAATCCTCCCAAAGCTAAAGCAAACCTCAATGCACCATATCTGGCGCATTGAGGTTTGCTTTAGCACTTTATATCGACTGCATAATTTCCTTCTTAAACCGCAACAGGTTTAAGGAATTATGCAGCGGCCAAACCTGCGATGCCGAACCATCTTCCTCTTATTGGAAAATTCGTATAGGCAGGGCCATCTGTCGGCGGAATATCTTCATGCTTGCTTTGCGGTCCCATGTTTTCAACGTGCTGTTCTATGCCTGCCTGATCCTCTGGATGGTCTTGGCCGCGCCGATCTATTTCATCTTGCCGCGCAAAATCGCATATTCCGTCCCCAAGACATGGGCGCGTTTCAGTCATTGGCTGATGAAAACCGTGGTCGGCACGACATTCGAGATTGAGGGTCTGGAGAATATCCCGCACACCGGCTACATCCTCGCGCCCAAGCACCAATCCTTCTGGGATACTTATGCGCTTCTGCCCTGGCTGGATGATCCGGTCTTTATTCTCAAGCGGGAATTGATGTGGATTCCGTTCTTCGGCTGGTATGCCGCCAAGCAGAAAATGATTCCCGTCAATCGCGGTGGACGCGGCAAGGAAATGGTCAAAGTCATGCAACGCGCCGCCTTGGAAGTGCGCAGCGGTCGCCAATTGGTCATCTATCCCGAGGGTACGAGACGCCCGCCCGGCGCCGATCCCGAATACAAATTCGGCATTGCCAGGCTTTACCGCGATCTCAACGTGCCGGTCGTGCCGGTTGCCATGCATGCCGGGCTGTTCTGGCCACGGCGCAGCGTGATGCGCTATCCCGGCCACTACAAGATCCGCATCCTGCCCCCGATCCAGCCGGGACTGAAGCCCGATGCATTTTTTGAAAAACTGACCAGTGAGCTGGAGACGGCCAGCGACGCGCTGCTGCGTGAGGCTGCCCAGACCAATCCGGATCTCCCCCTGCCGCCGACCGCCAAACACCGCCTGGAAACCTTGAAGGCTGGGGCCAAGAACCCGTCATAAAGCCGGTTTGTTCAGCCCCTTGACCACCTGCTCCAGCCAATGATCGCGGATGCCTATGCTGCGCAGGTGTTGCACGGTATTCTCGACATAGGCCCGGTTATCACCCGACTGGCCACTGGCCTGCGCGGTAACCTGTACCGCCTCCTCAACAGTAATCGCTCCCGCATATTGGCGGTGGTTTCGGTCCACCACATAGCCAACGCCAAGCACCCGGCGCCCATCAGACAATTGCAACCGCAACGTTTTTTCCTGATAGACCATCGTCACCAGTTCCCGCGCTCGCAAATAGTCGAGCGTTTGCGTCCATGACGCCGGACTGACACGAAACGCCACACCTTGGCAGGAGCCGCCGCGATCCAGCCCCAGAACCAGCCCGGGGGTCTGCTCGGTGCCGCGATGCACGAAAGATCGAATGCAAAGCGAGCGGCGAAACCCATGGGCCCTGGCAGCCAACCGTTCTTCATGGACAAAGCCGGGATTCCACATCAAAGACCCGTAGCCAAACACCCAAAATTCGTCCATATCGCTGGTCATAATGCTAGCTCCTGCTGTCTCATGCCCGAATTTTGATAGGTTTGGGTTGAAATTATCCAGCAGAAATGAATTTTTACAGCAGTCTTTGCACTGATAAACAGTGCTGGGCTCTGGTGCCTCAAAAGTCGTCTCGGTGACCGCTGGGCAAAATGGAAGACAATTGGAGAAGCGCATGGCCATGTCCAGCCGGACGAAGAGACCCAGAAAGAGATCGCGAGTTCTCTTGGTGGGCATTGTGCTTGTCCTGCTCGGTATCGTCTACACCGCAGGCTGGTTCGCCGCTGCCAATTACGCCACGACAAAACTCGAACATGCCTTTGACGGCGATAATCCGCTGGCCTCTGCCCTCGATTGCCCCGGAATGCGGATGAGTGGCTTTCCGCTGCATATCGGATTGAACTGCACCAAGGTATCGGTCAACGATAGCCGCAACGGCATTTCCGGTTCGTCAGGCGCTTTCCGGTCATCGGCGGAAATTTTCCGGCCCGGCAAGATCAAATGGGAAATCGACGGGCCAGCCATTCTGCAAACTTCCACCGGGCTTGCTGGTGCTTTTCAGTGGGATAGCTTTCGCTCCACCCTGTCGCTGGGTATGAACGGCGTCGATTCGTCATCAAGCGTGATCCAGAAATTGCAGGCCAATCTGACCGATGCCCTATCCGGCCGGGTTCTGAGGATTGATGCCACTGAGAGCCGGACACGGCTGCAACGCGATGGTGAGGACCTCGTGGGAACAGCGCTCTTGACCGACATGGATTTTGGCCAGGACGACCGCAACCCCGACCTGCCACCCATGGCAGCACAGTTGGATGTGAAATTGCTCGGTCAGGCCGGTGCCCTCGATATCGAACATCCAGAACCCATACAATTGCGGGGTCTAAGCGGCGACATCCGCAATCTGCAGATCGATATGGGCCAGGGCCGCACGATCACCGCCAGCGGACCGATTTCCATCGATAATGCAGGCCTTGCCAACGGTACGCTCAAGCTGGAAATCGGCAAGGTCGATGCCTGGCGCGACCTGGTGATTGCCGCCTACCCCGAAACCAAGGACATCGCCCGGATGGCCGCCAAGGGGCTGAAAGCGGTGTTCCTTGGCCAGAATCAGGGCCAGGTGACACTTCAGATCACCAATGGCGTCGTGGTGCTGGGCTTCATCCCGCTTGGCAATATCCCACCGATCTGAACCGGCGGCGAAACGGCCTATCCGTTCGTCTTGCCATCCAGCCCGTGACGACCGAAATCCGGCACGTCCACATCCTGGCCCGCATCGATGATCGAGCGGCGTATGGTGCGGGTGCGGGTGAACAGTTCGAACAGTTTATCGCCCTCCCCCCAACGGATCGCCCGTTGCAGATAGGCGAGGTCTTCTGAAAACCGCGCCAGCATTTCTAGAATGGCGTCCTTGTTGTGCAGGCAGACGTCGCGCCACATGGTGGGATCGGACGCCGCCAGACGGGTAAAATCGCGAAAACCGGAGGCCGAATATTTGATGACTTCCGATTCCGTCACCGCTTCGAGATCGTCCGCCGTGCCAACGATATTATAGGCGATGATATGGGGAAGATGCGAAACGATCGCCAGCACCTTGTCGTGGTGCTGGGGGTCCATTTCATCGACACGCGAGCCCAGCGCTTCCCAAAAGCTCTTGAGCCGGGCAATCGCCTGCTGATCCGTATTTTCCAGCGGTGTGAAAATGCACCAGCGTCCATTGAACAGACCGACAAAACCGGCATCGGGGCCGGATTTCTCCGTACCGGCCAGCGGATGACCCGGAATGAAGTGCACATGATCAGGCATATGCGGCGCCATTTGCGCAATGACAGAGGCTTTGGTGGACCCCACATCCGTGACGATGGCGCCCGGCGCAAGATGCGGCGCTATCTGGATGGCCACCGTTTCGGAGGCCCCGACCGGCACCGAAACGATCACCAGATCGGCCCCTGCAACCGCCTCGGCAGCCGAAGTCGTGTAGCGATCCCCAAGCTTCAATTCCTCGGCCCGCCGCAAGGTATCCACCGAGCGGGTTGAAACGACGATCTCACGCGCCAGGCCAAGCGCACGCACATCACGGGCAATGGAAGAGCCGATCAGGCCGATGCCGATCAGTGCGATCCGGTCAAACTGAATGCTGGCCATCACGGCTTGCCCATAAATTCGGTCAGGGCATCCATCACGCCGAGATTGGCCTCGGGCGTGCCGATCGACATGCGCAGGGCATTGGCAAACCCATAGCCCTTGACTGCCCGCAGGATGTAGCCACGGCTGGTCAGGAATTCATCGGCCTCGGACGCCCGCTTGCCATCAACATCGGGAAAATGAATAAGCAGGAAATTGGTGACCGACGGCGTGACCTTCAAGCCGAGCGCCTCGAAGGCGCCCGTCAGCCGATCCAGCCATTCCAGATTGAAATCAACGGCCTTATCGGCAAAATCGCGGTCGAGAATGGCAGCGGCGCCCGCAGAAATCGCCGGGGCATTCATGTTGAACGGTCCGCGCACCCGGTTCAAGGCATCGAGAATGGCAGCCGGACCATACATCCAGCCGATCCTGAGCGCCGCCAGCCCGTGGATTTTCGAGAAGGTGCGGGTCATCACCACATTGCGGTTTTCCGAGACGATTTCCAGCCCGGCTTCGTAATCGTTGCGGCGAACATATTCGGCATAGGCAGCATCCAGCACCAGCAGCACATGTTTCGGCAGACCGGCGACCAGACGGCGAATATCGGCACCCGGCACATAGGTCCCTGTCGGATTGCCGGGATTGGCGATGAACACCATCCGGGTCTTGTCCGTCACCGCCGCCAGAATGGCATCGACATCGACGCGGCAATCCTGCTCCTTAACCGTGACCGGCGTGGCACCCGCCGCCATGATCTGGATGCGATAGACCAGGAAACCATGCTCGGTAATAACAGCCTCGTCGCCCGTGCCCAGATAGACATGGCAGAGCAGGCCGAGCAGCTCGTCCGACCCATTGCCGCAGAGGATATTGGCCGGGTTGAGCCCATGCGCGCCAGCAATCGCCTCGCGCAGCTTCACGGCCTGACCATCGGGATAAAGCTCCAGATTGGCCACACCCGCCTTGAAAGCCTCAATGGCTTTCGGGCTTGGACCCAGGGGCGTTTCGTTCGATGAAAGCTTGAACACTTTTGCAACGCCAGGGGCGTGCTCCTTGCCGGGAACATAGGCGGCAATATCGAGGATTCCCGGGCGTGGAACGGGCTGGTTCATGGTGCTGCTCATCGACGTGATTTCCTGATTCTCTCCTTGAACCCGATCCCGTTCAAACAGGCCGGTTCAAACAATTTACGCAAGTAACCCGGAACCTTTATTTTGTCGAGGGCGGCAAGAGGGTCTGACGTGTGGTTGGCACGCCCTGCGGGCTCAAAACCGGGGCGAACACCCGGCGCGACGCGCGCACGGCAACCGGCAGACCCTGATAGAGCCGCTTTTGCGCCTCGACAACGATAACGCCAGCAAAAGCCGGGGACAGCATGCGACCGAAGCGCTCGAAGGCGCTATGCATTTTCAACATGGTTCTGAGCTTCGATGGAGGGAAAAACAATGCCTCCGTGCTGGCTCCCGGCGTAAAATTGGTCTCGCGTAGCAACGCCGTCAATTGTCCCCGAGAATAGGGGCGACCGGAGCCGAAAGGCGTATGCTCCATCCGCGCCCAGACCCCACGGCGATTGGGCACCACCATGACCAACCGTCCGCCCGGCGCCAGAACCCGCCAGATTTCCTTGAGCGTCTCGCGCGGATTCTCGGCAAATTCCAGGGAATGGACCATCAAAACCCGGTCGATGGAACTGTCTGGCAGCGGCAATTCCTCATCGAACACCAATGAGGTGGCCGAAAGCTCGCCCGGCGGCCAGTTCACCGCCCCCTGCCCCGCTGGCATGAAGGCGAATGTGCGCTCGGTATCGGCCCGAAACCGATCCAGGTACGGCACCGAATAGCCCAGCCCCACCAACCGCTCCTCCGGCAGCCGCGCCCAGAGCGACGACAGCGCCATGGTAATGGATTGCTCGGCAGCATGGCCAAGCATGGTGTGATAGAACTGACGGAGATCGACTATATCCACATGCATGGCACAATTGTTAGCAGCAGGCTGTTGGACATCAAGGCCCCAGGCACTAGATTCTCCTCAAATCGCCCTGCAATCGCCACTGCCAAGCTAAAGGGTCACCCCGATGAAAAGCCCGGATATCGAAATCTTCCCGTGCCGCACCGACAATTACGGCGTGCTGGTCCATTGCCCTGAAACCGGCCTGACCGCGTCCATCGACGCACCGGAGGAAGGCCCTATCGTGGCCGCTGCCGAAAAACGGGGCTGGCAGATCAGCCATATCTTCACCACCCATCACCACAATGACCATGTCGAAGCCAATCTGGCGCTGAAGCAACGATATGGCTGTGAGATCATCGGCCCCGTCAACGAGGCTGTCGCCATTCCCGGTCTGGACCGCTCCGCCTATGATGGGGAAGAGTTTTTATTCGGACCGCACCGGGTCCAGGTGATTGAAACGCCGGGCCACACGGCAGGCCATGTCTGCTATCATTTTCCAGACGCCAAACTGCTGTTTGCCGCCGATACGCTGTTTGCGCTCGGCTGCGGACGGCTGTTCGAACGCCCTGCTGCCGACATGTGGCATTCCCTGCAAAAGCTGGCTGTGCTGCCGGATGAAACCGCTATTTATTTCGGCCACGAATACACGCTCGCCAATGCCCGCTTCGCCCTGACCATCGACCCGGACAATGAGCGGCTGCAAGCCCGTGCCCGCGACATCGAGGCGATGCGCGCGCAAGGGCAGTTCACCATTCCCACCACTATGTATCTGGAAAAGGAAACCAATCCGTTCCTGCGGGTGGCCGATCCAAAAATCCGCCGCAACCTGGTGATGGAAAGCAAGAGCAATGAAGAGGTGTTCGCCGAAATCCGCAAGCGCAAGGACAATTTCTGATGGCCGATGCCGATGAGATCATTGCAGCGCTAGCCATGCAGCCCCACCCTGAAGGTGGCTGGTACAGCGAAACCTTCCGCGACGGCAAAGGCGGAGCGCGTGGCCATTCCACGGCCATCTACTATCTGCTGAAGGCAGGCCAGCGGTCGCATTGGCATCGGGTGAAGGATGCCGCCGAGATCTGGCACTATTATGCGGGCGCGCCGCTGGCGCTTTACCGGTCGAATGACGGGCAATCCGTGGAAACCCTGGTTCTTGGTAGAGACCTTGTGCGCGGCGAGCGCCCCCAGGCCATCATTCCAGCGCTCAGTTGGCAGGCGGTGGAAAGCCTAGGAGAATACACTCTGGTTGGCTGCACGGTCGCACCGGGCTTTACCTTCGACGCTTTCGAAATGGCCCCGCCGGGTTGGGAACCGGGTCAGCCTCTCCGATAACCCGGTTGCTATACTATTTCATCTCCGGTTTGCTTTCAGGCCTCCGTCAGCATGAACCGTTCTGTTGCGCTGAAAAATCCGACTTTTTGGAGTGGCAACATGACGATGAATATACCTCTTGGCTCGACCGCGCCGCGCGGCACGCGCTACAATAGCGGCATGATCTGGCTGCATTGGGCAACAGCGCTTTTGGTGCTCATCCTGTTCTTCTCGGCTGAAATCTGGGACTTTACGGAAAAAGGCGGTGCGCTGCGCAATGGTCTTAAGGCGCTGCATTACGCTTCTGGCATCACACTTTCCGCCGTGTTTGTGCTGCGACTTGTCTGGCGGATCGCCAGTCTCAAAACCCTTCCGGAAGAAGAAAAAGGCGCTTTGGGCCTGATGGCGAAGGCCGTGCATTATCTGCTCTATCTTGGCATTGCCGCACAGATTTCCCTCGGCTTTCTATGGCGCTGGTCGCAGGGAAAACCGGTGGACTTCTTCGGGCTGTTTTCTATTCCCGATCCCCTCGGTATATCGCCCGACTATCGCCATCTGCTCGGCGACATGCATTCTCTGCTTGCCTGGGTCATCATCGGAGCGGCCACGCTGCATGCCGCTGCGGCTATTTTCCATCATACCGTGCTGAAGGACGGGGTGTTGATGAAGATGATGCCCGGCAGGTAGCTGTCAAGCCGCGTCTTCGAGGGCTGTCTTGCGGCGGAACATGCCGCTTGCCGCCAGGGCCGCGCCACCTGTGATCAACACACAGGCGCCAAGAATGCGCAGGCTGGCCTCACCAAAACCGAAAACCAGCAACACCAGCGTCGACAGCAGCGGTGCGGCATAGGACGCGGCCCCCAGGATCTGGATATCGCCGTTCTTGACGCCGTAATCCCAGGCATAGAAGGCTGCACCGACCGGCAACAGCCCAAGGCCAGCCACAGCAAGCCACTGGCTGGCACTGTCCGGCCAAACGGACGTTTCGAGCCAGAGGTGGCAGAGCAGCGACAGCAGTGACGTGGCAAGGCAGAAGCCGGTCACCACATCGGTGGAGACTGCATCGAACCGGCGCGTGACCAGCGAGTAGCTGGACCACGTCAAGGCGCAGAGCAGGGCCGCCCCATAGCCCATAGCATAGGCTGGATCGAAGGACAGGCCGTTTTTGCCGATGATCAGCACGGTGCCGCATAGCCCGGCAATCGCGCCCGCCATATGATACCAGCGCAGCCTTTCCCCCGGCAGCAAAGCCGATCCAAACACGATCAACAGCGGCCAGAGATAGGCAATCAGCCCGGCTTCCACGGCAGGGGCATTTCTCAGTGCCGTGAAATAGAGGAAATGATAGCCGAACAGGCCAGCGATCCCGACCAACCAGACCTTGGCCGGTTGTTTCAGCAATGTCAGCCGCTCCGGCCGGATAATGAAGGTGGCAATACCGGGAAGACTGCCGATGGCAAAGCAGATGGCCGAGAGCTGGAAGGGCGGCATGGTGCCGGACGCTGCCGTAAACAGCGCCAGAAAAGACCACATCAGGATGGCCGAAAACCCGATCAGCGTTGCCCGAACCTTCATCCGCCCCTCAATGATTTTAGTGCTGATCAGGCGCCAAACCGGGTGGCTGTGATCGACAGCGTTCCCACCCGCGTTGGCACCCGCGCATAGACCGGAGCATATAAGGACATGGTTCCGGTCTTGGCAAACCAGATTTCCATATCGTTGGCGCTGCGCAGATATTCGATATCGCTGCGGGCCTTGTTGAAGCCGGATTTCGGCACATAGCGCACGGAGCAGACAATCGCCTCGCCCGATACATTGCCAGCGGTAAACTTGTTCTTGCCCTTTGGCGACATCACCAGATCCAACCGGCTTTCACCATCGAAAATCGGCAGGGTCCGGGAGCAGATCTTGCCATCGTCGGGCAGGGTCAGCCCGCCGACAGGATCGAGCACGGAGCGCAGATCGCTGGCGCTCACCGGCAGCCAGCGGTCCTTGTTGCGGTTGGGTTGAGGGGTGATGGTCGTGGAGACGACATTGCCGCCTGCATAGCGCACGTCATAAACCCGGGTTCGCTTGCCCCGCGTATAGACCAGATTGTAATTGCTGGCCTGCAAATGCTTGTCCTCGGCCACCTGTCCGGTCACCTTGGTCTTTGCATCGAGGCTGGTGAAGACATTGGCAATGCCCGCCGACGAAATCGTGCCGGTAATGGTGTAGCCAGGACGTGTGACTTCGGTAACGAAGGTCGCACGGGCGACAGGCAGACCAAGCAGGGTGACGCGATATTCATTGCGATAAGTCTCCCCTGCAAAGGCCGAGCCGCTGGCCAAGACCAGCGTAACGCCTAGCGCGACACCACGCGCGGCAGGGGCGGTCAGCAGAAAAGACAGTTTACGAACAAGCTCAAAACGCATCGCGACACCATGGCTCCAATGTCTGTTACCCCTTCATTTATGACGTTCACTATGGCAAGACCATAGCCGAAGCGTCGATAAATCCGCCCTTTTGCCAAGGTTTGTCTTGACGGGGCGGCTTCAGCTGACTATAGAACCGCAACTTTCCAATCAGACCGCGTTGGATTGCGCCCTGGGTTATTGCCTAGAAAGCTTTCCGACTGCCAATAAGAATAGGTGCATCATGTCCCGCAGTTGCGAATTGACCGGCAAGGGCGTCCAGTCGGGTAATAATGTAAGCCATGCCAACAACAAGACCCGCCGCAAGTTCCTTCCGAACCTGTGCGACGTCACGCTGATTTCCGATGCCCTCGGCCAGCGTTACCGTCTGCGCGTCTCTGCTGCTGCTCTTCGTTCCGTCGAGCATCGCGGTGGCCTGGATGCCTTCCTTTTGAAGGCAAATGAAACCGAACTGAGCATGCGCGCTCGTCTGCTGCGCCGCCAGATCGTCAAGAAGACCGCAGTCGCCGCCTGATATCAGGCAGCCACAGCATTGACATAACGAACGGGCTTGAACGGTAAAACGTTCGAGCCTTTTCGCTTGCGCCGTTTCTTGCCAAAATCTTTGGTACAGCGGCAAGTATCGACCCTTTCTTGTTATGGCCGGTCCAAATGTGGGCTGAGCTATAGCTGGTGGCATCTCCCAGGATAAAAAAATGCGGATCACACGTCACATCCTCGTCTACAGCATGCTCATGACCCTTGTCGTGGTTGCCTCCAACATCCTCGTGCAGTTTCCACTGTCGGGACAATTGGCGGGCGTGCAGCTTGGCGACCTCTTGACCTATGGCGCCTTTACCTATCCGGTCGCCTTTCTGGTCACCGACCTGACCAATCGACAGTTCGGCCCCTCCACGGCCCGCAAAGTAGTGTTTGTCGGCTTTCTGGTGGGCGTGGCGCTGTCCTTCGTCACCGGGCAGCCACGCATCGCCATTGCCTCGGGCACCGCCTATCTGGTCGGGCAATTGCTTGATATCAGCGTCTTCAACCGGCTGCGCGAGCAGGACTGGTGGAAAGCGCCGCTGGCCGGTTCACTGTTTGGCTCGATACTCGATACGGTGATTTTCTTCTCGCTGTCTTTTGCACCGGTCTTCGGCTTCATCGGCCCGAATGATGATTTCGCGATAAGCTGGGCGCCGTTGCTTGGCGCATTTTCCCCTGAAATCCCCCGCTGGATCTCCTGGGCCATCGGTGATTTTACCGTGAAAATGCTGGTCGGCCTGATTATGCTTTTGCCCTATGGGGCATTGATGAACAGGCTGAAGCCCTACCAGCTTGCGCGGGTTTGACCTCTGCTGCCTTACGGCAGCAGCCGGAACTCCAGCATCAGCGTCCGTTGCAGCATGAAGTGGTTGTCGTCGGAGACCAGGATCAGGCGAAGGTCGCCATTGCCCATGTCCACCACATCCAGGCCTTCCATATTGTCGATCTGGAAGCTTTGATCGGCGTCGAGCAGGATCTCTCCATCCACCAGCGCGCCCGGCTTGATGCTGTCGCCCTTGACGCGCACGATGCGCATGCCGAGCCCGGTTGGAAACCGGAACCGGCGCTCCAGTAGCAGCAGATCGCCATCCGGCAGCCAGGCGCCATCGGTCACGTCGAAATCATCACGGCGCACCAGTTTGAAGCCGCCCGGATGCGCACCATCGACCACGCCGGCATAAAGATTACCCTTGGCGTCCAGGCTCTCCTCGGTAATCGTCACCAGGCCACCGGCAAGCGGTCCTTGCGCCGGCGATGCCGTCAGCATTTCCAGGCTGCGATTGCTCTCCAGGACCTTTTTGGGAAAGGGCAGAGGCAGGCTTTTTTCCGGCTTGGCCGTTTCAAATCCGTCGAGGGGATATTGGTCGATCCGATGCCGCTGCTCAAAGCCGACATAGATCTTGTCGCCACGGATCGCCAGGCTCTCGGCATCCATCGCCCGTTTCGACACATGGCCGCGACCGTCCCGGTCAAGCATCGGTGCGAGCGAGACAGTGTCTATACCGGCAAGGCGCCCCTTTTCATCCCTGACGATCTCACCCGAAATCCAGTCGCCCGTATCGAGGACACCGATGAAACGCTTGCCATCCGGTCGAAACCGGATCGAAGACCAGGCGCCAAACAGACTGTCTGACGATGTCAGGTCCAGCCCACCGATAAATTCCAACTTGCCGAACACGGTCTGGTCCGAAGCCGGATTAAAATATTCAATTCTCCGGCTACCCACCGTCGCGGACTCACCCACAGCCTGAGATGCCGCCAAAAGCAACACGGAGCCGCAGCAGAAGGCGGCCAAGGCTTTGCGGGAGGTCATGGCAAGCAAAGGATCACGCGCACTCAGCTGGCGCGGCGGAACGAACCGCCACGCGCGCCCTTGGCGGGCTTATCTTCGAACAGGCCAGCCAATTGCTCGGTCATCGCACCGGCCAGTTCATCCGCATCGACAATGGTCACGGCCCGGCGGTAGTAGCGGGTGACGTCATGGCCAATGCCGATCGCCAGCAATTCAACCGGAGACCGGGTCTCGATCTGCTCGATCACGGCGCGCAAATGCCGCTCCAGATAATTGCCGGGATTGACTGACAGGGTCGAATCGTCGACCGGCGCACCATCGGAAATCATCATCATGATCTTGCGCTGCTCACGCCGCGCCAACAGCCGGTTATGCGCCCAGATCAGCGCTTCGCCGTCGATATTTTCCTTGAGCAAGCCTTCGCGCATCATCAGGCCCAGATTGCGCCGTGCCCGCCGCCACGGCGCATCCGCCGACTTATAGACGATATGGCGCAGGTCGTTGAGGCGGCCAGGCGTTGGCGGTTTGCCGCTGGCAAGCCATTGCTCGCGGCTCTGGCCGCCCTTCCAGGCCTTGGTGGTAAAACCAAGGATTTCCACCTTGACGCCGCAACGCTCCAGCGTGCGGGCCAGAATATCGGCGCAGGTGGCGGCAACCGTGATCGGGCGTCCGCGCATCGAGCCGGAATTGTCGATCACCAGCGTCACCACCGTATCGCGGAACTGGGTATCCTTCTCCCGCTTGAACGATAGCGGCTGCATCGGATCGATGATCAGCCGGGTCAACCGGGCCGGATCGAGATAGCCCTCTTCCAGATCGAAATCCCAGGACCGGTTCTGCTGCGCCATCAACCGGCGCTGCAAACGGTTGGCCAGACGACCGACCGCGCCCTGGAGATGGGCAAGCTGCTTGTCGAGAAAGGCGCGCAACCGGTCAAGTTCGGCTTCGTCGCACAATTCTTCCGCCGAGGTTTCCTCATCGAAGGCCTCGGTAAAGACTTTGTAATCGACCTTCTCGTTGAAATCGTCGAACGGGCTGGCCGGACGGCGCATTTCACCTGGCGTCTCGCTGTCCTCGTCGCCTTCCTCGGACATGTCATCGTCGGAAATCTCGGCACCGTCCATTTCGCCGTCGTCCATCTGCTCTTCGGCAGATTCGCTTTCATCGGCGGGCGCGCTTTCGGAGCCGGCTTCCTCCTCGGAATTTTCCTGCTCTTCCTCGCCACTGCGCTGCTGGTCTTCTTCCGAGGTCTCTTCCTGCTCGGCCTGTTCCGGGTCCTCGCCGAAATCCTCGGCCATTTCCATGGACGACAGCATGTGTCGCACGACGCGGGCAAAAGCCTGCTGATCCTCGATTACATTGGCCAGATTGGAAAAATCGCTGCTGGCCTTTTCCTCGATGAAGGAGCGCCAAAGATCCAGCACCTTACCGGCACTTTCCGGTGGCTTCTGACCGGTCAGCGCCTCACGAACCATCATCGCCACGGCTTCCGACAGTGGCGCATCCTCGCGCCGCTCGATGCCGGAAAAATTGGCCTTGGCGTATTTTTCCGAGGTCATCGATTTCAAATTGGCGGCAACGCCGGTCATCCGCAAGGCACCGATCGATTCCACCCGGGCCTGTTCAACCGCATCGAACACCGAACGGGCATCCTGCCCCTCCGGCGCCATGGAGGCATGGACTTTCTGATCGTGGCAGGCAAGCCGCAGCGCCATCGAATCGCCAAGCCCCCGTGTCACCGCCAGTTCGTGGGCGGTCGGTCGCTTGGAAATTTCCGGCAGGCGAATGCGCTCGCCAGCGATGCCCGGACGATCATTGGCAAAAGCCACTTCGACGCTGGCATCGCCGGCAATCGAGCGCACGCAGCCGGTAATCGCCCGGCGCAACGGTTCGGTATCGACCGCCGTGCCGGGTTTCGCCTGGGAATTATCGCCGCGACCTGCCATGTTCCTTAAGTCTCTTTTCAGGCGCCAAGAACGATATTGGCTGCACTTTCCTTGAGTTCAATGCCAAAGGCGCGCTGGTATTGCTCGGCCACCAGGGTCCGCTCCAGTTCGTCGCATTTGTTGAGGAAGGTGACGCGGAAGGCAAAGCCGATGTCACCGAAGATCTCGGCATTTTCCGCCCAGGTGATCACGGTACGCGGGCTCATCACGGTCGAAAGATCGCCATTGATGAAAGCAGACCGGGTCAGATCGGCCAGACGCACCATCTTTGCCACATTATCGGGACCGTTCGGGGTGGCGGCAAAGCCCTTGACCTTGGCCAGGACGATATCGACTTCCTTTTGATGCGGCAGGTAGTTCAACGTGGTGACGATCGACCAGCGGTCCATCTGTGCCTGGTTGATCTGCTGGGTGCCGTGGTAAAGGCCAGTCGTGTCGCCAAGCCCGACCGTATTGGCCGTTGCAAACAGCCTGAAGGCGGGGTGTGGGCGGATAACGCGGCTCTGGTCGAGCAGGGTCAGGCGGCCAGAAGACTCCAGCACCCGCTGGATGACGAACATCACGTCCGGACGTCCGGCATCGTATTCGTCGAACACCAGCGCCACATTATGCTGATAGGCCCAGGGCAGAATGCCATCCTTGAATTCGGTGATCTGCTTGCCATCCTTCAGGACGATGGCGTCCTTGCCGACCAGGTCGATACGGCTGACATGGCTGTCGAGGTTGACGCGCACGCAGGGCCAGTTCAGCCGGGCAGCGACCTGCTCGATATGGGTGGATTTGCCCGTACCGTGAAAGCCGGACACCATGACGCGGCGGTTGTGAGCAAAACCGGCAAGGATGGCCAGCGTGGTTTCCCGGTCGAACAGATAGTCGGGATCGAGATCCGGTACATAGGCATCGCCCTTCGTATAGGCCGGCACGCGAATGTCGCTGTCGATGCCGAACACCTCCCGGACGGAAACTGTCGTGTCGGGCAGGTTGGCGATATCAAGGTCAATTTTGCTCATCGTCTCTCCAAGCCGGGCGGCATCTCCCAGCGCATACAATCAAGGTCGCATACAATCAGGTCGCATACGCAATCGGATATTGTCTTCGATTAACAGAAACCCGCCTGCTTTAACAATTGATAGGCCTGAATAACAGCCCGAAAACGCTCTTCAGAACCTCTGTCTCCGCCATTTGCATCTGGATGATGTTTTTTGACAAGCTCTTTATAGCGCCTCTTGATATCTTGGGCGGTGGCAGCGCCCGTCAACCCCAGGGCATCGAAGGCTTTTGCTTCCAGCGTCTTCAGTTTTCGCGCCTGCGGCTCAAACCGCGACGCATTGCCGCGCCCTTGGGAGACGAAGCCGAAAGGGTCCCTCATCCGCGCCTGCGCCGTGGCCGAACCGGAGCGCTGGGTGGAGTGAATGGGCGATCCCTTGGCGGCCTTGTTGACGCCAACCGTCCAGGTTGGGCGATGACCGGTGATCGCTTCCTTCTGGTAGCGGGCAATCTCGCTGTCGGAAAGGCCGGAGAAGTAATTGTATCCCTTGTTATATTCCTTCACATGCTCGAAGCAGAACAGGAAAAACTGGCCTTCGGCATTGCGCCCCACCGGCGCACGATGCGCACCCGGCCGCTCACAGCCATCCCACTGGCAGGTGGTGACGGGCGGTTCCGGTTCCGCATCCTTCTTGCGGCGCGTGCGGATCTTGTCGAAATATTTTGAGTCGAGTTTCATTGGCAAATTATGAGGCTTTCCCCATCTCACAACAAGAATTGACAAATCATATTGTTCTTGGCCATTTGGAGGCTTTTCTCAAAACGCCCGAATTGGTCAGCAGAATTGGACGCCACCGCATGCAGAGCCACCCGATGTCACTCCGCCAAACGATAGAGCAGAAATTGACACAGGCCTTCCAGCCCGAGCGTTTGCTGGTGATCGATGAAAGCCACCACCATGCCGGCCATCAACCTGACATGACCGGCACGGGAGAAACCCATATGCGGGTGCGCATCGTCTCAGGCAGTTTTACCGGCCTCAGCCGCCTGGCCCGGCACCGGGCCGTCACCGACCTGCTGAAACCGGAACTGGATGCCGGCCTGCATGCGCTCGCCATCGAACCATCAGCGCCTGGCGAGGCCACACGCTGGTAGAGATCAGCCGGGTAGATTTTCGTTCAGAAAGCCCAGCACTTCAGAAGACGGTACATCGTCGGCGACGAAAGACTGTCCGATACCGTGGGTGAGAATGAATGTCAGTTGACCGCCCTTGACCTTCTTGTCCTGGGCAATGGCATTCATCAGCGTTTCGGCAGGCGGCATATCGCCTGGAATGTCGCTGATATGGGTCGGCAGCCCGACCTCTGTCAAGTGATGCTTGACCCGCTTTGCATCGTCAGGGCTGGCCAGATTGAGCCGGGCCGAGAATTCATGGGCCAGCACCATGCCGATGGCGACGCCTTCTCCATGCACGAGGCGGCGGCTGTCATAGCCCGTGGCCGCTTCCAGCGCGTGGCCGAAGGTGTGGCCGAGATTGAGCAGGGCCCGGCGCCCATGTTCGCGCTCATCGGCCACGACCACATCGGCCTTGGCCTGGCAGGACAGCGCAATCGCCTGGGTGCGGGCCGCTCCACCGGCAAACACCTCGCGCCAGTTGCGCTCCAGCCAATCGAAAAACTCCGGCTTGTCGATCAGGCCATATTTCGCCACTTCGGCATAGCCGGCACGAAATTCCCGTTCGCTCAACGTATTCAGTACCGCCGTATCGGCCAGAACCAGATCCGGCTGGTTAAAAATGCCGACAAGGTTCTTGCCCTGCCTGGCATTGATGCCGGTCTTGCCGCCAACGGAACTATCGACCTGCGACAAAAGCGAGGTCGGGATCTGCACGAACCGCACTCCGCGCCGAACGATACCCGCTGCAAAGCCGGTGAGATCGCCGATAACGCCGCCGCCAAGGGCGATCACCACGTCATTGCGCTCGATACGGGCTTCCAGCAGCACGTCGCAAACCTTGGTCAGGTGCTCAAAGCTCTTGGTCTTTTCACCGGCAGGAAGGGTCAGCGACACGGCTTCAAAGCCATCCGCCTCCAGGCTGTCCATCAGCGCGCCGTGGTACAGCGCTCCGACATTCTCATCGGTGACGATGGCTGCCTTACGGCCCTTGATACGGGTTGAAATCTCGCCGCCCGCCCGCCCGATCAGGCCGTCGCCGATCAGGATATCATAGGCGCGCTCACCAAGCGGGACATGCACCAGACGTTCTGAGGATTCGGGACCTTCGGATGCCTGTTCTCTGCTCATCGCTTGCTCCTGCCTTTGCTGACATAGGCGATCACCGCGTCCATGACCTCATCGGAAATGGCTTCCTTGCGCCCATCGCGCGACGATATGGTAATATCGGCACGCTGATAGATCGGGTAGCGCTCCAGCATCAGCTTTTCCAGCGTCTGTTTCGGGTTTTCGGTCTTCAATAGCGGGCGGTGATCGCGCTTGTTGACCCGCTCCCACAGCACATCCAGATCGGCTTTCAACCAGATGGAAATGCCGCCGCGCTCAATCTGCCTGCGGGTTCTGTCATTGATGAAGGCGCCGCCGCCGGTGGAGACGACTTTCGGCCCGGACCTGAGCAGCCGTCGGATCACCCGGGTTTCCAGCGCCCGGAATTCCGCCTCGCCATAGGCTGCGAACAATTCGCTGATCGTCATGCGCGAGACCCGCTCGATCTCGGTATCGGTATCGATGAAAGGCAGGTTCAGTTGCTGAGCCACGAGACGCCCGATCGCGGATTTTCCAGCCCCCATCAGGCCGACGAAAATCAGGTTTCGACGCCCGAGCACCGAGCGGGCACGCTCAGCAAGAGGTAGAACAGCATGGGGCATCGAGTGGGTCATTAGCCTTTTCGCAACACGTTTACCACCCTATTGACAAATGCCGGGGCCACGTCAAGCACTTGCCGCACATGTTGCCAAGAAACAATTACCTGCATGGCCCGTCACCTCCCTTAACTCCCGGGGGTTTAGGGTATTATCCGGCAGATCCTGCCATGTTCCATCTTGAAACAAGAGCGGCTCCAGCCGATATTGCTGATCTGTGTTGCAATGAGGGAAAAGCAGACCTGATCTTTCCCGAAGAGATAAACGACACCAAGAGAACCCAAAGTGTTACAGCAACCTCGACTGCTTCTTCCGGGAAGCACGGCACTGTACACCATGCCTTTCAAGGCAGGAGGCCGTCATCATGCCCACCTTGTTCCGCTTCCTGTTCGTCATCGCCACCGTGGCGGCCATGATCTATGCGGCGATGTGGGCGCTGGTCATCTTCGTGGAACCCGGCCAGCGGGAGATAACCGCAACCATTCCTGCCGCCCAGATCAAGCCGCAGCAGCCATGATCGTGATGGCACAGACACCAAATGATAGAAACGACAGCATTCATGGTTGATCTCGGCCACGCCCGCATCGAAGCTTTCCTTGAGATGATGAGTGCCGAGCGCGGTGCAGCGGGCAACACGCTCTCTTCCTATGAACGGGATCTGGAAGATCTGCATGGCTTTCTGGCCACGCGCCAGGTTAGCGTCATGGCAGCCACCAGCGACGACCTGTCCGCCTATATGGCCGATCTTGGCCACCGCGGGTTCGAAGCCTCGTCCCAGGCCCGCCGTCTGTCGGCGCTTCGGCAATTCTACAAGTTTCTCTATGCCGAGGGACTGCGCGGCGACGATCCGACCTCGATCCTCGATACCCCGAAAAAGGGCCGGCCTTTGCCCAAGACCCTGTCGATTGCCGATGTCGACAGGCTCCTATCCCTGGCCCAGGCCGAAGCGGCGTTGGAAGGCCCAGACCGCCTGCAAAGGCTGCGGCGGCTGGCACTGCTGGAACTTCTCTATGCGACGGGCATGCGTGTCAGCGAACTGGTCTCCCTCCCGGCCAATGTCCTTGCGCAGGAGGGCCGGTTCCTGGTGGTCCGCGGCAAGGGCAACAAGGAACGGCTGGTGCCGCTGTCGCGCTCGGCCATCGCCGCTATGCAGGCTTACGCGCAGGCCAAGGAAATCGAACAGGCAGAGAAACCACCATCGAAAAAACCACCATCGAAAAAAACAGTATCAAAACTGGGAAAATCATCGGGCATTGGCTTCCTGTTTCCCGCCGCCAGCCGCGAAGGTTATCTGCCCAGACAGGTTTTCGCGCGAGAATTGAAGGATCTGGCCATTCGCGCCGGTCTCAGTGGCGATGCGGTGTCCCCACATGTGCTCAGGCATGCTTTTGCCAGCCATTTGCTGGAAAACGGCGCGGATCTGCGTGTTGTGCAGGAATTACTGGGACATAGCGACATTTCGACGACGCAAATCTACACGCATGTGCTGGAAGAAAGGCTCCAGATTCTGGTTGAAACACATCACCCTCTTGCAAAACATAGGAAAAACCACGATTAGAAGCCCGGCTAGGCGATGTGCTAAGCCCCTTGGGTTGGCACGCAAATTGTTTGCAAGACAGACATTGCGGCCAGGCATTGCGACGACATTTACGGTTTCACACCATCAAGGATGGGTGGTGAGATCAGGCATATAGTCAGAAATTACGATGGCCGCCGCTCAGCCAACATCGTAAAGCAGGATAGAGTAACGGATCGGAACGGACCTGATGATCAACTATCTCGATTTCGAAAAGCCTATTTCCGACCTCGAAGGCAAGATTCACGAGTTGAAGAAGCTGAAGAGCGAGGATGAAAGCATCGACACCTCGGAAGAGATCGGTCGTCTGGAAGTCCGCGTGCGCGAAGCCATGGAAGAGATTTATTCCAAGCTGAATGCCTGGCAGAAAACCCAGGTCGCCCGCCATCCGCAGCGTCCGCATTTCGTCGATTACGCCTCGCGCCTGTTTACCGATTTCACGCCGCTGGCTGGCGACCGCAAGTTTGCCGAGGACGCAGCCATCCAGGCGGGCCTCGCCCGTTTCCGGGGTGTGCCGGTGGCGATTATCGGCCAGGAAAAAGGCAGCGACACCAAATCGCGTCTGAAGCACAATTTCGGCAGTCCCCGGCCTGAAGGATATCGCAAGGCGATCCGCGTCATGGAAATGGCCGACCGTTTCGGTCTGCCGGTGATTTCGCTGGTCGATACCGCTGGCGCCTATCCGGGCGTCGGCGCTGAAGAGCGCGGCCAGGCCGAAGCCATCGCCCGCTCGACGGAAATGTGCCTTAACCTGAAAGCCCCTTTGATCTCCGTCGTCATCGGCGAAGGCGGCTCCGGCGGCGCCATCGCTATTGCCACCGGCAACCGCGTCTACATGCTGCAACATGCCATCTATTCGGTGATTTCGCCTGAGGGTGCGGCCTCGATTCTATGGCGCGACAGCACCCGCGCCAAGGAAGCCGCCACCAACATGAAGATCACCGCGGAAGACCTGAAGGGTTTCGGCATTATCGACGACATCATTCCCGAGCCGGTTGGCGGCGCCCATCGCAATCCCGAAACGGTTATCGACCGCACCGGGGAAACCATCGCGGCGGCACTGAAGGATATGTCTGGCCAAAGCGGCGCGGAACTGCGCGCGGCGCGGCGCCAGAAATTCCTCGATATCGGCCGCAACCTGTAAACCGCCGAGAACGCTGCACCTTTCATGACCGTAGAATATAGCGGGTGATGTGCCGCATAAATGTTTCAATTAGGTCTTAGAGCGACAGTCATAACCAAGGGCTGTCGCTCTAAGCTTTTTGGATACTCCAACCTTCGTTTCAGGCAAGGCAGGAAGTGTCCACCATAGGCAATCGGCAGTCATTCACACTTTAGAAACCATATTCGGGCAAGGATCGAGACTGGATCGACAGGCTCCGACTTGATATGGTCCCGCCTGGATGATCAGTGCTTCTTAGTCCCATGACCAGGACATGCTCACGCATCCTTGTTCTGACATAATGCCTTCGCCCCAATGAGACCCAGTTGAGCTCGACAATGCGCATTTCAAACGCCGCCCTGCTGATCGCCACCACTCTGCTTCTGGCAGGGTGCAACGACACCTTGGATAGCGTCAGTGAAAAGAAGATGCCGGACAATGTGTCCAACAAGGTAGAGCAACCGCTCCCCCCTGAAATTCTGAGCGCCATGAAGGCCAAGGGCATGGAGCGCAATTCGCCGATTGCCATCCGGATTTTCAAGGAAGAAGGCGTTCTGGAAATCTGGAAGGCCAAGACTGACGGCCGTTTCGAGAAAATCGCCGATTACCAGATCTGTGCGTGGTCCGGGAAACTGGGACCGAAAGAGAAGGAAGGCGACCGGCAGGCGCCGGAGGGTTTCTATGCCCTGACACCCGCCAATCTCAATCCCTATTCAAAATATTACCTGGCGATCAATACCGGCTTTCCCAACAAATACGATGCCGTCAACAATCGCAGCGGCACCAATCTGATGATCCATGGGGCCTGCTCGTCATCCGGCTGCTATTCGATGACGGATGCCCAGATCCTGGAAATCTATGCCTTTGCGCGCGATGCTTTTCGCGGCGGCCAGCAGACCGTGCAATTGCAAGCCTTTCCGTTCCGCATGACCGCAGAAAACATGGCCCGGCATCGCTACAGCACCCACATGCCCTTCTGGCAGATGCTGAAGGCTGGCTATGACCAGTTTGAAGTCACCAAACAACCGCCGCAGGTTGGGGTTTGCGACAAGAAATATGTCTTCAACCAGCAGGTCGAAGCAGGCAAAAGCCTGAATGCCGCTGGTGCCTGCCCACCGATGAGCACGCCACCGCAATTGTCTGCGGCGCTTGCCTCCTATAATTCCGCCTATAGCCGCGACTATGCCAAGGCCATGAAGAAATATGAGGACAAGGTCTGGTACGATCCAAGCGAAGCCGAACGCAAGGCTTTGGTTGCCGACCTGAAGAAAGGCCGCGACCTGGCCTATGCTCCGACAGGCTCGGCGTTGAAGGCTGGCAAACTGTTGAAATTGTCCGAGGTCGCCGACCCGGCCAATCCGGTCATCAGCCCACGGAAAACCGCAGCGACAGCCGCCCCGCTGTTCGCATCGCTGGGCAATTCCGCCAAGACCGGTCGCTATGGCGAGCCAAGCGATCCGCAGACGGCAAGCACAGTGAACTCTGGCACTTCGAGTTCCGGTGCTGCCGGTCCTGGTCCTATGAGTTCTGGTGCTCAGCCCACCATCGACCCGACCCAGACGGCAACTGTCGCCCTCCCGGCCACCGGCCCGGTTCCCGCGCCGAACCCGGTCGCGCCGCCGCCGCCGCAGTCCAGCATGGTGGCTATGGATGCAGCCTCTGAGCCAGCGGCAAAACCCTTCTGGAAATTCTGGGCCGCCCGTTGACCCCGGAGTTGACCCCGGAGCCCGAAGACATTCTGGATCTCAAAGGGCTGAAATGCCCGCTTCCCGTGCTGAAATCGCGAAAACGTCTGTCTGGAATGGCGGTCGGTAGCCGGCTCATTGTCGAAACCACCGATCCGCTGGCGATCATCGATATCCCGCATTTCTGCCGGGAAGACGGATATATCCTGCTGTCCAGCGAGAGATCCGCGACCGGTCACCGCTTTGTGATCAGCAAACCGGATCAGATGCCCAGCCGATAAAACAGCGTCCGAGATAACTGCCGATCAGAAGGTCATGCCCGGCACTGCCAGGGGATTGTCTTCCAGAGCCTTCCGATCCGGCCGATCGATCGCCACTTTACCCGTGAAGGCGTCGAACAGATCCCGCACATAGGCCTCGTCCAGCCCATCGGTAATCATCACCAGCCGGCTCCGGCGGTCGGAGGGATCTGGCCATGCTGCCAGCCGATGTGGCGGATGAAAGATCGATTGCACACCATGAATGACGACAGGCCGCTCCGGATCGTCTTTAAGCCCGACCACCGCCTTCATCCGCAGCATTTTTTCGCCATGAGCCGACCGCAGCAGGTCGATGAACATATGAAGCGCCGCCGGATCGACCAGATCGTCATGCAGGATGGAGAAGGAGCGGATGGTGGCACCGTGACGTGTGACATCGTCATGGTGATGGTGGGAATGATGGTCGTGGTCGTGGTCGTAGTCGTGGTCGTGGTGACGATGATCACCCGCTTGCTGCTCTTCCTGCAACCACCGCGCCACGTCAGGCATTTTTGTCGCCGGATCATAAAGACCATTGTTGAGGATGACCGCTTCGCCAGCAGCCGATGTTTCCGCGTCGACAACAACAGCCCGAGGGTTAAGCCCGGCAATCCGGCTTTTCAACCTTGCGACGGCACCGTCATCAGCGAGGCTCGCCTTGGTCATCACCAGCCTGTCGGCCACCGCCACCTGCCGGACAGCTTCGCTGTAACTGTCCAGCACTCTCTCGCCATTAACGGCATCAATCACGGTGATTAGTCCTTCCAGCTGAAAAGACTGCGACAGGACAGGATGTCCCATCACCGACTGCATCACCGGCGCGGGATCAGCCAATCCGGTGGTTTCGATCACCACCCGCGACAGAGACTTGATCCGCCCGGTCTGCAAGGCATCGACCAGTTCGGCCAGCGTATCGATCAATTCACCGCGCACCGTGCAGCACAGGCAGCCATCCGAAAGCTGGACGATGGAATCGCTGGAGGCTTCGACCAGAAGGTGATCGATCCCCACTTCACCGAATTCATTGATGATCACCGCGGCGTCGCGCATGGCGGGATCCTTCAGCAGCCGGTTCAGCAGCGTGGATTTTCCAGCACCGAGAAAGCCGGTCAGGATGGAAACAGGAATGCGATCGGCAAGGGCAACCATGGTCATGACCTCTTCTTATACCAAGGCTCGAAGATGCTCAGACATCCCCGCCCTGAAAGAATTTCCAATGTCAAAATGCATCAAAGGCTTGATATATTAGAAAGAAAACACGGAGTGCCACATTCAATGGCTCTCCACATTACATTTGCGGGCGCGGCGTGGGGCGCGGAACCTCGCCCATCTGCTGCTGCTTGGCAGCCGGTGGCGGATCCGGCGGCTCGCTGCCGGGGATGAGGCCAGCAAAGACTGGCACCGGCGGTGCGGCCATTTCGTGGATATAGGGCGATTGCAGCTTCATCCGGCCGGTCTCATCACGGGTTTCGCTGCGCCGTTTGCGTGCCTCAGTGGAGCACATTTCAGCGGACACGTCATTCACCGCGTTCAAACCGTCAACGCTGTCAGGCCCCAGCGCCGAAAGGCGCGATCCCTGCGCATTGGGTCGATCGAAATATTTCTGGAGCAGATTGGCGGAAATATCGGCGCGTGCCGCCAGGCTGTCGGCGCCCATCACCACAGTTATCAGCGTACGGCCATTGCGGGTCGCAGAGGTGATCTGATTGAAACCGGACGCACAGATATACCCGGTCTTCATACCATCCACCCCATCGAAACGGCCGACCAGCATATTCACATTGGGATAGATCTTCTTGCCGGTATCAATGGCTTCGATCTTGAAATAGCCGGCATATTCAGGAAATTCGCGGCGAATGGTCACGGCCAGCACCGCAAGATCGCGGGCCGTGGAATATTGGCCGGGAGCGGGCAATCCATTCGGATTGACGAAATGGCTGGATGTCATGCCGAGCCGGGCTGCCTCGGCATTCATCCGGGCAACGAACGCCGCCTGGCTGCCGCCGACATTTTCAGCCACGGCCATGGCGATGTCATTGGCGGATTTCACCAGCATCATCTTCAGGGCATCGTCCAACGTCATTTTCGAACCGGGCTTGAAGAACATTTTGCTTGGCGCTTGCGACGCTGCAAAGGCACTCAGCGTCACCACGCTATCCAGGCGCACTTCGCCTGCTCTCAGCGCCCTGAAGGTCGTATAGGCCGTCATCAGCTTGGTCAGCGAGGCCGGATACCATTTCTTGAAACTATCCTGATGCTCCAACACCGTCAGGGAGTTGACATCCACCACCAGCACGGGATTGGCGGCGACCGTAGATGGCAGCATGGCGGCGAACAAGGCAACGGCAACAAATGCGCGCCGGATCTGGCGAGGCAGCACGGACAATGACTTCTCCTTCCGGAAACTGGACAGGCCACCCTGAATGTCTCTCGCATCGGGCAACCATATGTCCTATATGTCGAACCAATGGCAAAGCCCATCAGCAACGTCAATTGCAACCGAGTGATAAATGAGCTGGACCCGCCCGGTTCAAACGCATGTGATCAGGAAAACCGATGCCAATCTTGAACCGCGCCGCAGAACTGGAAGCCGATGTCCGGCAATGGCGCCATCATCTGCACCAGAATCCGGAAATTCTGTATGACGTCCATGAGACGGCTGCCTTTGTCGCGGAAAAACTGACGGAATTCGGCGTCGATGAGGTGGTGACGGGTTTAGGACGCACCGGCGTCGTCGGCCTGATCAAGGGACGCGGCGATGGCAGCCGGGTGATCGGCCTTCGCGCCGACATGGATGCGCTGCCTCTGCAGGAAATCACCGGCAAGCCCTGGGCCTCGAAAACCGATGGCCGCATGCATGCCTGCGGCCATGATGGCCATACCGCCATGCTGCTGGGTGCTGCGAAATATCTGGCCGAGAACCGCAATTTCAACGGCTCCGTCGCCGTGATTTTCCAGCCCGCCGAAGAGGGCGGCGCAGGCGCGCTTGCCATGGTGGAAGACGGCCTGATGGAGCGCTTCGACATTGCCGAAGTCTATGGCATGCACAACATGCCCGGCATGCCGGTCGGCACCTTCGCGATCCGCAAGGGCGGGATCATGGCCGCTCCGGACAAATTCTTCATCACCATCAAGGGCCGTGGCGGCCACGCTGCCGAACCGCACCGTGCCATCGACCCGATTGCCATCGGCGCCCAGATCGTCACCAATCTGCAATTGATCGCAGCGCGTAGCGCCAATCCGGTGCGCTCGGTCGTCGTCTCCGTCACCCGCTTTCAGGCGGGAACGACCCACAACATCATTCCCGAGCAGGCCGAACTGACCGGCACGGTGCGCACCCACGACGATGAGACGCAGGACATGGCAGAGCGCCGGATTCGCGAAATCGTCGCTGGCATCGCCAGCGCCCATGGGGCGGAAGCAGAGGTAATCTATGAGCGCCCCTGCCCGGTCACAGCCAATCATCCTGACGAAACCGACAATGCCGCCCGCGCCGCCATCGATATCGTTGGCGAAGGCAATGTTAACACCGACGTCGACCCCTCCATGGCAGGCGAAGATTTCGCCTTCATGCTGAAGGCCAGGCCCGGCGCCTATATCATGATTGGCAATGGCAATACGGCAGGCCTTCACAACCCGGCCTATGATTTCAACGACGAGGCCATCGCCTACGGCATTTCCTACTGGGTCAGGCTTACCGAACAACGGCTGGCGGATTGACCCATCTGATCAGGAAAAAGCTTGGCTTCATCAGCGGCTTTTTGTATGGAGGTAAACAGTGGTTCCGTAGCTCAGCAGGATAGAGCATCAGATTCCTAATCTGAGGGTCACGCGTTCGAATCGCGTCGGGATCACCATTTTTAAGCCAAAAGCAAAATAAACGATAATTTGCAGTGCGGCCGCCATATTTTCACAAGCTTTTTGGAATTAGGAACTACTATCGATCGACGGAGCGCGGACGCGCGTCGGCTCATGCTGAAGTTATCATGCTTCAGAGAGGCTTTTGGACTTCGGAGTGTACAGGTGACCGTGAGAACTGCGAAAAACGATAGTGTCGTGACACCCCCCGCCGTTCCTGTACGTCGTGCTGCCGCGGAGCGCTATGCGCTGGTTGCCCCAACCTCGGCGGCGCGCTGGCTCCTGCTGGCCGTTTTGATGGCCAGCGCCTATTTCTTCTACGGTTTCATCGTGCCGTTGCTGGCCGCCATGGTGATCGGCTTTGCAAGCTGGCCGATCTATCGGCGCATCCTGGGCCTCGCCCGTGGCAACAGGACGATTGGTGCGACGATTGCCATTATTCTTGTGGTCTCCTTCATTGTCGTTCCCATCTCGCTGGCTGGTATCTATGCCGTCGATGAGGTGAAAAGCTGGGGCGTCTGGGCCTTGCGGGCCAATGAAGTGGGCGCGCCGGTACCACAGTGGTTAATCCAGGTTCCCCTGGCCGGTTCCTGGCTTTCCGAGCATTGGGATCAATATGTCGGCCATCCCGGTGCGCTTGGCGAATTGGTGCAACTGATCAGCGGCGCCAATATCGGCACGATTTACCGTGGCCTGCTGGTGGTCGGCTCCTCGGCTTTCCACAGCTTTCTCACCTTGCTCTTCATGCTGATCGCGCTGTTCTTCGTCTATCGCGATGGGGAGCGGATTGTCGCGCAGGTGGATATTGTTGGCGAGCGCATCCTGCCCGGGCGCTGGGAACGAGTGTCGCGGCTGGTTCCGCTGACCATCAGTTCCACGGTGACCGGCATGACGATCATTGCGGTCGGCGAAGGCATCGCGCTTGGCCTCGCCTATTGGATCGCAGGCGTTCCTTCCCCTGTCACGCTCGGCATCATCACCGGCTTCATGGCGCTGATTCCCGGTGGCGCGCCGCTGTCCTTCACCCTGGTCTCGATCTATCTGGTTGCCAGTGGCTCGACCATTGCAGGGGTCGGATTGCTTGCCTGGGGAACCGTGGAGCTTTTCATTGTCGACAAGACATTGCGGCCGAGACTGGTGGGCGGACCGATCAAACTCCCCTTCCTGCCAACATTTTTCGGCCTGATCGGCGGCGTCAAGACCATGGGCATGCTCGGCCTGTTCGTCGGCCCGGTGCTGATGGCGATCCTTGTGGCCATCTGGCGCGAATGGCTCCTGGAAGCCAAACAGCCCGAATGATCGCGCATCGGTAGCGCGTTTCGCGAAACCGGTTCCGGACTTTCCGCCAGACCGGGTAATTTATTTGGAAACTCAGTTGATGTAGCCGAGCCTGATAGCCTTGGCGATTGCCTGGATACGGTTGACCGAATCGAGCTTGATCGTCGCCGATCCCAGATAGGCATTGACGGTATGGACCGAAAGGCCGAGATTTTCGGCAATTTCTTCGCTGATCCGCCCATCGCCCGCCAATTGCAGGCAGGCGATTTCCCGGTCGCTCAATGCCTCGGACGGCGCTACTTTTCGCTCGCTCAGTGACAGAATATCCATCATCAGCTTGCAGCTGCGATTATGCATGTCGATCATCACATCGCTGTCGAGATCCTCAGATCCGTTCAATGCGAAAATGACATAGCCATTGCCGACAGCGCCCAGCCGGACCGGAAAAGCAACACCCGAAAACGGCAGATTGCCAGCTGGCAGACGCGATACGAAAGCGCCAAACTCACTGCTGATACAGAATGTGGCGTTGTCCTTGGCATTCCACATCAAAGGCAGCAGCAAATCGTCGATATGACTCAGCAAAAGTTCGCCATAGCAGGACACAAATGCATCGCTATAGCTGCCGACCATGCCGCTGGCTGCCCAACTCTCACATTCGCATTGCAACATGCGTTTGCGGGGCAAGCCTGAACCCGCCACCCGGAACACAGCAAAGCTGCGGGCGTTGATCGCCTTCTGCATGGCAATCAGCCGGGGAAAAATATCCCCCCGGTTCGCAGCCAGCCGGGCTTTCAGATCTGCTGCCGATCCTGTCCTGCCGCTCGACATGTCTGCATTGAACGCCATGGCTGCCTTTCATACCAACGCTTGAAGATGCGAATGCATCCCCGCCTTGAAGTGGTTTTGGATGTCTCAAGACATCAAAGACTTGAGATATCCTGAAGTAGAATGCCAACCGTCACCTTGAAGGGCCGTCGGCGTTTAGACCAGATTGTTGCGAACCGCGTAGGCAATCGCTTCAGAGCGAGTTTTCGTAGCGGTCTTGCGCATCACACTGGTGATGTAATTATTGATAGTATTGCGGGAAATACCAAGAATCGTGGCAATTTCATCGCTTGTCTTGCCTTCGGCAATCCAAAACAGGCATTCCAATTCGCGTTCTGTCAGCTCGAAGTCGCGATCCGCTTTCTGTGACCGTCCCGTCGACAGGCTGACGCAATAGGCCGCCAACAAACCCACATCCCGCAACCGGTCCGGCGAGATTACGAATCCGTCTGGAAGAAGCATGACCAGCGCCAGCCGCGTACGCCCGACATTGAACATAACAGAGCAATATTGACGGCTGGCCCCTAAGGGCAGTTCCAGGTCGTCAGGCAGGAGTACGAATTTTGCTTGCAGCAGGCCCAGGCATTTTTCAAGCTCAGTGGCCCGCGAACAGGCAGCCGACAATTCTGTGGCAACCCCCCGGGCCAGATCGAACGGCCAGTCCGCCGTCACCACGAAATCCAGCCCATGTTCCTGAATAAGGTCGTATCGCGCCAGGAGATAGTGCGAGGCTCCTGCATAATCCGTCAGGATATGCATGGCGACCCGAAGCTTTCCGGCGGACGCAGCAGAGGAAAGCTGCCGGATCATCGCATCACGCAGTCTAGGGCCCTCAGGCCTGTTCGCCGTCTTCTGGCTACGGATCCCTTGATAGCCCCCAGGCTCAAGGAGTTCGACACTCATAAAGCTCCCCTTTCAAGGGATAGAAACGGCCACCTCTCTATATGCTTTGCCACAGAAGCCGCCCATTCCGTGGTTAGGCGCGTCATTCGAAACATGCCGAATCACCATGTCGTTATTGTATGTAAATAAGTTCTAAACGCTACGGGGATTAGCACGGAAGGTGTGGCTTATCCGCACCATACAAAAATGCTGCGCCGACTTTCGCTGGCGCAGCACTGTTATTGCTCATGATTGAAGGATCAGGCTGCGTTTTCGACTGCCCATTTGCGCAGGATCTTGGCAGCACGCTCTTCCGAGATTTCCACCATACGCGCCAGACGCCGTTCTGGGCCTTCCTTGACGCGACGATTGAAGCCGCCATTCGGATCATTGTCGAGGGCAAGGACATCATCGGCGCTATCGAAGCCGAAGTCGGAACCAAAGCCATCCATCAGGCCGCCACCGGCACCGGCATCGAGACCCGGAGAGAAGTCGGGCAGTTCCAGTCCGGCAACAGCGTCGCTGCCACCCTCAAGCGCCGCAGTTCCACCGCCGCCCATCGAGCGTACCATCGGACGAATGCCCATCCAGACAACAAGGAAGGCAACGGCGAGGAAGGCAAGCGAGTTGATGATACCCGCCATGTTGCGGCTGAGGATTTCCATGACACCGGGACCGGTTGGAGCCTCGCTCAGCAACTGATTCTCCAGGAAGTCCATCGCCGTCAGTGTCACCACGTCGCCGCGCTTGTCATCGAGCCCAGCAGCCGATTTGACGATCTTTTGCATTTCCGCCAGATAGGCATCGATCTTGGCCTGATCGACCGGCTCGCCGACCATGGTGGCGATACGCTGCTTGTTGACCACAACGGCCACGGAAAGCTTGTCCAGCGTATAGCCATTCTTGACGGTGGCAATCGTCTTGCTGTTGATTTCGTAGTTGGTCTGCTCTTCCTTCTTGTCCTGCTGGTCGGACGATTCAGGACCGGCACCACCCGCTTGCGGCGCTGCCTGCGGAATATTCTGCTCCACGGTCGCTGCGGTATCGGATTGCCGCTGCTGCGACTTCTGCGCTTCCTTGGTGGTGCGGGTCGAGCGTTCGACCTTGGATTCGGGATCGTAAACCGTTTCCTGTATCTGCTGCTGGTCGGTATTCAACTGCGCTGTGACGCTGGAGCGGAAATTGTCCATACCGAGGAAAGGTGCGAGCGCCTTGTCGATATTCGATTCGATTTCCTGCTGAACCGACTGGGCAACGCCGAGATTCCGGTTTGCAGTGCCGCCCGTCTCATCGCCCGATGCCAGCAACTGGCCGGTCGAATCCAGAATGGTGACATCATCGACTTCAAGACCCGGCACAGCCGACGCCACCAGATGGCGGATCGAAGCTGCGGATTTGCGACCGGCATCGGAACCGGCTCTGATCATCACCGAAGCCGTTGGCTTTTGCGCGCCGCGGCGGAAATTCCCGACATCCGGCATGACGATATGCACGCGTGCTGCCGCAATACCGTTGATCTGCTGGATCGTCCTGGCTATTTCGCCCTCGAGGGCGCGCACCCGGGTCACTTCCTGCATGAAGGATGTCAGACCCAGGGAGCCGACATTATCGAACAGTTCGTAGCCGGCATTGGTGCTATTGGGCAGGCCGCGTTCGGCCAGCAACAAACGGGCCTTGCCGGTCATGCCGGCCTGGACCTGAATGCTCTTGCCATCGGCGCCAGTCTGAAAACCGACGCCCGCTTCAGCCAGGGCAATACTGATTTGATTGACGTCCGTCGCTTCGAGGCCGACATAAAGGGTCTCAAAGGCGGGCTTATTGATAAAAAACGCCGCACCGATAACCAGCGCCACCGAAACGACGCCAACACCCGCAAGGGTCCATAGTTTTGTAGGTCCCAAGGACGAAAGGTTCTTGAAGACCTGGAGTAGTTGATTGAACAGATTCATTCTGTCTCGCACCGTCAAACATGAGGTTACGGCTTTTGGCCTAGTGTCACCCTAGGACGCGAAGCTTGTGCGAGCGTTTCCTGAAGCCTGCAAACCAAGCCCGATGTGCGGAAACGGATGTCCCAAAACGAAGATCGCCCCACGAAGGAGCGATCGGAACACTTTTCTATATGGATTTACGGAATTACAAAAAGTCTTTCTGTTTATTTTTACACCTTTGCGGGCACAAACCGCCTCGCATTTTTGCTGAAACTGCTCTCTCCGGGCTGGCAGAGATCAGAAGAAATCGAAATCGCCCGCAGCTTTGCTGAGCGGCTGCGAATGACCATGACGCAGGCCATCGCCCAATGCCTTCTGCATTTCGGCCAGCTTGACGAGGCTGAGCGCCGTCGTCATGTCCACTTTCCAGTCGTCGGAAACATCAGCCGTAATGGTATCGATAAATTCGGCCAATCCGCGCGATTTCTGCACGGCGAGATCGATACCTTGCAAGACCTTGAGCGTTTCAGCCGATTCCAACGCCTTTGATCCACCAAGCTCCAGCAATTGCGGCTCGACCCGCTCGATCAGATAGGCAACGTCGTGAAGTTCCGTCACAACACGCATCAGAATTTCAGGTAGTGATTCTTGCACGCTCGTGGCCTCCAATACTGACTCAGGCTTCGCAGTTCTGTTCTCCCGGAACACACCACAGACAAAAGCCGCGCGGTACGCTCCATTTATGCTTTTTATTCAGTCCCGCCCTGAGCTTGTATAAACGAGCGAGGGGTTGTCCGTTCCGTTCACCCGAAACCGCAAACAGTGTTCGGATGGTCATCCATTTCATGCCAGCCTTGCTCGAATACATCGTGCCGCCAGCCGCATCACATACCTTAGATTGTCCTTAAAAATCGTTACGCAACTTTCATCAATATGGATTGCCCGTGAAAGAACCGAACCGTTAAAAAAACTCGATCGAGCTTTCCACCGGCTTTTGCACTTTGACCGGCCGCTGTTCCATGGCCACGGTCTTTTGCGTTTCCGCCCCTGTCAGAGGATACTGGCGGGCACGACCGCTGATCGGCCAGAATTCCAGCTTGCGGCCATGCTCGCCGCCCGTGGAAGAGCCAACCACCTTGATACCTTCGTCTTTCAGAAACTGCGCAGCAAAGGCGGCATTCTGTTCGCCGACATTCGAGAACGTCGCAATCGTCTTGGCGCCCCCGAAAATCTTGGCTTCCAGACGATCGCGCCGAGCCCCCTTCTTCAAGAGGCCGTTGATCAGCAATTCCATCAGATGGACGCCATAGCGCGTGGCATCCCCGCCTCCCATGCCGGGATTGGCAGAGCCCGGCAGGAGGAAATGGTTCATACCGCCGACACCGGCAATGGGATCACGTATGCATGCAGCCACGCAGGAACCCAGGATAGTTGAAAGCACCACATTCGGGTCGCTGACAACCTTGTATTCACCTTGAATAATATGGACCCTGCGAGCCGCAGCTTCGTCACTCATTTTAATGCTCCGAAAACAGCTTCAATGGCCGCCTTCATCTTTTCGATGGTAAACGGCTTGGCGAGTACGTTATTGGCACCCAGTTGGGCCGCTTTCTGCACCAACGCCCTGTCGCCTTGGGCAGTCAGAATGATGAAGGCCGCCTTCTTGGTCGCCGGATTGCTTCGAACCGCCTGCAGAAGGCCGAGACCATCCATTTTCGGCATGTTGAAGTCGGAGATCACCAGATGATGAGGCTGTTGAGCCATGATCTTCATCCCTTGCTCACCGTCGCCGGCAGCCGTGATCTGCTTGAAACCCAGCTGAGTCAGCGCGTCGCTCAAAAGTAATCGGCTGGTCACCTGGTCGTCCACTATCAGGACCTTAATTTTTTCAGCTATTGACATTATTCATAACCTTCTTTCCGTGCGGCCGTGAGTTTGAGAATTTCTTCGCCGATTGAGCCAAGCGGCAATTGATGCTCGACGGCACCCAGTTCATGGGCAACGCGAGGCATACCATAGACCACACAGGTCTTTTCGTTCTGCCCAATGGTCCGTGCGCCTGCACTTCGCATTTTGAGCAATCCAGACGCTCCATCGCGCCCCATACCTGTCAGTATGACGCCAACGGCATTGCGTCCAGCCAATTCCGCCACCGAATCAAAGAGAACATCAACCGATGGCCGATGCCCGTTGACCGGGGGCGTTTCCAGCAAACGGCAACTGGGAGCGGATGCGTTCACCACTTGCAGATGCCGTTCTCCACCAGGGGCCAGATAGATCTTGCCGATCTGCAATCTGGCACCGTCGGTTGCTTCCTCCACCACGGGAGCGCAGAGCCGGTTCAACCGCTCCGCAAAACTCTTGGTAAACGTCGGCGGCATGTGTTGGGTAATGACCGTCGGCGGGCAATTAGGCGGAAATTTCTGCAACACGGCAATCAGCGCTTCGACACCCCCTGTCGAAGAACCGATCGCCACGATCTTGCGACCCACCCGGAAATCGGCAGCAGGCGTGGCAACCGGCGCCGCATGCATGATCTGCCGACGCTGGGAGCGGGCCGCCGCCTTGACCTTTTCGGCAAGATCGCCGAAGGGACGGGCCTCACCCGGCATCGGCTTGCCGACGCAGTCGAATGCGCCAATTTCCAAGGCAGCCAGCGTCGCTTCAGCTCCGCGATGGGTCATGGTCGAGACCATGATGACAGGCATCGGCCGCAGCCGCATGATCTTTTCGAGAAACTCCAAACCGTTCATGTTTGGCATTTCAATATCGAGCGTCACCACATCCGGGTTCAGTTGCTTGATGGCGGCGCGGGCCTCCATGGCATCCTTGGCCTGGCCAATGACGCTGACTTCCGGATCGGAATTGAGAACGGCGGTGATCAGCCCCCGCATGGTCGGGCTGTCATCGACGACGAGAACGCGAGCGGCGGCTATCATACTTTGCGCCCTCCGGTCTTGCCGGTATATTTGTAGGTGGTGATACCGATATTATCGAACAGGTTCTTAGGATCGCCCGACACCCGCTCGGAGTGGCCGATATAAAGATGGCCGCCCTCCGGCAGCAGCCCGGCAAACCGCGACCAGATCTTCACCTGGGTCGGCTCATCGAAATAGATCACCACATTGCGGCAGAAGATCACGTCGAACGGTCCTTTGATTGGCCATTGTGCCATCAGATTAAGCTCGTTGAAGGTGATCAGCTTCTTGACCCGGTCATCGACCTGGAATTTCCGGCGCCCGCCGACATCGACATCGCGGAACCATTGCTTGCGCATGGCCGGGCTCACGGTTTCCAGCGCCGTTTCGTCATAGGCTCCGGCCCGGGCCAGCGCCAGGATCTTCGGATCGATATCCGTTGCCAATATCCTGAAATCGTAATCGGCGGCATTCGGCATCAAGGACAGGACCGTCAGGGCGATGGAATAGGGCTCCTGCCCATCGGAACACGCGGCAGACCAGATCCGCACGCGACCGCCAGCCTTGGCGCGGTTGATCAAGCCCGGCAGAACCTCGGTGCGCAAATGATCGAAGTGATGGTTCTCACGAAAGAACCGGGTGAAATTCGTTGTCAGATGCGACAACATTTCACGTCGCGCCCCGGCCCCTTCCTGGGAAGAGACAAGCGCGCAATATTCACGAAATCCACGCAATCCAAGATTGCGAATATGCTTCGACAGTCTTGAATAGACAAGGGAAGCCTTGGAATCGTTCAGCGCAATCCCGGCATCGGCATAGATCATCGCAGCAATTTCGTTGAGATCGCGGCGGGTCAACGGGTATTCGCCACTGGCCATGATCTCGTCGTCCGATTGCCGGCTATGCGCAGAAAAGGTCGATGTCATGCCGCTTCGCTTTCAGTTTCAGAGAAAAGGCCCGCCAGCTCAATCAAACAGATCATCCGTTTGTCAATGGCGAGGATGCCTCTTGCATATTGACGCTCGAGATCAGAGGAGACCTCAGGCATCGGTTGAATCGTCTCATCCGTCACGCTCAGGACGTCGGACACGGCATCCACCAGCAGGCCGACGACCTTGGTCCTGGTCTGGACCACGATAATCACATGCCGGACTGTCGGCTCCGTCCGCTTCAGCCCGAGCCGGATCGCCAGATCGACGATCGGCAAGACGGCGCCGCGCAGGTTGATCACGCCCATCACGTAATGAGGAGACTGCGGCAACGGCGTTGCGGGGGTCCATCCACGGATTTCCCGCACCTGCATGATGTTGACGCAAAACTCCTGATCACCGATACGAAACGCGATCAACTCGCGATTTCCCTGAACCAGACTTTTGACCGCATTCGACATAGAACTATCCTGCGACGGCTAACGACATTTCCTGCTTGAGAGACTGACCGCGCGAGGCAGCAACGACAGCATCCACATCCAGGATCAGAGCCACGCGACCATCGCCCAGAATGGTTGCCGCAGCGATGCCGGGCACATGAGTATAGTTGGCCTCGAGACTCTTGATGACCACCTGGCGCTGACCCTGGATGGCATCGACCATCAAGGCGCGCTGACCGCCACCTTCCGATTCGACCAGCAGAGCAACACCATCGATCGGGTTGGCCTGGGCCGAGCGGAAATTCAGGATCCGACCTACATCCACCAATGGGCAGAAGCTGTTGCGGATCGAAATCAGCCGCTGGTTGGCCCCGAACGAATGGATATTCTGGGCTTCCGGCTGCAAGGTTTCAACGATGGCCGTCAAAGGAACGACAAGCGTCTGGCCAGCAACGGTAACGACCATGCCATCCAGAACCGCCAGTGTCAGAGGCAAGCTCATGGTGAAGGTCGAGCCCTGACCGGGGCGCGAACTGATCGAAATGCGTCCGCCCAATGCCTGGATGGACCGCTTGACCACGTCCATGCCAACGCCGCGGCCGGAGATGTCGGAAATCTTGTCCGCCGTGGAAAAGCCCGGCATGAAAATCAGATTGTCGATTTCCTCGTCGGACAGATTGGCGTCGGCAGCGATGATATCGTTGTCGATTGCCTTCTGACGGACCCGCTCGCGGTTGATACCGGCGCCATCGTCGACCAGTTCGATCACGATACGGCCAGACCGGTGCTTTGCCGTCAGCTTGACCGTGCCTTCCGGGTTCTTGCCCGCGGCGGTACGCTTTTCGGGGGTTTCGATACCATGGTCAACGGCATTTCGGATCATATGGGTCAGCGGTTCGGCCAGCTTGTCGATGACCGTCTTGTCCACTTCGGTGTTTTCACCTTCGGTGACCAGACGGATCGATTTACCAACCATATCGGCAACTTCGCGCACGATACGCGACATGCGCTGGAACACCGGCTTGACCGGCTGAGCACGGATCGCCATGACCGAATCCTGGATCTCGCGGGTGAGCTGTTGCAGCTCTTCGAGGCCCATATTGATCGACGACGTGCCGTTGGTGTCATTTTCGATGACGCTCTGCGACAGCATGGCCTGGTTGATGACAAGCTCGCCCACCAGGTTGATCAGGCGGTCGACGCGATCGAGATCAACGCGGATCGTTTGCCCGGCAGCCGAAGCGGCAGACTGGTTTTGCGCGGCGGCAGCGGCAGCGGCGGCAGCAGCGGCTGGAGATTCTCTCTTCTCCCTGACAGCACTGACCACCTTGGTTGCGGTATCAGCGGCTTCCACGGCCTCGGCGATCAAGTCGGCTGAGCTGTCGTCGGCCTCTTCAGCGCCGCTATCGTCGTCCAGCGCGGACAGATCGAACGGCACGGGTACCATCGGCAGCTCATCGCTTCCTTCAGCAACAGTCGCTTCCTGCTCCTTGATTTCCAGTTCGCAATCCCATTCGGCAAACTCGAAAACAGTCCGAACGCCTTCTTCGCCTTTTTCGCTCTTCACCAGGATTTTCCAGGAGAAGTAAGCCTCCTCGGGATCCATGGATTCAAGCGTCGGAACGGCGCTTACATTGCAGTTCAGGCTGACTTCGCCGATGCGCGACAGATCACGCAGCAAAAGCGTGGCGTCATTACCCTTGGCGTAGAGATCCCGGCGCGGCTTGAAGCTCACTTCAAGCGGAGGAGACACAATGGGAGGCTCTTCGTCGGCGAAATCGTCAAAGGAGAATGGAACGGGTGCAAAACCGCTATCATCCGTCGCTGCTGGTGCCGGTGCAGGCTTGGCAGCCGCCTTTGGCGCAGGTGGCGCAGCTGTGGCGGATGACGAAGGCATTTCACCCTTGGCAAGCGCTTCCAGTTCCTTGACAAGGCCGCTTGAACGCGAAGGATCGACGCTGCCGCCGTCACGAGACGCATTGGTCAGGTCGGCGAGCACGTCGGCCGACTTGAGCATGACCTTCATGACTTCAATGCCCGGTTCCAGCTTATTGGATCGAACGCAATCAAGGGTGGTCTCAAAAACGTGAGCGAAGGCAACGAGATCGTCGAGACCGAACGCGCCTGCGCCTCCTTTGATGGAATGAACAGCTCGGAAAACAGCATTCACCGTCTCCGGGTCACGATCCCCATCGTTCATTTTCAGAAGACCGGATTCCAGTTCCGCGAGCTGTTCCTCGCATTCCTGGAAAAAGATCTCTTTGATTTCGTTCATATCCATCGAAGTAAGACCCCGTTAGGCGGTTACACGTTCAATCGCATCGATCAGTTTCGTCGGATCGAATGGCTTGACGATCCAGCCGGTAGCGCCGGCCTGGCGCGCACGGTTCTTCTTCTCAGCATCGCTTTCGGTCGTCAGAACGAGGATCGGAACGGCGCGGTATTTTTCATTGCGGCGCACGCCTTCGATAAAACCAAAACCGTCAAGACGCGGCATGTTGATATCGGTGACGATCACGTCGGGATTGCACTCTTCAAGCACTTCAAGACCTTCGACGCCGTCTTCGGCCTGGATGGTCTCGAAACCCGCATTGTTGAGGGTCACGAGAAGCATGTTGCGGATGGTTCTAGAGTCATCCACGGTTAATACTTTTTTCTTCATTGCCGGATCTCCGCGATCAGTTGATCGTTGTTCAAGCCCAAGAGCTGTATGGTTTTGGTGAAAGCGTCTGACGCCTTCTTTATCGAGAAGGTTTTCTGGTCTTCTTCCCAGGTTTTCGCGCCCGAGACGAGCACCTGGGCGCAAAGTGCTCCCATCCGCTCGACACCGGATGCGTCGATTTCAATTGCTCCTCCCCGCATGGACAGAAGCTTGTCCTTGAGCTGAGACGCTTCATTCAAGTCGAGCACCGATGCCAGCTTAAGCTGCGCCGATGCGCCTTTCTTGCTCGCCATAGACTGTTTCCCTACCGTTTCTATCGACCGCCCCATAAGGGTATGAGAGTTCAAAACCTAAGCGCTTCTCCGGCACGAAAAGCTGTTTCATCCCGAACCTTCCTCCGTTGTATAAGAGGTAGGTAAATAAACCGCTCACATCGAAAGGCCTCCTGCCCGAATCGGCACTAAAAAATCATGCCCCCCGAAGTCCTCGGAAAAAGCCGCCATCGGCAGCTCAGCCGCTTGCGCTGATGGCACCGGGTAACCGCTCGACGGATTGGTCTGGCTGCCACGATAGTGCGAGCGCTCAATGGTGAATTGCCGCACGGTCTTGCCAAGCTCGACGATCACCGTATGCAGATCGGCACTGTCATCCGCTGCCTGGCGTGACAATTGCGCGCTTGCACGCGATGTTTCGCCCTGGGCTTCGAGGACGCAAGCGACGCTATCCAGGGCTGCGGCCTGCTTGGCCGTCTCACCAGCCATCACCGAGACCGACCGATTGATATCGACGACCTGCGTCACGATGCTGGAAATCGCATCCTGGGTGCGATTGACCATCTCCACCCCGGCTTCGACCTGATGCTTGGTGGCCGCAACCAGCGCCTTGATTTCCCGCGCACTGTCGGCGGAACGCTGGGCCAAAGCCCGCACTTCCTGGGCAACGACGGCAAAGCCCCGACCGGAATCACCGGCACGGGCCGCCTCGATCCCGGCATTCAAGGCCAGAAGATTGGTCTGGAAGGCAATTTCATCGATGGAGCCGATAATATGGCCGATCTGCTCGGCGGAGGTTTCGATATCCGCCATGGCGGCGATGGCCTTACCAACCACCTCGCCGCTCGCTTCGACCGCCTTGACGGTCATCTCGACAGCCTGCTCGGTAAGTTTCGACTGCGCCGCGTTATGGCTGACCGTTTCGGTCACCTGCCGCAGGCTGGCGCTTGCCGCATCAAGGCCCGCCGCTGCTTCATCGGCCCGCACACCCAGCGCGGCCCCTTGCTCACCAAGAGCGGCGCTGACGTCTTCCGCTGTGCGGCGGCTGGCGTCCATCACGGAAACCGCAGCGCAAATGCTCTCCATCGCGCCATTGAAACTCGACACGAGATCCTGGTATTCCTCCGGGACATCTGTGTTCAACCGGCTGGACAGATCGCCATGCGACAGCGCCGTGAATGCGCCCTGGAACAGATCCGTGACGCTTGCACGCTCCTTGCGCCGCAGGTCGGCCATGTCGCGATGATGCTTGAGGCGCAATTCGTTGAAGCGCAGGGAAACGGCAATCTCCACATCCACCATGACCAGGCGAATGAGCGCGCTGACCAGCGCCTGCAATTCGGCTGCCCGCTTGCGCGAGGACGGCATGAAACCGCGATTGGCAAGATCGGCGAAGACGGAACTGACCAGGCCCTCCAGAACAACGGCATGACCGGCAATCTGCCAACGGGGATCAAGCCCCATCCGGCTCTGGCTATCGGCGAGCACCTTGACGCGCTCGGCATAGAGCGCATCGAAACGCGCGTCGGTCATTACTTCCCAGTGTGAAACATAGAGATCATGGAGGCGATCGATCTGCCTCTCGCCGGTAAACTGACGGGCCGCATCGGGTGCCGTCTGCAGCTTGCGAAAAAACGCGCGCAGACCCGTTTCCACCTCAGGCTCCAGCCCGACCCGGTGGCGGCGCAAAAGACTGCAGGCATCCTGGTCCAGTCCGGCAAAATTCAGCCGGTCCCGCAAGCTGCCAGCCTGCGATCCACCCGTCCGTTCTGCCTCAACGTGCTGAACCAATTGCCAATCCCCGCGGGGTCGGCCCTGTCGAACCAGGAACTGACCGCCATCACCTGTTAAATCGTCCGCATGGATGCGCTATACGCCGCATAACCTGGAGAACCGCTCTGTACTGGAGATACCGGATCGAAACCGGTACGGTGGGACTGGCATCATGCCGAGTGGGACGCGCAACGCGCCCATTCCTCCGTGTCCTACAATCTTTATGGTTAATTCGTTGATTGGAGGTTAATGTTTATTCGCTGCTCAACTTTACTGTCAAATTCTTAAAATTTGAATCGATTTGTGAAGGTCTAAACGTGAAATCAAGCTTGGAGCAAGGTTAAGTTGTGCTAATGTGGCACCAAGCGGCATGAAGGTCGAAAAGGTGGGCAATGATTGTTCTAGTAATAGGGGCTGCGCTGATTGCAGCAAGCACGATAGTGGTTGTATCGCTGAATGAGCGAGGCAAGTTGGCGGTCGCGACAAAGCCGACATTCTGACATACCATGCGTTTAACCCGCGCATGAAGAGCAGTCCAACCTCGGAAAACTGCTGGATTTATCGTTTTCAATCGAAAAATTGCCCAGATGTCTGGTCCATATCCTTGTCAGGAGAGGGATGGGACGGGCTGTGCCATGGCAAATCGCCCGAAGTCTTCAAGGGGGCCTTCCACGGTCCACCAGGGCGCGCCATCGGCTTGAAGCTTGCCGCCCTGCCCATTCCCCTGTAGACGCATGGGGAACAGGTGCAATTGCCGGATATATCTATGAATACCGCCACGTCCCAGCCCCGCCGCCTCACAATTCTGGGGTCGACCGGCTCTATCGGAACCAACACGCTTGACGTGATCAGCCAAATGGGCGGACGCGATCGGTTCGACATCATGGCCCTGACAGGGCACGGCAATGTCGCGCTTCTGGCGGAACAGGCACTGGTGACAGGCGCAAGGCTGGCAGTTACCTCGGATGAAAATCAATATATTGCCTTGAAAGACCTGTTGTCGGGTAGCGGCATCGATGTTGCAGCTGGCAGCAGCGGGTTGCAGGAAGCGGCATGCCTTGAGGCCGACTGGGTGATGGCCGCCATTGTCGGCACCGCCGGTTTGCAGCCGACCTTGACCGCCGCCGCACGCGGCGCCGATATCGCGCTGGCCAATAAGGAATGCCTTGTTTCGGCAGGAGAATTGTTCATCGAGACGGTGCGCAAGGGCGGCGGCAAGATTATCCCCGTCGATAGTGAGCATTCGGCGATTTTCCAATGCCTGGACGAAAACCACCGCGACACGCTGGAGCGCATCGTGCTGACGGCCTCGGGCGGGCCGTTTCGCACCTTCACCCGCCAGCAGATGGCCGATGTCAGTGTACAAACCGCCCGCGCCCATCCGAATTGGTCCATGGGCCTGAAGGTGTCGATCGGCAGCGCCTCAATGTTCAACAAGGCGCTGGAGATGATCGAGGCCAAGCACTTGTTCGATCTGACGCCCGACCAGATCGAGGTTATCGTCCATCCGCAGTCGATCGTTCACTCGATGGTGGGCTATAGTGACGGCTCGGTACTGGCCCAGCTTGGCGTGCCGGATATGCGCACCGCCATCGGCTATGCGCTGAGCTATCCGAAACGCGCGGCGCTGGATGTGGACCGGTTGGATTTCACCAAGCTGGCGCGGCTGGATTTCGAAGCGCCGGACCTGGACCGCTTTCCAGCCATCCGTCTCGCCCGTACAGCGCTTGAGCGCGGCGGCTTGCAGGGCGCCGTGCTGAACGCCGCCGAGGAATGTGCCTTTGAGGCTTTTGTCGAGGAAAAAATCGGTTTTCTCGCCATGGCCGATGTGGTCGAGGATGTCATGGACCATCTATCGGGCTTGGCACCGGCGACCTTGATTGCCGATGTCTTTGCTGCCGATGCGCAGGCACGGCGCCGCGCCCAGGAGGTCATCCTGAACCAAGGCCGCACGCAATAATCCAGAATGTTGCAACTCTTTAAATCGGTCGCCTGATTTTTCTTGAGCCTATTGCGGCTTCAGGACCATTCAGCCGCGCATACCGCAGCACGCAAGCGCTCGACATACGCGCCGTCACAGCCTTCCAATGCCGTATTGCTCATGCTGACCACGGTCAAACCTGCCTCGGGAACGATGAACCAGGTATTGCCATAGACACCACCCCATTGCACCGCGCCCGGCGGCAAGGCGGTGGCCGCTGCGGCGGAATCGGTGATGACAGCACCGAGAAAGCTGAAGCGCTTGCCGGCAAGCCCCATGGGGAGATCGCCGATCTGGTTGGAGAGACACATTTGCGCAAGCTCGGGTGACATCAGTCCACCCCCACCAGTACGAATGGTTTCGAGCAGCGTCAGCACATCCAGCGCCGTACCGGCCATCCCCCCGCCACCGGACTGGAAGGCACGTGGATTGAAAATCCGCGAGGGGGAAAAAGCCGGTCCTTCGCCCGACAGAGCGGTTGACCGCCATTGGTCTTCCATGCGCTCGGCCCGCGTCTCGCCGTCCCGGTAGGGTACGGCCAATCGGGACATATCCGTGACATGGAACCGCGCATCCGCCAGCCGCAAGGGCGCGCAGACATGCTCAACCACCGAAGCCTCCAGAACGCATCTGTTCTCGATGGAGCCAAAAAACCGTTCGAACGGAACGCTTCCGGGGAGCGGAGGAGCGCTTGTGGCTTCCGTGGTCTCTGTCTGTTCCGAGAGGCTGTTTTCGCCATGCACCTTGGCAACAACTGCACCCAGCAGATCCGTGGCGATAGAATAGCCCCAGCGCTCCCCGGGGGCAAAAGCCAGCGGAATGGCATTATGGCGGCTGAAATTCTCCTCAACCGTCAGATCCGTATCGAGAAGACCGAGATTGATCGCCCGCTCCCGCGGCAGCCTTTGCAGTGCCGGATCATAGGTCAGACCCGATGTGTGGGTGAGCAGATGACGCACCGTGATGGCGGCAAATGTGCCGGCTGGCGTCTTGGGCCGGAACCAGGGGAGATGATCGGCCACCAGATCGTCAAGACCTAGCAATCCCTTGTCGATCAAAGTGAGCGCCGTGGCCGCGACAAATGGTTTTGTGACCGATGCGAAGCGAAAAATCGTATCGAGTCGCACTGGAATACGCGCTTCCCGATCCGCATAGCCAATGGCCCGCCGCAGCAGGGGTTGTCCGTGCCTGAACACCATGACCACCGCCCCAACCAGAGCCTCGCTTGATACAGCCTCTTCCAGCACGCGGTTGACCCGCTCGACAATCGACATTCTATCCCTCCCCTAAAACAAAATGCGGGCCATGTGACCATGACCCGCACAACCTGCGCAAGAGTGAAATGGAAAAATCAGGCGACAGCCCGCGCCAGCGCACACCTCGACCAGAGCTGATGCAGGGCGCCGACCAGATGATCGACATCGGCATCGCTATGCAACGGCGTCGGGGTAATGCGCAGGCGCTCGGTTTTCTTCGGCACCGTCGGGTAATTGATCGGCTGCACATAGATATTGAAATTGTCGAGCAGGATATCGGAGATCCATTTGCATTTGGCGGCATCCCCAACCAGGACCGGCACAATATGGCTGGGATTGGGCATATGAGGAATACCGCGCGCATCCAGAAGCGACCGCAGCCGGCGTACCCGTTCCTGATGAGCGAAACGCTCGATCTGGCTGGACTTCAAATGCCGGATCGAGGCAACTGCACCGGCAGCCAGCGACGGTGGCAAAGCCGTGGTGAAGATAAAACCTGACGCAAACGAACGGACGAAATCGCACAAGGCGGTCGAAGCGGTGATATAGCCGCCCATCACCCCAAAAGCCTTGCCCAGCGTGCCTTCGATGATCGTCAGACGGTCCATGATGCCTTCGCGCTCGGCAACGCCACCGCCGCGCGGCCCATACATGCCGACCGCATGCACTTCGTCGAGATAGGTCATGGCGCCGTAGCGGTCGGCCAGATCGCAGATTTCCCTGATCGGCGCGATATCGCCATCCATCGAATAGACGCTCTCAAAGGCGATCAGCTTCGGCGCCTTGGGATCGGCGGCCTTCAGCTTGGCTTCCAGATCCTTGACGTCGTTATGCTTCCAGATTACCCGTTCGCATTTAGCGTAGCGGATGCCCTCGATCATCGAGGCATGGTTCAGCGCATCGGAAAAGATGATCAGGCCGGGGATTTTCTGCCCGAGCGTACCAAGCGTCGCCCAGTTGGAAATATAGCCTGACGTGAAGATCAGCGCCTGTTCCTTGCCATGCAAGTCGGCCAGTTCCTGCTCCAGCAGAACATGATAGTGATTGGTGCCGGAAATATTGCGGGTGCCTCCAGCACCCGCGCCACAGTGATCGATGGCGTTTTTCATCGCCTCGACGACCTGTTCGTTCTGGCCCATGCCCAGGTAGTCGTTCGAACACCAGACGGTCACGTCATGCTGACCGTTTTCCGTGTAGCGGGTGGCACGTGGAAAATTGCCGCGCTGGCGCTCAAGATCGGCAAAAACCCGGTAACGGCCTTCTTCGTGCAGGCCATCCAGTTCGCTCTTGAAAAACGCTTCAAAATCCATTGCGCCTGCTCCAATCTTCCTGGATCTCTTTTGAGATCGTTCGGGGCAGCGGTCAACCCCTTAAAGTGATTCTAAACTGCGACAAAAGGCACCGGCGCTGATGCGGGGTCCGATAACCGCTGCCACCATCGCTGGCCGACGATCGATCTCTCCCATCGCCGCAGGCCGCAGGTTCATTCAGTAGCCGATACGGATCCAAACAGACTTGATCTGTGTCAAGCTTGAAGACGCTGACAGCGAGAGTGATCCTGAACACAGCAGACATTTATTATAGAATAAACTAAAACAAAATAACTTTAATATGGGTTACCACCCATCGTCTTCGGCTGTGTTGGCAATTGCAAATTAGCGGCATTCACAACCGGAATATGAGCGACTATCCTCAGTGATCATTGCCATAAGTCGCCTGTCGCGAAAAAAATCGTTCATGCTGGCAATCTCTTTGAGAGACACCTTAAAAAACAGAGCGTTTACGGTGGACATTCGGCGCTCTCGCTATATGTTTTGGCAATGTTGGGATTCCAGCAATTGGCCAGCAATGGACAACAATCGGCAGGAAATGCGTCAAAAGACGACAAATAATGCTGCATAACAAAATATCAGCGCAGGGGCGGACGCGCCGGAAGACCCAAATCTGTCCAGGAAAAGAACGAACGGCGAGACCTGGGTATCCGGATAAATCCAATACGGAGATGGACATGAAAAAGGCAATTATACTCATTCTGGCAGGCTTGGCAGTCGCCGGTTGCACGGAAACCGAAAAGGGCGCTGGCATTGGCGCCGCATCGGGTGCCATCATCGGCGGCGTCGCCACTGGCAATGTCCGCGGTGCCGCAGTTGGTGCTGCCGTAGGTGGCGTAGCGGGCGCCATCATCGGACGCGTCAACGAGCAGCCGGGCCAGTGCTACTATCGTGACCGCTACGGCCGTCGCTACGTCGACAATTGCCCACGCGGCTACTGACATCCAGCCACCGCCGGATCGAGCCGTTTTCGGCCCGATCCGGCGGTGGCCATACACGACCGGAAAAGTTCACCGATGAACTGTTCCGGCTATAATCGCGGATGGGAATAGCGATTTCGGAGCAAGGGGTGCGGGATGGTTTTGCTCCGGCCAGATTGAGGGCTTCAGACACTGTTTAAACCGAGTAGGGTGACATTGCCGAATGTCAGTAAAGCGTTTCGGAAGTCAGGCACCGCTCTGGCATGTGTCGTCGTGGGTGCGGCAGCCTTGTCGTTTCCTGTTGACGCCTATGCCTTCAAGATTTTCGGGATAACCCTGTGGGGCCGCGATGAAGGCAAAACGGATGTCGTCGATCCCGTGCGTTATTCTGTCGATCTCCAGTCGAAAGAAGCTTCCGGCAATCGCGATGCGAAAGATGCTTCCGGCGACCTGAAAGATGCGCTGGAGCAAAGCTCCCAGCTGATCCAGGAGAAGGACAAGCCGGTCTCCGGCGATCTTGGCGTGGTCATAAAGGCCCGCGAGGACCGGGAACGGCTGCTGGCGACACTTTACGAACACTCCTATTATGGCGGCGTCATTACCATAAAGGTCAATGGCACGCCCCTGGATAGCCTGCCCCCCAATCCCGAATTTCCCCGCACGAAACCCGTGCCGGTCAAAATAGAGGTCGAGCCCGGCCCGGTCTTTACGCTCGGCAAGGTAACGCTGACCGGCGATGCCGCAAAGCTTGACCCAGCGGCCTATGATCTCGTGACGGGCAAACCCGCCGGCTCCCTGGCGATTATCAAGGCCGCCAACAAGATGGCCGATGATCTGAAGGCGCAAAGCCGCCCTCTCGCCCGCATTTCCGAGCGGCAGGTGGTCGCGGACCATCAAAGTGATCGGGTGGATGTGACCATCGGTGTCGCCGCAGGGCCGGTCGCGCCGCTGGGTCCGGTTGCAGTTTCCGGCACCAAGGCCGTCGATCCCGGTTTCGTGCAGAAATATTCAAGGCTGAATGCCGGTCAACCCTATTCGCCGGAAGATCTGCGCAAGGCATCCGACCGCTTGCGCAAGCTCAACGTCTTCTCCAGCGTGACCGTCACCCAAGCCGATAAACTCAACTCGCAGGGCGCCATTCCGCTCAATATCACCGTCTCGGAAGGCAAGTTCCGCTATTTCGGGGCCGGAGCAACCTATGACACCATCGACGGCGCCGGTTTGCAGGGCTATTGGGGCCACCGCAACCTGTTTGGCCAGGCCGAATCCCTGCGGATCGAAGGCACGGTCAGCGGCATCGGCGAGAAAACCGATGCAACGGATTTCGATTATTCCGCTGGCATCACTTTTACCAAACCGGGTTTTCTGCTGCCATCCGGCACATTGGAAACCTCGGTCAAGGCGGCAACCCTCAGCACCGATTCCTATGATGCCGACACCATCACCGGCAAGCTGGGCTATGCCTACGAATTGAATGATTACGACACGGTCTCGGCAGCAACCGCGCTGGAATATGCCCGGATCGATGATGCCTTTGGCCGAAACGATTATCTGACCTTTTCCGTGCCTCTCGATTACGTGCGCGATACCCGCGACAACAAGATGAATCCGACCACCGGCTACCGCGCCACGCTCAGCGCAGCACCGAGCTATGAATTCCTCGGCAGTACGGTGTTTTCCAATTTCGAAGGGTCGATTTCCGGCTATTACGGGCTTGGCGCGGAAGACCGGGTGGTGCTGGCGGGCAAACTGGCGGTGGGCACCCTGTTCGGCACCGGCAGTCTTGCCGATATTCCGGCAACCAGACGGTTCTTCGCTGGCGGCGGCGGCTCGGTGCGCGGCTATGGATACCAGAGCATTTCGCCCAGAAACAGCGCTGATGACGCAACCGGCGGGCTTTCCTACATGACCGCCTCACTGGAAACACGGATCGGCATAACCGAGACGATCGGCCTGGTGCCGTTCTTTGATGTCGGCACCGTGTCCAGTGGGCATGTGCCCGATTTCTCAGATATCAAGGCAGGCGCGGGCATCGGCCTGCGCTATGCGACGCCGTTCGGCCCGATCCGCCTGGATGTGGCCGTGCCGCTCAATCCCTATCCCGACGGCGACAAATACGGCATATATGTCGGTATTGGACAAAGTTTCTGACGAAGAAGCAGCCTTTCGGGACAGAAGAAGGTCGTAGTAGACAGTGAGCGCACTTAAAACCCTATTCTCAGGCCTTGGCCGCATCCTCGCCTATGGTTTGCTGGTGCTGGCCGCGATGCTGGTCGTGGCGCTGACGCTGATCGGCACGACGCAGTTTGGCAGCCGCTTCATCGGCGATTTCGTCGCCTCACTGGTGTCGAAGCCAAATCGGATCATCGCCGTGGACGGGATCAGCGGCCTGCTGGACGGGCATTTGCGGGTGGACACAATCACCGTTTCCGACGCGAACGGTGCTTATGGCCGCATTCAGGATCTCTCCATCGACTGGTCGCCGCTGGCGCTGATGTCACGCCGTTTCGAGGCCTCGCAGATCAAGGCCGCCTCCCTGACCCTGGCCCGCAAGCCCTTGCCGACCGTGGAGACCACGACAGAAACCTCCAGCAGCAATGGCTTCAGCCTGCCGGTGGATATCCGTATCGAGCGGGTGTCCGTGCCGGAAATCCGGCTGGAACAACCGCTGCTCGGCACCGCAGCCAAACTGGCTTTGGACGGCAATGTCGAGGCCCAGAGAGGCAGTGAGGCAAACCCGCAAGCCATCACCTCGCAGCTGACGGTGAGCCGTGCAGATCTGCCGCAGGCAAACCTGTCGGCCCAGCTCGCCTATGCGCCGCAGCAGAACCGGCTGGACGTCAATGCCACCCTGAAGGAGCCGAAGGGCGGAATCCTCGCCAACCTGCTGCAATTGCCGGATGATCCGGCGCTTGCGATCACGGTGAAGGGCGGCGGTCCGATCAACGACTGGAAGGGCTCGCTGACGGCAACGCTCGACGGTACACCACGATTGGATATAACCACCACCCATAGACTGGCCGCGGACGGTCGGCATGTGGCTATCAATGGCGCCGGTGCCTTCGATAGCCTGTTGCCCGCCAATCTTCGCGACCTGTTTGCCGGCAAGACGATGATCGACATTGCTGCGCGTCTTTCCGATGACGGCGCCCTGAGCGTGGAAAAAGGCAGCGTCGAGACCGGCAGCCTGTCGCTTGCCGCAAGCGGCACCTATACGCCGAAAGGCGAAAATTCCCTTCACGCCACACTGACCGGCAAGAATGGCCCGGCCGCGATCCGTTGGCCGCTGGACGACGGCACCCTTGTCGCACACGTCTCCCGCCTGACATTCAGCCTGACCGGGGCTGCCGAAGCTGCAAAGCTTGAAACGACCGCGTCGCTGGAGAGCCTGACACTGCCGCAGGGCACGTTTGGCGGCATTGCCCTGACGGCAAGCGCCCCGGCTTTTAATCTGTCCACCCGTTCCGGCAGCATCGACACCACACTGACCGTGCAGCAGGTGCAACTGACAGACCCGACGCTGGCGCGTGCCATAAAAGCGCCGCTGACCCTCAAGGCACCGATAGCGGTCAGCCCTCAGCAGATTGTCGCTCAACCGCTCACCATCGAAAGCCCCGCGCTTGGCGGCAGCGTAACAGCGGCCTATACCCTCGCCAGCAAGGCCGTGGAGGCGGAGTATTCACTGTTCGCCCGGCCGGAAGCCCTGCCACAGGCCGTTACGGAAAAGCTGGTGGGAACGCCTGGTGGCACCGAGCAAACCAATATGGTGAAGCTTTCCGGCGAGGCACGCTATTCCGCAGGGGATGGAATTGTCATTCCCGGTTTTGCGTTGGAAACACGACTGCTGAACGCCTCGGGCAAGCTGTCTTTTGCCAGGCAGCAGCTCGCCGCCACTTTGTCGGGAACGGTCACTGATCTCAGCATCTTGCAGGCCAATGCATCGGGCAAAGCAGCCTTCGAGCTCCAGGCCGATGGCCCGATCAATGCGTTGCGGGCCGATGGCAAGATCACCATCGATGCCGCAAAGCTTGCTGGCCGCGCCCTCACCGACTTTTCCATGGCGGCGAAAGCCGACCTGACACGCGGCGCGCCTTCTGCGACGCTGACCGCGCAAGGCGCGCTGGATGGCAAGCCGGTGCGTTCCAACCTCAACCTCACCTCCAAAGACGGCGTCATCGCTCTGCCGGATCTGAGCTTGACGGTGGGTGATAACAGCTTGAACGGCGCGTTGAACTTTTCCCGTGCCCACCTTCCCAGCGGCTCTGTCGATTTTGACTTTCCCGATCTCGGCCTGCTGGCAGCCCTTGGTGGACAGACCGCATCGGGCGACCTGAAAGGCTCCATCAGGCTGGACGAGGCCAATGGCAAGATTGCCGCCCGGATCAAGGCCAACGGCACTGCCATGCGCCAGGGCACGACAACAATCGCCCAGCCCTCGGTCGATGTGACCACCAACGACCTCCAGTCGCTGGCCTTGCAGGGCATGGTGAAGGCGGACCGGATCTCCACCGGCTCTGCCCTCGTGGAACAGTTGGCGCTTCAGTTCGACCGGAGAGGAACCCGCACCGATATCGACCTTTCGGGCCGATACGACAATGCACCTTTGACCGGAAAAGCGCTGGTGCAGCAGGATGGCAATAGCATCGGCATTGCCCTTCAGAATTTTGCCGCCAGCCCACGCGGTATCCCGGTGACGCTGGCCCGGCCCACTGATATCACAGTGGAAAATGGCACGGCGACAATCGACACGCTCACCATCAAGGCTGGCATTGGCACAATCACGGTCGCCGGCAAGGCAGGCACGGTTCTGGATGTGACAGCGCAGATCAACGCGCTCCCCGCCTCGCTTGCCAATACAGTGTCTGCCAATCTGGGCGCGACCGGCACACTATCCGGCAAGATCACCGCCACCGGCAGCACCTCCGCCCCGAAGATCGCTTATGACCTGCGCCTCGACGATGCCAGTGTCACGCAGATGCAGGCTGCTGGCCTGCCGCCTCTGGCGATTGCAGCGTCCGGCACCTTTACGGACAATCGCCTGTCAGTAGATAGCCGCGTGACCGGTGGCGGCGGCCTGAATGTCACGGGCGGCGGCTCGCTGACCCTGACCGGCGACAAGCCCATCAATATGGCGTTCAAGGCCAATCTGCCGCTCAGCGCCTTGCAGGGCCTGTTGACCAAGCAAGGATTGACAGCGGAAGGCACGGCCAATGGCGATATTCGCATTGGCGGCACCCTGTCTTCCCCGGCTTTATCCGGCTCCGTCACCACGGCCAAGGCACGACTGATCGATGTGAAGCACAATATCGCTCTTGAGCAATTGGCGGTGAATATTGCCTTGACCGGCGATCAGGCCCGCATCAACTCCGCCACCGGCAGGATTTCCGCCGGAGGCAGGGTATCGGCGACCGGCACGATCGACCTGAAAGGTCAGGGATTTCCAAGCGATCTTACAATCAAGCTCGACAACGCCGTCTACGTCGATGGTACGCTGGTCGCTGCCACCGTCAACGGCACTTTGGGGTTCAAAGGCCCGTTGATGGATGGACCGACCCTGTCCGGCAAGCTGACGCTGGACAAGACCTCGATCACCATTCCGTCCCGGCTGCCGGGATCGATTGCCCAGCTCGACATCAAGCACAAGAACGCTCCGGCTGACGTGCGCCGCCAGACCGAAATCCTCAATCCGGAAAAACCAAGTGATGGCAGCAATTCGCCAGTTCTGCTCGACCTGCAAATCGCGGCGCCCTCGCAGATCTTCGTGCGGGGACGCGGGATCGACGCCGAATTGGGCGGCACCGTGACTATCAAGGGCAGTATCGCAGCACCGCAAGTCTCGGGCGGCTTCACCATGCGTCGAGGCCGAATGGTCATTCTCACCAAGCGGCTGGATTTCAGCTCAGGCAAAATCACCTTTAGCGGTGGCCTTATCCCGGTCGTCGACTTCGAGACTACCAGCACATCAGGCAGTACAACGCTGACAGCCAAGGTGTCCGGCGTGGCGACCGACCCGGATATCAGCTTTTCTTCCGCGCCCGCCCTGCCGCAGGACGAGGTGCTGGCCCAGCTTATTTTCGGCCAGTCGATGGCGAAACTGTCGCCGCTGCAAATTGCTCAATTGGCGGATGCCGTCGGTCAGTTGGGCGGTGGCAATTCGACATCGCTGTTCAACAGTCTTCGCAGCGCCGTTGGCGTCGACGATCTCGACATCAGCACCGATTCCAAGGGCAATACCCAGTTCAGTGCCGGAAAATATCTGAACGACAAAACCTATCTCGAATTCCAGCAGGGCAGCACCGGCAGCAAGGCCGTGATCAACCTGGATGTCGGCCGTGGCTTCAAGCTGAAAGGTGAGGCAGGCGCCAGTGGATCGAGCGGAGGCGGCGTGTTCTATGAGAAGGAATACTAGAGACCGTCAGACTCAAAACGTCTCCGACAGGTTCAAGACGCGATCTACTCGCTGTATGGCATCGTATCCTCATAAGAACGCGATGCTTAACATCCTGAATTTAATTCATAATTTCCTAATCGATTTAGAATCAAGGAATTTTGGAAAAACAAAACCGTGGATCGCCAGCGCTTTATCGCAGGCATAAATCTCGACTAAATATTTTTTACGCTCTGGATCGTTTTCTCGTTAAATCCGGCGAGGACTTAAGAAATTGTACAGCGAATTGTCGGTAAAATTCAGCTTGAGAAGCACCAGACGTCCAGTGTCCTTAACGGCCCTAAAAGACCAGAGGTATCGACGCTATTCAAAGGAAAGCTTGAATAGCTATTTTTTAATAAAATAACTGTATGAATATAGGGGTTAAGCCAAGGCAAGGCCATCGATCACACAACAAAGCATGTGAGATTGCTCTCCTTACTTGACGTCACACGAGCCAATACGGTTCGGCGTTATGCATAGGCCCTTGGATCTAAAAAATCGATCACACTGAAGAATGATACGAACAGTCATTGAAAATGATTTTCGTATTCAACTTGCAATTCCACAAGGCGAGGATGTGATTCACATCTTCGAGCCTTGGTATGGTTCGAGAAATACAAGCGCTACGGCGTTATCAGGGCATGCCCCAACAGGATACGCGCGCTACAGGGCACAGAGGAAGAATGATGCTGGGTTTCGGTTCAGATGCAGAAAACATTCTGTCGGCGCTTGCAAAATCGCAGGCCGTCATCGAGTTCGATCTCGAAGGCACGATTATCACCGCCAACGACGTGTTCTGTCGGTTGATGGGGTATCGGCCCGAGGAACTCAAAGGGCGCAAGCACGCGCTGTTTTGTGATCCTTCCTATGTATCCTCGGAGCAATACAAGGCATTCTGGAAAAAGCTGTCAGGCGGGCAATCGGAAACGGCCACCTTCAAGCGGATCAACAAGGCAGGTCAGGAAGTCTGGATCAACGGCTCCTATAATCCTGTCTGCAATTCCAGGGGCAAGCCCTACAAGGTGGTCAAGATCGCAAACGATGTCACCGCCGCGCAATTGCAGACCCTTGAAGACCGAGGCAAGATGGCCGCGATCTCCCGCGTCCAGGCCGTCATTGAATTTACCAAGACCGGCAACATTCTTTCGGCCAACGAAAACTTCCTGACGGTGCTGGGATATAGCTGGGCGGAAATCCAGGGCAAACACCATTCGATGTTCTGTGAACCCTCCTATACAGCGAGCCGCGACTACAAATTGTTCTGGGAAAAACTCAGCAATGGCGAGTACATCGCAGAGGAGTTCAAGCGTATCGGCAAAGGTGGCAAGGTGGCATGGATTCAAGCCTCCTATAACCCGATCTTCGATGCCGATGGCAAAGTGATCAAGGTGGTGAAATTCGCCACCGATGTCACCGACCGGGTGCGGTGCGTGCAGGAAATCGGGCACGCTTTGCAGGCTCTTTCGGATGGCGACCTGACGGTGACGCTGGAGCGGCCTTTTGTTTCAGGCCTCGACCAGATCCGGCTGGACCTGAACAATGCCATGGAAAAGCTGACGACTGCGATGCGAACGGTGGCCATGAACGCCAATGCAATCGCCGCCGGAACAAACCAGATCAAATCCGCCTCTGACGATCTCTCCCGCCGCACCGAGCAGCAGGCTGCCTCTGTCGAGGAAACCGCCGCAGCCCTTGAGGAAGTGACCCAAACGGTCACCGACAGCGCAAAACGGGCAGCGGAAGCCGCCAATCTCGTTGCTCGCACCAAGGCCCAGGCCGAAGCCTCCAGCCAGGTGGTTCGCAATGCCATTGACGCCATGGGCCAGATTGAAAACTCCTCCAACGAGATTTCAAACATCATTGGCGTGATTGACGATATCGCCTTCCAGACCAACCTTCTGGCGCTGAATGCCGGGGTTGAAGCCGCACGCGCGGGCGAGGCAGGCAAAGGCTTTGCCGTCGTTGCCCAGGAAGTGCGCGAACTGGCGCAACGCTCTGCCAAGGCCGCCAAGGAAATCAAGCTGCTGATTACCACGTCGACCAGCCAGGTCGAAACCGGCGTGTCGCTGGTGGGTGAAACCGGCAAGGCGCTAACGACGATCCTGACCGAAGTTCAGGAGGTCAACCGCAATATCGGCGCCATTGTCGAAGCCTCTCGGGAACAGGCAACAGGCCTTGCCGAAATCAACAAGGCGGTCAACACCATGGACCAGAATACCCAGCAGAATGCCGCCATGGTGGAAGAAAGCTCGGCGGCGAGCCATGGTCTCGCCCAGCAAACCGAAAACCTGCGCAACCTGCTCGAACAATTTAGATTTGAGAAACATTCTTCCGCTAGGATGAGCCATGACAAATATGCGGCGTAGCGGCAATCGCTACGCATCGCATGGACGAAACACCAGACTAATGATCGCAATACAGCCCCGGCGGGTAACCTGTTTACAGGAAGCGGAGGGCGAAAGACAGGCGGGACGGATATCATGGCAACACCTATTACCCCTACCAGCTTCGGCGGTGAAAACCTCGAAATCATCGCGTTTCGCCTGCATGATCAGGAGTTCTGCGTCAAGACCACCACAATCCGCGAAATCCGCGGCTGGGCACCTTCCACACCCATTCCGCATGCACCGGCCGATGTGATCGGTGTGATGAACCTGCGCGGTTCGGTCATTCCGATCATCGATCTCGCCTACAAGCTCGGCATGAAGAGCACGGTTGCCAATGAGCGCTCCGCCATTGTCGTCGCCGAAGTGCACAATATGGTCATCGGCATGCTGGTGGACCGGGTATCCGACATCCTGACCATTCCTTCCAGCCAGGTTCAGCCGGTGCCAGAAGTTTCGGCCTCTTTCGACAAGACGTTTTCCGAAGGCATCATCGCCAATGAAAACGGTATGATCTGCTTTCTGAACCTTTCCAAGATGTTCAAGGGCAGCGAGCTGGAAGAACTGGCCGCCTGATCTTTAAAAACCGATAGAGCATCGGACCGAAAAGTGGGAACCGGTTTTCGGATAAATCCGATGCGTAAACAAAAGCTTACAGCGCCGTGCGTTTTATAAAACGCACGGCGCTGTAGCATCGAAAGCGGCCTCACCGGGCCGCTTTTTTTGTTTTGGTACTTTTGTTTTGTCATGCGAAATGCCGCCCTGCCTGAGCAGGGCCGCATGGCAAGGTTGGTCAGCCAAACAGCACCAGCGTGCTGCGCAGAGTGACCCAGACGCCCCAGAGCAAGGGAATGCAGACAACGGCCCAGGCAAGCGCCGCCTTGGCGTCGAAACCGCCTTTGCCAATGCCGAAGGAGCCGGTCGGGCCAGCACTGGCGGCGGCAGTCTTTGCCTGAAGAGCGGCAACCTCGTCATCCGACATGAACCATTTCTCCGGCAATGGACGGATCAGGGCATTGGCGACAAGACCGAGCGCCAGCATGCCGGCCAGGATATACATCGTTCCGGTGTAAAGCGCTGGACCGGGAGAAATCCCGGCAGCAATCTGGGCTTCGCGGATATAGTTGACCACGACAGGACCGACGATGCCCGCCGTTGCCCAGGCGGTCAGCAACCGGCCATGAATGGCGCCCACGAATTGCGTTCCGAAAATATCGGCGAGATAGGCCGGAATGGTGGCAAAGCCGCCGCCATACATTGACAGGATAACGCCAAAGGCCAGAACGAACAGGGCCTTGGAGCCCAGGCCCGCCAAAGTCGGTGCCATCGCATACAGCAGGATGCCGAGCAGGAAGAAGCAATAATAGGTGTTCTTGCGCCCGATCTTATCCGACATCGACGCCCAGAAAAACCGCCCGCCAATGTTGAACAGCGACAACAATCCGGTAAATCCGGCAGCGATGGCGGCGATCTGCGCCTTTTGCGCGGTGTCCAATTGCGAGAATGTCAGGTCCGGCAAACCGATCAGCGCACCGGCAAAAATTTCCTGAAGCATGGGCGAGGCCATGCCGATCACCCCGATACCCGCGGAGACATTTAGGCAGAGCACGGCCCAGATCAGCCAGAATTGCGGGGTTTTGTGTGCATCACGCAGATGCACGTGGCGATGGGTAATCATGCTGCTCTTGGCAACAGGCGGGGTCCAACCTTCTGGGCGCCAGCCTGCTGGCGGAATGCGGTAACCGAAAGCGCCGCCCATCATGAAGACGAAATAGATGGCAGCCATGACCACGAAAGTCTGCCAGACGCCAGGCCCGGCATCGGAGCGGAACACGCCCATCAGCAGGTTGGCGAGCGGTGCACCGATCATCGCCCCGCCGCCAAAGCCCATGATTGCCATGCCGGTCGCCATGCCGCGCCGGTCGGGAAACCATTTGATCAGCGTCGAAACGGGTGAGATATAGCCGAGGCCAAGCCCGATGCCGCCGATCACGCCCGCGCCAATCCACATCAGCCACAGTTGATGGGTGAAAACCCCCAGCGCCGCGACCAGAATCCCGCCGCACCAGCAGCAGGCCGAAACAAACCCGGCACGGCGCGGGCCAACCCGCTCCAGCCACCCACCCCAAAGCGCTGCGGAACAGCCGAGCAGGACGAAGAATAGAGTGTAGATCCAGCCGAGGTCGGCGACACGCCAATTGCACTCGGTGGTGAACAGCGCGCCGACAAGTGACAAACCAGCACAGCTTGCTGGCGCGGCGGTGCCCAATGCCTTGCTGAGCGGCAGCCAGAAGACGCTAAAACCATAGGCCATGCCAATGCAAAGATGAATGGCAAGCGCTGCTGGCGGCACCAGCCAGCGATTGAAACCCGGTTTTGCAATGATCCGTTCCCGATCAAGCAAACCGGCAGATGATGACAGCGCTGTCCCCGGCGCATTCGTAACTGCCATAAATATCCCTCCTCGTGCTTCTATCCAAACGGAGGCCCCAGCCGCATTTGGAGAAGTCGTTGCTCAAACAAAAACCAGTGCATCAGCATGCCTGGTCTGTTCCCCTCACTCTCTGCATCGCGCAGCGTCATCGCTGCCATCGCACAGAGCGCATGTGTCGAAAGGTCCGATAACCGGCCTCCTCAACCTATTCAAATCTTTATAATATCCGGCGCCATACTCAGCTGTCGCCCGCCCTTCAGACTGTCCTCTGCCCCGCCATGCCAAAGGCCTCGGCACTATTATCCACCGGACGTTTAATCAACTTCGCCGCCTCGATCACCAGCGGATCAAATCCATCCTGGCCCGCATCAATCATCTCGAAGAACTGGCGGCGCATGCGCGGTTCCCAGAACTTGTTGATATGGGTCGCCACGCCCTGCACCCGCTCATGCTCCGGCTGCGTGTTGAAGAACTGGGCAATCTGATTTGCCATGCGGATCAGTTTTTCAGCAATATGGTCATGCGACATCGGCGGAAACCCCGGATACTATGCGGTCAGGACGGGTAAAGACTTCAAAATCATCGCCACGGGCAATACCGATCAGGGTCATGCCCGCCGCCTGCGCCGTGCGAATTGCAAGCGCGGTTGGAGCGGAAATCGCCAACAGGATCGGTGCGCCCAGCATAGCCGCCTTCTGCACCATCTCGACCGACAACCGGCTGGTGACAACCACCACGCCGTCTTCGCCTCGGCGTCCGGCCTTCAACACCGCACCGACCAATTTATCAAGGGCATTGTGACGCCCCACATCTTCCCGGATCGCCAACAGGCCTTCACCGGGAATGAAGAAACCAGCCCCATGCACCGCATGGGTTTGCCGGTTGAGCGCCTGCGCCCGGCTGAGCGCATCGACAGCCTCACGGATATCCGCCGGTGTCAGCGTCAATCCGCCATCGACCTGCGGGACATCCCGGCTGGCCTGTTCGATTGACTCGATCCCGCAGAGACCGCAGCCGACCGGCCCCGCCATGCGGCGACGACGGGTCGTCAGGGCTTCCGCTGTTGTATCAACCAAAGTCACCTGCACATCGATGCCGCTTGCCGCCTCGATCGGTTCGATGACCAGAACCTCCTCCAGCCGGGTAATGATGCCCTCGGCCAGCGAAAAGCCCAGCGCAAAATCCTCCAGATCAGCCGGTGTCGCCATCATCACCGCATGGGTAGAGCCGCCATAGGAAAAGGCCACCGGCACTTCTTCCGGCACGATCCGGTGCGCCTCCTTGGTAACCCCTTGGCGATGCTGCATCTGCGGCACGAGGCAAGTGGTTTTCATCTCCGTCATGACGGCAAAACCCTCTTCCCCGCTATCCTCCCTGACCGCCATCCTATTCCGCCGCTTCCAGCTTGCCGGAAATCCGGCGGGACTGGCGCGACAGTTCCTCGTAATCCCGCTGCCATTCGGTCGGCCCGTTCGAGGGCGAAACCTGCACTGCTGTCACCTTATATTCCGGGCAATTGGTCGCCCAATCGGAATAATCTGTCGTGATGACATTGGCCTGCGTATCCGGGTGATGGAAGGTGGTATAGACCACGCCCGGCGCCACCCGGTCGGTAATCAGCGCCCGCAGCGTCGTGTCGCCGGAGCGGCTGGCCAGCTTGATCCAGTCTCCTTCCTTGATACCGCGCTGCTCGGCATCATGCGGATGGATTTCCAGCCGGTCTTCTCCATGCCAGACGGTATTTTCGGTGCGCCGCGTCTGCGCGCCGACATTATACTGCGACAGAATACGCCCGGTGGTCAGCAAGAGCGGGAAGCGCGGGCCGGTGCGCTCGTCCGTCGCCACATATTCGGTGCGGATAAACTTACCCTTGCCGCGCACGAAGCCATCGACATGCATGATCGGCGAACCTTCTGGGTGCTTTTCATTGCACGGCCATTGCACCGACCCCTTTTTCTCCAGCATCTCATAGGAAACACCGGCGAAGCTTGGCGTCGTCGCGGCGATTTCCGCCATGATCTCGGACGGATGGCTGTAATTCCAGCCTAGACCCATGGCCTGGGCCATTTTCTGGGTCACTTCCCAATCGCTATAGCCGTTCTTCGGGCTCATCACCTTGCGCACCCGGTTGATGCGTCGCTCGGCATTGGTGAACGTGCCGTCCTTTTCCAGGAAGGTCGAGCCCGGCAGGAAGACATGGGCGTAATTGGCGGTCTCATTCAAAAACAGATCGTGGACCACCACGCATTCCATCGCCGCCAGACCCGCCGAAACATGCTTGGTATCCGGGTCGGATTGCAGAATATCCTCGCCCTGGACATAAAGACCCTTGAACGTTCCTTCCACCGCCGCATCCAGCATATTGGGAATACGCAGGCCCGGCTCGTTGTTCAGCGTCACACCCCAGAGTTTCTCGAAGGTCTCGCGGGTGGCATCGTCCGAAATATGCCGATAGCCCGGCAGCTCATGGGGGAAAGACCCCATGTCGCAGGACCCCTGCACATTATTCTGCCCACGCAGCGGGTTTACCCCGACCCCCGGACGACCGATATTGCCGGTCGCCATGGCCAGATTGGCAATCGCCATGACCGTGGTCGAGCCCTGGCTATGTTCGGTCACGCCGAGCCCGTAATAGATCGCGCCATTGCCGCCGGTAGCATAAAGCCTTGCCGCGCCACGCAGATCGGCGGCAGGCACACCGGTAAACATCTCGGTTGCTTCCGGGCTGTGCTGAGATTCGGCCACAAAAGCCGCCCAATCCTCAAACTCCGACCAGTCGCAGCGCTCACGAATAAAGGCCTCGTTGGCCAGACCTTCGGTGACGATTACATGCGCCAGCGCCGTCAGCACCGCAACATTGGTGCCGGGGTTCAGCGGCAGATGGAAAGCCGCCTCGACATGCGGTGTCTTGACCAGATCGATGCGGCGCGGATCGATAACGATCAGTTTCGCGCCCTTCCGCAGCCGCTTCTTCAGCCGCGACCCAAACACCGGATGACCATCGGTCGGATTGGCGCCGATGACAAGCACCACATCGGAATGCTCGACACTGTCGAAATCCTGCGTACCCGCCGACGTACCGAAGGCCTGGCCGAGACCATAACCGGTCGGCGAATGGCAGACGCGGGCGCAGGTATCGACATTGTTATTGCCAAAGCCAGCCCGGATCAGCTTCTGCACCAGATAGGTTTCTTCATTGGTGCAGCGCGAGGAGGTAATACCGCCGATGGAATCGCGACCATATTGATATTGCAGCCGCTTGAATTCGGAGGCCACATGGGCAAAAGCCTCCTCCCAACTCACTTCCCGCCAGGGATCGGTAATTTTTTCACGGACCATCGGGTTCAGAATGCGATCCTTGTGGCTGGCATAGCCATAGGCAAACCGGCCCTTGACGCAGGAATGGCCGCGATTGGCCTTGCCGTCTTTCCACGGCACCATGCGCACCAGTTCTTCGCCGCGCATTTCCGCCTTGAAGGAGCAGCCAACGCCGCAATAGGCGCAGGTCGTCACCAGTGAATGCTCCGGCTGGCCAATGGCGATGACAGACTTTTCCGTCAGCGTCGCGGTCGGACAGGCCTGCACGCAGGCCCCGCAGGACACACATTCCGATTCCAGAAACGCCTCATGGGCGCCCGGCGAGACCCGGCTGTCGAAGCCACGCCCCTCGATGGTCAGCGCAAACGTACCTTGCACTTCCTCGCAGGCCCGCACACACCGTGAGCAGACGATGCATTTGGAGGGATCATAGGTAAAATAGGGATTGCTTTCGTCCTTCGGCATGTAGCGGGCATTCAACCCGTCACCGGCCCTTGTCCTGACGTGATTATCACCCTCGTAGCCATAGCGCACATCCCGCAGGCCAACAGCACCGGCCATGTCCTGCAATTCGCAATCACCATTGGCGGCACAGGTCAAGCAGTCCAGCGGATGATCGGAGATGTAAAGCTCCATCACCCCCTTACGGATGGCTTTAAGCCGTTCCGTCTGGGTGTGAACGACGATGCCGGGCGCGCAGGGCGTGGTGCAGGAGGCCGGAGTGCCATTGCGGCCCTCGACCTCCACCAGACAGAGCCGACAGGAACCGAAGGCATCCACCATATCGGTGGCGCACAGCTTCGGCACCTGAATACCGGCCTCCATCGAAGCCCGCATGATCGACGTGCCCGCTGCCACCGTCACCTCGCGGCCATCAATGGTCAGCGTCACAGTTTCGGTGGATGAGGAAGCCGGAGTGCCGTAATCAATTTCATGGATCAGAGACATGGTCTTTACTCCGCCGCTTCAACGAGGGGGGCAGGCGCAAAATCCTGCGGGAAATGCGTCAACGCGCTCATCACAGGATAGGGCGTAAAGCCGCCAAGCGCGCAAAGCGATCCAAATTTCATGGTGTTGCAGAGATCTTCCAGCAGCACCTTGTTCTTTTCCGGCTCAATGCCCTTTGCAATCCGGTCCACGGTTTCGACGCCCCGTGTCGAGCCGATCCGACAGGGCGTACACTTGCCGCAGCTTTCGACAGCACAGAATTCCATGGCAAACCGGGCCTGTTTCAGCATATCGGCGCTGTCATCGAAAACCACGATCCCGGCATGGCCGATCAAGCCACCGGCTGCGGTAAAGGCCTCGTAATCGAACACCGTGTCAAACAGCGAGGGCGGGAAATAAGCGCCCAGCGGCCCGCCCACCTGCACCGCCTTTATCGGACGGCCCGTCAAGGTGCCGCCACCGATATCGTTGATGATCTCGCCCAGCGTCAGGCCAAAGGCGGTCTCGTAAAGGCCACCGTGTTTGACATTCCCAGCAATCTGGATCGGGATGGTGCCATGCGACCGGCCAACGCCGTAATCGCGGTAGAACTGTGCGCCACGGTCCATGATAACAGGAATGGAGGCCAGCGACATGACATTGTTGACAACGGTTGGCTTGCCGAACAGCCCCTCCAGCGCCGGAAGCGGCGGCTTGGCCCGTACCACGCCACGTTTGCCTTCCAGGCTGTTGAGCAGCGAGGTTTCCTCACCACAGACATAGGCGCCGGCTCCCTCCCGGACCTCCATATCGAAAGCGTAAGCAGAGCCTAACACGGATGCTCCCAGAATACCCTGCTTGCGGGCAATCTCGATGGCCTCACGCATCACGGCGATGGCATGAGGATATTCCGAGCGGGTATAGACATAGCCCTTGGTGGCACCGACAGCGATCCCGGCAATCACCATGCCTTCGATCAGCACGAAGGGATCACCCTCCATGATCATCCGGTCGGCAAAGGTGCCACTATCGCCTTCATCGGCGTTGCAAACGATGTATTTCTGGTCGGCTTTGGCGTCCGCCACGGTTTTCCATTTGATGCCGGTGGGAAAGCCCGCCCCGCCGCGACCACGAAGGCCGCTTTCGGTGACCTGGGCGACAATGTCGGCGGGCGGCATGGCAATCGCTTTTGCGAGGCCGGTCAGACCCTTGTAATGCCGATAATCTTCCAGAGACAGCGGATCGGTAATGCCGCAACGGGAAAAGGTCAGCCGGGTCTGGTTCTTCAGGAAAGGAATATCGCTGGTCAAGCCATGACAGAGCGGATGGGCAGTCTCCCGTCAAAAACCCGGCGTCGAACAGGCCAGCGACATCGGAAGGCTTGACTGGACCATAGGCGATCCGGCCGCTTTCCGTGCGCACTTCGACCAGGGTTTCCAGCCAAAGCATGCCGCGAGATCCATTGCGAATGATCGTCACATCGGCATGGCGTGCCGCAGCCTCCCGCTCTATGGCGGCGGCAACCTTATCGGCTCCGACCGCCAAGGCAGCGGCATCACGGGGAACGAAAACGGTAATGCTCATCGGCCCGCTCATCGACGGGCCTCCATCAGCAGGTCGTCAAGACAGTGCTCATCCAACCGGCCATGCAATTCCCCATCCAGCATGGCGGCGGGCGCGCAGGCACAGAGCCCGAGACAGAAAACCGGCTCCAACGTCACCGCACCATCAGCGGTGGTTTCATGCCAGTCGATACCGAGCCGGGCCTTGATCGTTTCGCCGAGAGGCTCGCCACCTAGGGATTGGCAAGCCTCGGCCCGACAGAGTTTCAGGACATGGCGACCGGAGGAATGATCGCGAAAATCATGGTAGAAACTGACGACCCCATGCACTTCGGCCCGCGACAGGTTTAAGGCACGGGCAATCACCGGTTTGGCGCTATCAGGCACACACCCGAATTCGCGTTGAATGGCATGCAGGATCGGCAGAAGGGGGCCTTCGAGATGCTTGAGGCCATCAATGATCGCCTCCACCCTGGCCATATCGGCCTCCGCAACCACATGCATATTCATTGCTTCCTCCTCAGCGGCCAGCAACAACGGCATGCGTCGTGCGGCAAGACGGTACACTCACCCGTTTTGCGAGAATGAATCCAGCCAGTCGCTCAGGTCAATACTGCTGTATCGTTACGCGATAGAAAAAACCTATCGAAGGCTTGTGCAGCCGCGAGGCGGCGCGCTTCATGCAACAGCGCCGAAACCAATGGCGTATAGGGTTCACGATGGGTCGCGACCAGCCCGACCAGATGCTGGGCCTGCGGCTCTACAATCGGCACCATGCGAATTTCCTCCGGAAAACCGAAGGATTCCGCCACGTTACGCGGCATGATCGACGACCATTGCCCGGTCCGAATATGAGAAAACAACACGATCATCGAGTTGGATTCCAGCGTCGGCCGAGGCACCACCCCCGCCTCGGTGAAATGTTGATTGATGATGCGCCGGTTCTGCATATCGGGCGTTAATAGGCAAAGCCGAAGATCGGAAACCTCTTGCCAGGTCACGCTTTCCCGGTCGGCCAGCGGCGTGCCGGTCGCAGCAATCAGGTGATAACGCTCGGCATAGAGTGGCACGGACGTCACCCGGCCAAGCGGTTCATTGTCGAGATAGGTGATACCCGCATCAATCTCCAGATTTTCCAGAAGGCTGAGGACCTGGAGAGAATTGCGCGACACCACCTGGAACGTCACAGCCGGGTGATGCGCCTGAAATGGCTCCGTCAGCCTCTGCACCATGGCCAGCGCTGTCGGGATCACCGCGAGGCGAATATGCCCAGCCAGACCATTGCGCGCCGCTCGCATTTCCTCACGCATGGTGCGCGCATCACCGACAATCCGCCGCGCCCATTCCAGCACCCGCTGTCCCTCGGGCGTCAGACCTTGAAACCGGGAACCGCGTTGCACCAGGATCACACCCAGTTGACCCTCAAGCTGGCGGATGGCCGCAGACAGCGTGGGCTGGGAGATGCCGCATTCTTCCGCAGCACGACCGAAATGCTGGGCACGGGCAAGAGCAATGAAAAATTCCAGCTTGTCGATCATCGCTGCCCCGCCTGTCGCCCGAGCCTTGAATCATCGGAAAGGCCGAAGCACGTCCTTCGTCGGCAGTCCCATGCGCATCAATCACGCAGGTCGAATGTCGTCTCCTCGCCCGCAGGCGAACAATACATCTGGTACAGCACCGATACCAGTTCCTTCACCGCCGGATTGGTGATCGAATAATAAATCTGGCGCCCGGACCGCCGGCTTTCCACCAGATTGTCCATCCGCAACCGTGCCAGTTGCTGTGAAACAATGGCCTGCTGCAATTGCAGGAGCGCTTCCAACTCGCCGACCGTCTTTTCTCCTTCGCTGAGAATACACAGGATCAACAGCCGGTTTTCATGGGACAGGGCTTTCAGAAGAGCAGCGGCGCCTGCTGCTTTCTGCATGAAGTTGGCCAATTGGCTCGCCGGCATTTCGGCGTCTCTTGAAGAAGCGATCATAGGTTCCATCGAATGACAATGTCTACGGACTGCTGAACACCGGATGAAGGGAGGCGGATCAGCGACGGACAAAAACGGCTCAACATGGCACAGACAGCGCGAGATCCTTCAGCATCCTCGCGCTCTTGGCCAAGGCAATCCGCTCTGTTTCATCAAGATCAGGCACAAGATCCATCAGAATTCCGCTCGAGCCAATCACCCGTGGCACGGATGCCGCAACATTGGTGACGCCTGCCAGTTCCGCGGTGACGCTGGAAACGGAAAGCACGTCACGCTGATCGCTGGCAATCGCCTTGACGATCCGTGCCAGACCGGCACCGATACCGTAATAGGTGGCACCTTTTCCCTTGATAATCTTGTCGGCGGCGCGGCGCACACCGGCGTCGATCTCACTGCGAACCGCATCCGTCACCGGCTTGCCCGCCTGTTCGGCAAAGGACATCAATGGCACGGCGCCAACCATCGCGTTCGACCAGGCCAACACTTCGCTATCGCCATGCTCGCCCAGAACATAGGCATGGACGGATTGCGGTGAAATCTCCAGATACCGCCCCAGCAGGCTGCGAAACCGTGCGGTGTCGAGTATGGTGCCGGAGCCGATCACTCTCTGTGGCGCAAGGCCCGAGAGGCGGGTCGCGATATCGGTCATGATATCGACAGGATTGGAAGCGATCAGCAAAATTGCATTCGGTGCGGCTGCGAGAACCTGGTCCACGACCTGACGGAATACGTCCGCATTGCGGCCAAGCAATTCGAGGCGGGTTTCACCCGGTTTCTGGCTGACACCTGCCGAGATGATAACTACGCCAGATCCGGCGAAATCATCATAATGTCCGGCCCGCACAAGGGTTGCGGAGACGAATGGCACGGCATGGGAAATGTCCTCGGCCTGGGCTTGGGCCAGATCCGTATTATAATCGACCAGCACGATTTCCGAGGCGATGCCAAGCATTGTTAACGCATAGGCCGATGCACTGCCCACCATGCCCGCTCCCACTATGCCGACCTTCATGTCCCCACTCCTGACCGCGAAACTACCCGCGTTACTAACCCCGTATTCACGCCTTATCGCGCGTCTCCGCATGGAGATCTGCTGCGAAAGCTCTTCAATCCCAGAGGGTTGAAAGGCACTGTTATAGACTACAACATAATTTCGAAACGGCAAAAAATGCACGAAATGCGATGCCGGACGTCCTTAGGCTCTCCCCATGCGGCCGTGCTTATGAAGGTTTATTGCGTTCGTCACCTGCAGCGCTTTACTTCACTTCTAAATCGATTGAGAAGAGTATTACTTCTGAGTAAGCCCGGACAGTGACGTTACGTGAGGCGAGTGTCAACCGCGCCGTCCGGCCATTTTTGAGTTAGAATGACCCCTTGCGACATAAAAAATCATGGTAGCGCAATCATTTGAGAGCAGAACGCCGTCAGAATGCTTCCGAGAGCATCAGCACCATTGGGAGCCCGCAATGACACTATGCCGAGAGCGACAAAGAACATCTGAAAAACGACACTATAACACCAGTCCCGAAAACACAGACTCGCCTATCCCAATACTGAATGGCAGGAAGCGAAGTTTTGGACGTGTTTATCTTAAACTGAATATGGGAGGAGCATACATTAAATGGAACGGCCGAAAAGCGTTTTAAAAATCATCGACCGCTTCTCGCATATTTTCCCAGATTCAACCGGACTGAACGAGAAAACTATGCGGAAAACTCAAAAAATTACAATATATTAAGGAGGCTTGATGAAATCGAAGAGGTTTTAGATATTACCACAAAAAAGCGGCCACGAGGGCCGCCTTGATAACCGAAAAATGAAGAGCAGCGTCGATCAGGCTGGAACCAGCACGCCGTTCAGATGCGTCATCGCGTTCAAGAATTGTTCCAGCTTGGTGCGATGTTCGTGATTTTCCGTATCGTCCAGTTCAGCTTTGGCCAGCTCGATCCGCTTCATCAGCGTATCACGGCTCAATTCATCGACTGGCACGGCGCTTTCCGCCAACAGGGTCAGTCTTTCCGGTGTGATATCGGCAAAACCGCCGAAAATAACATATTTGCCGGTTTTTCCGGAAGCGAACTTCACCGTTACAACACCCGGCTTGATCACCGTCATCGTCGGCGCATGGTGGGCCATGACGGTCATCTCACCTTCGGTCGCCGGAATGACAACCTCGCTTACCTTTTCCGAGATCAGTAACCGCTCGGGGGAAACGAATTCGAAATTGAAATTGTCAGCCATGGCTTTTTACTTTCTAACGCTGGAAACTGAACGCACGGCTAAAAACCGTGCGTTCGTCGATCCATGGATCAGGCAGCAACAGCTGCCAGCTTCTTTGCCTTTTCGATGGCTTCGTCCATCGAGCCGACCATGTAGAAGGCGGCTTCCGGCATATGGTCATAGTCGCCATTGACCAGTCCCTTGAAGCCCTTGATCGTGTCTTCCAGCGACACGAGCTTGCCTGGCGAGCCGGTGAAGATTTCGGCAACGTGGAAAGGCTGCGACAGGAAGCGCTCGATCTTACGGGCGCGGGCAACCGCGATCTTGTCGTCTTCGGACAGTTCGTCCATCCCAAGGATCGCGATGATGTCCTGGAGCGACTTGTAACGCTGCAGCGTCGACTGAACCTTACGAGCCACTTCGTAATGTTCTTCACCGACAACCATCGGGTCGAGCATACGCGAGGTGGAGTCGAGCGGGTCAACAGCCGGGTAAATACCCTTTTCAGCAATCGAACGGTTCAGAACGGTCGTTGCGTCCAAGTGGGCGAACGAGGTTGCAGGAGCCGGGTCGGTCAAGTCGTCGGCGGGAACGTAAATCGCCTGAACAGAGGTAATGGAACCCTTGTTCGTGGTGGTGATGCGTTCCTGCAGGGCACCCATGTCGGTTGCCAGTGTTGGCTGATAACCAACGGCCGAAGGAATACGACCCAGAAGAGCCGACACTTCAGAACCAGCCTGCGTGAAGCGGAAGATGTTGTCCACGAAGAACAGAACGTCCTGGCCCTTGTCGCGGAAGTCTTCAGCGATGGTCAGACCGGTCAAGGCTACACGCGCACGCGCACCCGGAGGCTCGTTCATCTGGCCGTAAACGAGGGCGCACTTGGAACCAGCAGCAGAGCCGCCGTTTTCATGCGGGTCGACGTTCACCTTGGATTCGATCATTTCGTGGTACAGGTCATTGCCTTCGCGGGTACGTTCACCCACGCCAGCAAATACCGAGTAGCCGCCGTGCGCCTTGGCAACGTTGTTGATCAATTCCATGATCAAAACGGTCTTGCCAACGCCAGCACCACCGAACAGGCCGATCTTACCGCCCTTGGCGTAAGGAGCGAGAAGGTCAACAACCTTGATGCCGGTCACCAGGATCTGAGATTCAGTCGATTGCTCAACATACTCAGGAGCAGGCTGATGGATGGCGCGACGAGCAGTCGTCGTCACCGGTCCAAGTTCGTCGACCGGTTCGCCGATGACGTTCAGAATACGTCCGAGCGTCTCGTCGCCGACAGGCACGGAGATCGGAGCGCCGGTATCGGAAACCGGCTGGCCACGCACCAGACCTTCGGTCGAGTCCATGGCAATTGTACGCACCACATTTTCACCGAGATGCTGCGCCACTTCCAGAATCAGGCGTTGACCGCCGTTTTCTGTTTCCAACGCATTCAGGATCGGCGGCAAGACGCCGTCGAATTTCACATCGACGACGGCGCCGATGACCTGGGTCACCTTGCCCGCTGCGGGAGATGTCTGGGTCGCTGCCCTAGCCATATTCATACCCTCTTTTGTTCAAGCTCAGAGCGCTTCGGCGCCTGCAATGATTTCGATGAGTTCGGTGGTGATCTTGGCCTGCCGCTGGCGATTGTAACTCAGCGTCAACTTGTTGATCATCTCACCCGCGTTGCGCGTGGCGTTGTCCATCGCGCTCATCTTGGCACCCATTTCACCGGCTGCGTTTTCAAGAAGCGCACGGAAAATCTGCACCGCAATGTTACGCGGGATCAGGTCGGACAGGATCGAAGCCGCATCCGGTTCGTAATCATAGATCGCGGCAGCGCTGCTGGAAGCTGCCGGAGCGTCGCCTACAGCCGCTGGAATCAACTGCCGGGCTGTTGGGATCTGGCTTATAACCGACTTGAACTCCGAATAGAACAAGGTGCAGACGTCGAATTCGCCCTTGTCGAACATGGAGATCACCTTGCGGGCAACCGTATCCGCATTTTCAAACGCAACGCGCTTGACCTCGCGAAACTCAGTCCGCTCAACGATCAATGCGCCGAATTCCCGGCGCAGACTGTCATAGCCCTTCTTGCCGACGCAATAGATCTTCACGGTCTTGCCCGCTGCCAGCAAGCTGCGCACATGATCACGCGCAAAACGCGAGATCTGTGAATTAAAACCACCGCAAAGACCACGCTCCGCAGTGCAGACCACGAGCAGATGCACGTCGTCCTTGCCGGTGCCTGTCATCAGCGTAGACACGCCGTCATCACTTCCAACCGCCTGGGCGATATTGGCGAGAACGGCGCCCATGCGCTGGGAATACGGCCGGGCGGCCTCGGCCGCCTCCTGCGCACGACGCAACTTAGCCGCAGCGACCATTTTCATCGCTTTGGTGATTTTCTGCGTCGCCTTGACGGAGGCGATCCGGTTTTTCAGATCCTTTAGTGAAGGCATCCGTTAATCCGTCCTTGGCTCGAGTCCGATTTAGGCGAAAGACTTTGCGAACGTATCGAGAGCAGCCTTGAGCTTGCCCTTGACGTCATCGCTGATAGCCTTCTCCGTGCGGATTGCATCGAGAATGTCCTTGCCTTCTGTCCGGAGATAGGAAAGCACGCCATGCTCAAACCGACCGACATCACTGACGGCAAGCTTATCGAGATATCCGTTGACACCAGCGAAAATCACAACAACCTGCTCCTCCACCTTCAACGGGGAGAACTGCGGCTGCTTCAGAAGTTCGGTGAGGCGCGCACCACGGTTCAGCAAGCGCTGTGTTGCAGCGTCAAGGTCGGAACCGAACTGGGCGAAGGCTGCCATTTCACGATACTGGGCAAGCTCACCCTTGATCGAGCCAGCAACCTGCTTCATGGCCTTGATCTGAGCGGCAGAACCAACGCGCGAAACCGACAGACCAACGTTAACAGCTGGACGAATGCCCTGATAGAACAGGTCGGTTTCAAGGAAGATCTGGCCGTCGGTGATCGAGATCACGTTGGTCGGAATGAAGGCCGACACGTCGTTGCCCTGGGTTTCGATAACCGGCAGAGCGGTAAGCGAACCAGCGCCACGCTCGTCGGAGAGCTTGGCAGCGCGCTCAAGCAGACGCGAATGCAGATAGAAAACGTCGCCAGGATAAGCTTCACGGCCCGGAGGACGACGCAACAACAGCGACATCTGACGGTAAGCAACAGCCTGCTTGGACAAGTCGTCATAAGCGATCAGGGCGTGCTGGCCCTTGTCGCGGAAATATTCGCCCATCGTGCAACCAGCGAACGGAGCCAGATACTGCATGGGAGCAGGATCAGAAGCGGTTGCCGCGATGATGATGGAGTATTTCAGAGCGCCACGCTCTTCCAAAACCTTGACGAACTGGGCGACGGTGGAGCGCTTCTGACCGATAGCCACGTAAACGCAGAACATCTTGTCATCGCCACCAGCATCATGTGCAGGCTTCTGATTGAGGAAGGTGTCGAGAATGATGGCGGTCTTGCCGGTCTGACGGTCGCCAATGACCAACTCGCGCTGGCCGCGGCCAACCGGGATCAGAGCATCGATGGCCTTGATGCCTGTCGACATCGGCTCATGAACGCCCTTGCGCGGAATAATGCCAGGAGCCTTGACGTCAACGCGCGAACGGATTGCCGAGTTGATCGGACCTTTGCCGTCAATCGGATTGCCGAGAGCGTCAACAACGCGACCCAGCAGCTCAGGACCAACAGGAACTTCAACGATGGCGCCGGTCCGCTTGACGGTGTCGCCTTCCTTGATGTCGCGGTCGGAGCCGAAGATAACCACGCCGACATTGTCGGATTCGAGGTTCAGCGCCATGCCCCGGATACCACCGGGAAACTCGACCATTTCACCGGCCTGAACATTGTCCAGACCGTAGACGCGGGCAATACCGTCACCGACGGACAGAACCTGGCCGACTTCGGAAACTTCAGCGTCCTGGCCAAAGTTCTTGATTTGATTTTTCAGAATTGCGGAAATTTCCGCGGCGCGGATATCCATCAGCCAACCTCTTTCAGTGCAAGCTTAAGGGTGGAAAGTTTGGTGCGAAGAGACGTGTCTATCTGACGGGAGCCGATCTTGACGATCAGACCACCCAGGAGAGACGGATCGACAGTCACGAACATCGTAACGGTCTTTCCGGTCGCGCTCTTCAGCGCCTCCTTCAGTTCGGTTTCCTGCGCCGGGGTCAGCGCATGAGCAGAGGTCACATCAGCAGCCAGTTCGCCACGGTGGCGCGCCGCGATAATGCGGAAGGCTGCGATCATGCCGGGAACGGCAAACAGGCGACGATTGGCTGTAACAAGCTTCAGGAAATTGCCGACGAGGCCGCCAATTTCAGCCTTGTCACACAGAGCTGCGATGGCCGAAGCCTGCTGCTCACTGGTGAAGGCCGGGCTGGTCACCAGCCGCTGCAGATCGACGCTTTCATCGATCATCGCCTGGAAACGATTGAGATCGCCAGCCACCGCATCCACAGAACCCGCCTCGCGCGCCAGCTCGAAAAGCGACGACGCATAGCGCTCTGCAACTGCGGAAACCGGCTGACCGGAAATAGGCTGGGATGTGTCTGCCACGGGCACAAAATTCCCTGAATGTTACTCAAAACTGTTGCATGCGCCGGCTGGCGCAACACCAGTTTGATATCGTTTAAGTTTTCCCCGGACTTAACAAGCAGTGCAGCTTGTATCGTCCAAATTTGCGGTCCGTCTAGCATACGATCCCCGGACTCGCAACACGGGTATTAACGGAATAAACGAGGAGGGCAACCCGCTTTTGACGATTTTGTGATCTTCACCGTCAAATTAATGAGGCGGATTGCGCGAAATCGCGTCACACCAGGCCAAAGACGTAGATGAAAGGCAAAACGCCTAAAACAGTGACGGCAATTATAAGTAGAAAATTGCGCCAGGTCGCTCCGCGAGCTCCCCCATGGTCCGACAGGATCGACAAAATCAAACCAAACAGCCCGACCCCCAGAGTGATCCCATAGGCCAGATAGAGCATCGGCTGAGCCAGCATTACGGCGCTCGCCCCAAGGCCAGCCATCATGCCACCGCCCAGACGCAGCGCGGCCAGCCCTTCCCGGCCCTCCCGCCCGCTTAGACCGAGCCCCCGAAGGGTGATAACAGGGGCAAACATGATGAACAGGCCCAGAAGGGCAAAGAGCGCGGCGCTGGCAAAGGCCAGCTGCTCGCCGGTTTCGGTCGGAAAATAAAATTCCATGACAGCCTCTGGTGGTCCTTTGTGATCGTCCCTGTCTCAGGCCTGGATGCGGCGCAAAACAGGAGGATGAATAGTATTTGCGCTCTTATGCCACAGGCAAATCCAGGCGCAATATCCGGCTTTCGTCACCTCAAGCCCTGAAGGCCCTTTATACGAAGGATTATTGGAAATCACTCGTCGTATTCCCCGGCATCAAAGAAAGCTCTGCGGATCGACATCCACTTGCACCTGGATGGAGCGACGCTCTTTTGGGCCGTTGCTCAGCATCGCAGCGACAAATGCCTGCATGTCGCTGGCTTTGCGGCCATGAATAAGCAGGCGGAAACGATGGCGGCCACGGATCAACGCCAGCGGTGCCTCGGCAGGCCCCAGAATGGCGATGCCGCTGACGGCAGGGGCCGCCTGGCGCAATTGCCGGGCATGGGTTTCCGCATCCGCCCGGTTATCCGCCGACACGATAATCGATACCAGCCGCCCGTAAGGCGGCAGAACCGCCCGCTCCCGCTCGGTAATTTCCCGCTCATAAAAGGCATCGGCATCGCCGGAGACGATGGCTTGCATCACCGGATGCTGCGGTTGATAGGTCTGCAAAAGTCCATGGCTTTTCAAGCCGGTGCGCCCCGCCCGACCCGTCACCTGACTGAGCAATTGGAAGGTTCGCTCAGCGGCCCGTGGATCGCCATTGGCAAGACCGATATCGGCATCGACGATGCCGACAAGCGTCATCAGCGGGAAATTATGCCCCTTGGCCACCAATTGCGTGCCGATGACAATATCCGCTTCGCCCTTGGCAATCGCTTCCAATTCCAGCCTGAGCCGTTTGACGCCGCCGAGATCCGACGACAAGACCAGCGTGCGGGCATCGGGAAAATGCCGTTCCACCTCCTCGGCGATCCGCTCCACGCCCGGCCCGCAGGCAACGAGATGGTCCAGCGTTCCGCATTCGGGGCAGGCATTGGGCGTTGGCTCGGCATAACCGCATTGATGGCATTGAATCTGGCCGCGAAACCGGTGCTCCACCAGCCAGCTGGAACATTGCGGACATTGGAAACGATGGCCACAGACCCGGCACAGCGTGAGCGGCGCATAGCCCCGCCGATTGAGAAACAACAGCGCCTGCTGCTGTTTTTCCACCGTCTTGCCGATGGCCCGCAGCATGAGAGGCGAAAGAAACCCGCCCCGTTCCGGTGGATGGCGGCGCATATCGACAAGATGCAGATCCGGCATCGCTGCATCGGCAAAACGGGTCGGCAGATGAATGCGCTTGTAGCGACCGCTATAACTGTTGACCTGGCTTTCGACGGATGGCGTGGCCGAGACCAGCACGGCGGGAATACCGGCAATCCGCGCCCGCACCACCGCCATGTCGCGGGCGTTGTAAAACACCCTGTCTTCCTGCTTGAAGGCCGGATCATGTTCTTCGTCGACAATGATCAGCCCCAGATCGGCAAAGGGCAGGAACAGTGCCGAGCGCGCCCCGGCAACCACCCGGATGTCGCCTGTCGCTGTCTGCCGCCAGACTTTTTCACGGGTCCTGGTGGCGAGGTCGGAATGCCATTCGCCGGGCTTGGCGCCAAACCGGTCCTGAAATCTCTCCAGAAACGCCGTGGTCAAGGCGATTTCCGGTAGAAGAATCAGCACCTGACGGCCCTGGCGCAGGGTTTCGGCAATTGCTTCGAAATAGACTTCCGTCTTGCCGGACCCTGTGACGCCATCGATCAGCGCCACCGAAAACCCGCCATCCCGAACACTCTCCACCAGCACCTCGGCTGCGCCCAGCTGCGGACCGGAGAGACGATGGGCGGCGTAATCGGGATCTGGCAGGGCCACCAGCGGTGGAGGCGGCAGAAATACGGTTTCAAACAGGCCGAGCTTTGCCATGCCGTCAACCACCGACGTGGAGACCCCTGCCGCATGAGCAAGCCCGCTCTTGGTCCAGGAAAGCCCATCCTCAGCCAATTCCAGCACTTTTCTGCGGGCCGGGGTCAGTTTTTCCGGGGCATGACCGCTGTAGCGTAACCCTTCGATCATCGGGTCGGGATCGAAGGCGGCAGGCGCGCGCAAAGCCATGCGAGCCACCAATCCGGGCGGAGAAAGAGTATAGGCCGCCACCCAGTCGATGAAACGGCGCATGCCCGCATCCAGCGGTGGGCAATCGAACACCTTCTCAATACTACGCAGTTTGGCGGGATCGACCTTGGCCCCATCATCGTCGCCATCCCAGACAACGCCAACCACTTTGCGCGGCCCAAGCGGCACCTGCACGATGGCGCCAGGCGTCAGCATCATCTCATCGGGAACGGCGTAACTGTAAGGCCCCGGCGCCGGCAGGGGCACCAGGACGGGGACGGCGCGGGGGGCAGGACCGGCCTTGGCGCGCGGACCAAACAGATCTGACGATTCGGTGCTCATTGCGCCGGACCATGCCCCCGAACAGAACAAAATGGAACCGGAAATTTACGCCGTAATGGCCCGCATCCGACACCGGGATGGATGTGGGCAATCCGGTTGCTCACCCCACCCGCCGCAAGCCGGTCGACGGCTGGGAACCGGTGGCTCCATGGGCGGGGTGCAGATTAAACCGCCGGACCAGATCAAGCAGAACTGTAGCCTCGGAGGCCAGCGCCGCACTCGCCGCATTGGTTTCCTCGACCATGGCGGCATTTTTCTGGGTGACCTGATCCATCTGGTTTACAGCGGTGTTGACTTCGGACAAGCCAACCGACTGTTCGCGCGCAGACAGAGCAATGGCATCCATATGCCGATTGATCGTCACGATATAATCCACAATGGTCTTCAGCGATTCGCCGGTATTGCGCACCAGTTCCACGCCTCTGTCCACTTCCACCGTCGAATTGCGGATCAGTTCCTTGATTTCACGGGCCGCCTGGGCAGAGCGCTGGGCAAGCTCGCGGACTTCCTGAGCGACAACAGCAAATCCCTTGCCAGCCTCGCCCGCGCGCGCCGCTTCCACGCCAGCGTTCAGCGCCAAAAGATTGGTCTGGAAAGCGATCTCATCAATCACCCCGATAATATTGGCGATCTGACTGGACGATTGTTCGATACGCTGCATGGCATTGACCGCATCCGCCACAACCCGGCCCGAGCTGGTCGCGCTGCTATTGGCCTCGACGGCGACTGTTCTGGCTTCCTCGGCACGCTTGGAGGAATTGCCGACATTGGCGGTGATCTGGTCCAGGGCTGCCGCCGTCTCTTCCAGCGATGCCGCCTGCTGTTCCGTGCGCTTGGACAGTTCATCGGAACTGCCGCTGATTTCCAGTGAGCCATTGTCAATCGATTGCGAGGCCTGGGTCACGGCGATCATTGCCTCGCGCAACTGGGTGATGGCCGCGTTGAAATCGGCCCGCAGGCTTTCGAATTCCGGCGCGAAAGGCTGGTCCAGCCGGAACGTCAGATCGGCATTGGCAAGATGCTTGAGGCCATCGGCAAGGCCGGACGTGGCCTGGGCCATCGCCTCGGCCCGCAACCTGTCGACTTCTGCGGTGCGGCGACGTTCGGTTTCCGTCGTCAGGCGGCTGGCGGCCGCATCCTGCTCCAGTTGGCGGTTGGCGACGGCATTGTCACGGAACACCCCGACCGCATCGGCCATGGCACCGATTTCATCGGCCCTGCCTGCGCCGGGAATGGTGATATCCGTCTCGCCACCGGCAAGCTGGCCCATGCTGGCCGTCATGGCCCGAATGGGCTTGGCAATGCTGAGCGCCACGAACCACATGGCGCCAATACCGCCAGCCGCGATGACAAGGGCGACGATCGCCTGAAAGATGATATCGCTGCCGCCGCGCTGGGTCAGCGCCTGGTCCAGGTTGATTGCCTCAGCCATCGCCACCGGCCTGGGTACGGACACGATCACCGACCATGGAGTTTTAGTACGCCCGATGACGATTGGGGAAAATGCCCGAAACTGATCAGCATCGGCGAGAACGTCCGCCTTGCCAGCCTGGATCATAGGCAGAAGGCTGGAGAGCGCCGGTATCGTCTTGTCAAAACGCTGCCCGATTGTATCGGGATGCTCGCTATCAGCGACCACCAGCCCCTTGTAACTGACGATCTTGACCCCGGCCTTGCCGCCGTAGATCGAGGCGCGTACTTCCTCTGCCAGCTTCTGCACGAAGCCGAGATCGAAATCGGCCCCGGCGACACCTCGAAACTTGCCATCAATCATGATCGGCACAGACATGGTGGCAAGAAACACGTTCTTGCCCTGAACGATATAGGGCAATGGATCGAGAATGCTCTCGCCCCCGCCCTGCTGCGGGCCGATATACCAGCCGCCCTTCATCACTCCATTCGGATGCAATTCCGCACTGTCATATTCGACAAGCGGTTGAATGGCGATCTTGCCCGCCGCATCCCGGGTCCAATAGGGCAGGAAGCGCCCCGTCGCATCGGATCCCAGATCGCGGCGGTCGCGAAACTGGCTGTCATTGCCATCAAGCGCGTTCGGCTCCCAGGCGCTATAGGTGCCGTTGAAACGTGGATTATCCTTGAGCAGGTTCAGCAACATGGCGTTAAGCTGCCCGCGCCTCAGCTCCAGCGCCGTACCACTGACCTTGTCGCCTGCAACGACCTCAAAACTGCGTGCCAGGTTCCGTGCGGCATCGAAAGCGCCATCCAGCGATGACCGGATGATGCCCGACTGGGTGGAAGCGAGCGTGGAGAGAGCTTCACGGGTTTTGGCTTCGGTGAGCTTGGTGACGTTATCGCCGACAAAATCCCTTGTCTGCCCGGCGGAGACAATGCCATAGCCGACCAGGCCAGCCGTGGCCGACAGGACGCAAAGACCTGCAAGCACGGCTATTTTCATTTGTATGGACTTAAACTGGACACCTCTAAAAACCTCCCCATTTTCCGCGTTTCATGATTCAATCCGGCCAGTGTGATTTTCTGGGAGCGGATGATGCGTGGGCAACCGGGCTTTTGGGATTTGGATGATCGTTACGAACGGCTGAGTGCCGTCGGCGATCCGCTGGAGAAGCTCAACAGCATCATTCCATGGGCGATATTTGAAAAACCTTTAGCGAAGGCGCTGAAGCGGTCCGACGGATCGAAGGGTGGACGTCCACCATTTCCGTCGGTTCTGATGTTTAAAATCCTGGTGCTGCAAGCGCTTTATAATCTCTCCGACGACCAAGCGGAGTTTGTTATCCAGGACCGGCTGTCGTTTATGCGTTTCCTTGGCCTTTCCCTTTCGCAGAAGGTGCCGGATGCCAAGACGATCTGGCTGTTCCGAGAGAGTTTGGTGCGTGCAGGTGCCATTGATAATCTGTTTGCCCGTTTCGACAAGCATCTCTCACGTTCCGGATATCTGGCCAAAGGCGGGCAGATCGTTGACGCCACGATCATCCAGGCTCCCAAGCAACATAACAGCCAGGACGAGAAAGACGCGATCAAGGCCGGCGAAATCCCTGAGGACTGGAAGGATAAACCCGCCAGGCTGGCCCAGAAGGACCGCGACGCGCGATGGACAGTGAAGTATTCCAAGGCGAAACGGCCAACGGAGACGCCGACGTCGACGACGACTGGCCAGCACGATATTGCCATTCCAATGTTTGGTTACAAAAACCATGCAGGCATCGACCGAGCCCATGGCTTTATCCGGGGATGGACGGTGACGAGTGCGAGCGCCCATGACGGAGCCCAGCTTCGAAACGTAGTGACCAAAGACAATACCGCGTCGACGGTCTGGGCCGATACGGCCTATCGCTCCAAGACCAACGAGGAATGGTTGCAGGACAATGGCCTAAAGTCCGACATCCATCAGAAGAAGCCAAAGGGCAAACCCATGCCGGAGGCGATGTCGCGCGCCAACGGCCGTCGTTCGAAGGTCCGCTCCGCCATCGAACATGTCTTTGCGCGGCAGAAGGACAAGATGAAGCTCTTCGTGCGCACCATCGGAATCAGCCGAGCGAGGGTGAAGATCGGCATGGCCAATATCACCTACAACATGCTTCGCTATGTCTGGCTGACTGGAAAACCACGGACCGCATAACGCGCAGCTGGCCGGAAGGCCGAAATGCATGCCGCAGATGCGGCAATCATCACAAAAAATGGGCGATCATCCGCGCGAGTTCATCGCGGAAATACATCCACGGCACCATCTTGCCAACTGCGACCGGTAAATCGAGGTGTCCAACTGCATATTGGTTTCTTTCGCCAGCCGAGATCTTCCCGCAAGATCTCCAGATTGGCTACCATTTAGATATTCTGAATATTAATAGATTCAAAATTACCCCTGAATATCGACAGTATAAAACCAAAGTATAGAATCGATTTTGACGATTGCTAAACCAACATAAACTGAAAGTATTATTTAATACTGCCAATACACGCCTTGGCATACATCGCATCGGTCCGGTGACTTAGGCGCGCCGGTTAATCCTTTCCTAATGGCTCTCCGACAGGATGGCTTTGGTGTGCGATCCCTGAACTGCTTAAGACCAAGCCAGGCACCCAAGACAGACGCATTGTATGAGACGATCAATCACGAAGGCCCTGCCGTGACAGAACTGCTGTTGATTGCCGCCCCCGACCTGATGGCGGAACGCCAGAACTGGCTTGCGAGCCTTTCTGGACAAAGACGGCTCGCCGAGCATACGTTGACCGCCTATGAACGCGATACCCGTCAGTTTCTCGGATTTCTGACCGGTTATTTCGGCGGTCCTCCGTCAATCGATGACATCAAGGCGTTACGGCCTTCCGACCTGCGCGCATTTTTGTCGTCGCGCCGCAAGGAAGGTGCTGGCGCGCGCTCGCTCGGACGCCATCTCGCCGGTGTCAGGTCTCTGTTGCGCTATCTGGAGCGCAAGGGCCTGGTCAATGCTGCCGGTGCCGGTGCCATCCGTTCACCCAAGCAGCCGAAATCGCTGCCCAAGCCGCTCAGTGCCGCCCAGGCTTTGACGGTGGTGGCCGCGGAAACACAATTGAACGAGGAGCCTTGGATCGCGGCGCGGGACGCAGCGGTTTTTGCTTTGCTCTATGGCTGCGGCCTGCGCATTTCCGAAGCGCTGAACCTGACACCCGCCGATATCGTCGCCACGACGACCACGCTGCGGGTGACCGGCAAGGGCAACAAGACCCGGCTCGTGCCGCTCTTGCCTATCGTGCGGCAAGCGGTTGAAACCTATCAAAGCCTCTGCCCCTATCACCTGCCAGCCGCAGAGCCGCTGTTTCGCGGTGCGCGCGGCGGGAAATTGCAGCAAGGCATCATCCAGCGGGAAATGCAGCGGTTGCGCTCGGCACTCGGGCTGCCGGATACAGCAACACCGCACGCATTGCGCCATTCCTTTGCCACGCATCTGCTGAGCGGGGGCGGCGACCTGCGCACCATTCAGGAATTGCTCGGCCATGCCAGCCTTTCCACCACCCAGATCTATACCGGCGTGGATTCGGCACGGCTGCTGGATGTGTATGACCGGGCGCATCCCCGCGCGTGATACCAAATGTTTAAATTTGGCAAATAGGGTTCGGCAAAACGCAACCGGCGTCGCCGGGCAGACGCGTCCAGATGGACCTCAGAAAGCAGGCAGGATGTTTAAAGCCAAGAACATGTCAGCGATAAACATAAGCGTTTTCGGCTGGGCTCCCCTCCGCTTGGCTGGCCCCCGCTGGACTGCCCCCCGGTGGACTGAACGCGCCTTGGCCATCGTCATGGCCCTGCCCCTGCTGCTCCTGACGCTGCTGATTGCGGCTATCGTGTCATCGAGCTTTGTCAGGGCCGAGGACCTCTCCTGCACCGGACGCGACCTCCTGCCGGATTTGCAGCAAAAGGACCCGAAAGCCTATCAAGCGCTGGAGGCCGAAGCGGCCAAGGTTGCGAATGGCCATTCGATTTTCTGGAAGATCGAAAAGCCCGGCATTGCACCGTCCTTCCTGCTTGGCACCATGCATGTCGCCGACCCGCGCGTGCTGACAATGCCGAAAGGCGCGCCGGACGCCGCGGCGGCAGCCGATACCATTATCGTCGAATCCGATGAGGTCCTCGACGACAAGAAGGCTGGCCTCGCGCTTCTGGCAAAGCCCGAACTGTCGATGTTTACCGATGGCACAACAATTACCAGCCGCCTGACACCTGAGCAGACGGCAACGCTGGAAGCCGGGTTGAAACAACGGGGTCTGTCGCTCACCGCTGTCAACAGGATGAAGCCCTGGATTCTCGCGGCTTTCGTGGCACTTCCGGCCTGCGAAAAGGCCCGCAAAGCCGAAGGACAGTCCTTCCTCGACAAGCAGATTGCCGAAAATGCCGCCAAGGCCGGCAAGCGGGTGGTCGGACTGGAAACCTATGCCGAACAATTGGCCGCAATGAATGACCTGCCGATGGCTTTTCATTTACAATCGCTGATCGAGGCCGTCGAGCTTGGTGACAAGATCAATGACGTCAATGAAACCATGATCTCCCTTTACCTGAAAGGCGAGGTCGGCGAGATCATGCCGATGCTGCAAGCGGTTGCACCGGATGCCAAGACCGCCAAACCTGACGGCCATACCGATTTCGACCAGCGGATCGTGATCGACCGCAACATGGTGATGGCAGAGCGCGCTGGGCCGCATCTCAACCAGGGCAAGATCTTCATGGCGGTCGGCGCCTTACATCTGCCGGGCGAAAAAGGTCTGGTCGAATTGCTGCGCGCTCAGGGCTTCACCCTGACGGCCCTGCAATAAAATCAGAAAAGCCGTGGCTTGAACATCAAGCCACGGCTCTTAAGATTGCAAAACGATAATAACCGACTTCTCTCTTCTTTTAAAAAAGAGCGCAGATCACATGTGGATCGGCTTGGCGAAGGTGGCCATTGCTGCTTCCTTCACGGCTTCCGACATGGTCGGATGCGCATGGCAGGTGCGACCGAGGTCTTCCGAAGAGCCGCCGAATTCCATCAACACAGCCGCTTCATGGATCATTTCACCAGCCCCAAGGCCGATGATGTGAACGCCAAGCACCCGGTCGCTTTCCTTATCGGCGAGAACCTTGACGAAACCGTCCGTCGCCTGCATGGCGCGGGCGCGGCCATTGGCGGTGAAGGGGAATTTGCCGACCTTGTAGGCGACGCCTGCGGCCTTCAGCTCTTCTTCCGTCTTGCCGACAGAAGCGACTTCCGGCTGGGTGTAGACCACGCCGGGAATGACATCGTAATTCACATGACCATGCTGACCGGAGAGGATTTCAGCCAGCGCCACGCCTTCGTCTTCGGCCTTATGCGCCAGCATCGGTCCCTTGACGACGTCACCAATAGCGTAAATGCCGGCAACATTGGTCTGGAAGTGGTTGTCGATTTCGACGCGGCCACGGTTATCGAGCGCAACACCAACAGCTTCCAGCCCAAGGCCGGTGGTGTAAGGCTTGCGGCCCGTGGCGATCAACACGACATCGGCTTCCAGCACGGTGGCTTCGCCGCCCTTGGCAGGCTCAAAGGTCACCTTGGCACCTGTGCCGGTCTTTTCAACGGCGGTCACCTTGGCGCCGAGGTTGAATTCCATGCCCTGCTTAACCAGCATGCGCTGGAACTGCTTGGACACTTCGCCGTCCATGCCGCCGAGAATGGTGTCGAGATATTCGACCACCGTGACCTTGGCACCCAGACGCGCCCAGACCGAGCCAAGCTCAAGGCCGATCACGCCGCCGCCAACCACGATCATCTTGCCCGGCACCTTGTCGAGCGCAATGCCGCCGGTGGAGGAGACGATGATCTTCTCGTCGATATCCACGGCAACGCCGGGAATGCCAGCCACATCCGAGCCAGTGGCGATGACGATGTTCTTGGTCTCAATAATCTGTTCTTCGCCCTTGTCATTGGTGACGGAGACCTTGCCGGCAGCAACGATTTTGCCCGTGCCGATGACGCCATCGATCTTGTTCTTCTTGAACAGGAAGGACACACCTTCGACATTGGCTTTCACGGTCGCATCCTTGTGCGCCATCATCTTCGGCAGGTTCAGCACCGGCGCGCTGACATCCACGCCGAGCTCAGCCATGCCATGGGCGGCATGGTGGAACATTTCGGACGCATGCAGCAGGGCTTTCGATGGAATGCAGCCGATATTGAGGCAGGTGCCGCCATAGGTGGCACGCTTTTCGACAACAGCCACCTTCATTCCAAGCTGGGCAGCCTTGATCGCGCAGACATAACCGCCGGGGCCGCTACCGATGACAACAAGATCATATGCCATTCAATCATTCCTTCACATCAAACGTTATGCCGCCCCGTCATTGTGGGTACCGGCAAAATCACGAACAGACAGGGCCAAGGCCCGCATGAGACAAGCGCAAAGCGCTCACATTAACTGGCCTTTTCCGTCGCAAGCTTCAAACCAAGCACAATGAAGACTGCGCCGCTGATGCGGTCGATCCATTGGCTGGCGCGTGAAAAGGCCGCACGCATTTTCGGCGTCGTCATGAAAATACTGACGCCGACAAACCAGGTAATCAGGCAGGTTGCCATGACAAGGCCATAGCCGAACTTAACCGCGATCGGCGTGTGAATGCTGACCACCGTTGAGAAGATCGACAGGAAGAAAAACACCGGTTTCGGATTGAGCGCATTGGCTGCAAAACCGAGAAAGAAGGACTTGGAGATCGACTGGCGTTTATGATCCCCCGCCTCCACGCTCGGCTGCGCCGTCATGTCGGATTTACCCGCCCGCAAAGACTTCACACCGATGTAAAGCAGATAGGCGACACCACACCATTTGACGATATTGAACATGTAGATCGACTGGGAAATGATCAGGCCGAGACCGAGAATGGTGTAGGTCACATGAAACATCAGCGACGAACCGACACCGAAACTGGTAATGATCGCTTCACGCCGTCCATGTACCAGGGATTGGCGCATCACCATGGCCAGATCAGCGCCGGGAGAGACGATGGCGAAGGCGAAAATAGCCATCAGGGATGCGAGTTCAAACAGATAGGGATGCATCGACTTTCCTCACTCCGCGCCATCAGCCGCCGCTTAAAATAACAGAACCAATAGCATTGCCACCAGACCTGCCATCGAGCCCACCCATACCAGAGACCGGATATAGGGAACTCCCGCCAGATAAAGCGGAATATAAATAATCCGGCATACCAGCCATACCCAGGCACCGATCAGGCCGAACCCATGCGGATCACCAGCCAGAATGAGGCCGAATGCAAGCGCAATGAACCCCGGATAGGTCTCGCGGAAATTCGTGGAGGCCCGCGCCGCACGGCCCGCGAGCTGACCGGTCGGTTTCCTGTCGTCATCCCTCGGCCCGGCATTCCAGTTCGTCCCGAGTTCCTTGGTCGCCGTCATACCTTGCAGCATGATGTGGACGATCAACAGGATCACACTGATACCAATCAGTGGCAAAAAAGGCGAAGCGGCAAGAAAAGTTGGCTGCATGATCAGGCTCACTTTTTTGGTCAACACCATTCCAAATGGAATGCCGCTACGCTTTTCAAAGCAATTTCCGTCTTCCTTCGCCTACCGGCGGTGGAAGACATATTCTGCCAATTTTAGAGATCGAGAACCAAACGTTCCGGATCTTCCAGGCTTTCCTTGACGCGCACGAGGAAGGTCACGGCTTCCTTGCCGTCAACAATCCGGTGGTCGTAGGACAGCGCCAGATACATCATCGGGCGGATCACGATCTGGCCACCGACTACAACGGGACGATCCTGGATCTTATGCATGCCCAAGATACCGGACTGCGGCGCATTGAGGATCGGCGAGGACATCAGCGAACCGTAAACACCGCCATTGGTAATGGTGAACGTGCCGCCCTGCATGTCGGCCATCGACAGCGAACCATCACGGGCAGCCTTGGCAAGACGACCGAGATCCTTTTCGACTTCCGAAATCGACATCTGATCGGCATCGCGGATAACAGGAACGACCAGGCCCTTGTCGGTGCCAACGGCCATGCCGACATGGCAGTAGTTCTTGTAGATGATATCGGTACCGTCGATTTCGGCGTTGACGGCAGGCAGTTCCTTCAGGGCGTGGGTGACGGCCTTGGTGAAGAAGCCCATGAAGCCCAGCTTGACGCCATGCTTCTTTTCGAAAATGTCCTTGTATTTGTTGCGCAGGCTCATCACCGCCGACATGTCCACCTCGTTATAGGTGGTCAGCATGGCAGCCGTGTTCTGTGCATCCTTCAGGCGCTTGGCGATGGTCTGGCGCAGGCGGGTCATCTTGACACGCTCTTCGCGCGACGCATCGTCGGCGGAGGAGACGGGGCGCGGAGCGGCAACCGGGGCGGGAGCAGTGGCAGGCGCCGATGCACCCTTTGCGACGGCAGCGATTACATCGCCCTTCAGCACCTGGCCACGCTTGCCGGAGCCATCCACCTGATCGGCGGAGATATTGTTTTCAGCCAGCATCTTGGCTGCGGCAGGGGCTGCCGGCATGGCGGAGCCCGCAGCCGGAGCGGCAGGGGCCGCCTGTGCAGGTGTAGCAGTAGGCGCCGGGGCAGCAGCAGCAGCAGGTGCAGCCGCACCAGCCGATGCGCCTTCGGCGATCTGGCCGAGCAGAGCGCCGAGACCAACCGTTTCACCGTTCTGGGCGACGATTTCGGTCAGAACGCCCGAAGCAGGACAAGGGACTTCAACCGTTACCTTGTCGGTTTCCAGTTCCACGAGCGGCTCGTCCGCCTTGACGACATCGCCGACTTTCTTGAACCAGGTGCCGACGGTGGCTTCGCTAACGGATTCACCCAGAGTGGGGACGCGGATTTCAGTGGCCATGATGATAAATTCCGTTGATCGATATGGATTTCGAGCGAAAGGCAAGACCCGGCGGCATCAGCCGCCGAGTGCGTCCTCCAGGAAGGCTTGCAACTGGGCGAGGTGCTTGGACATCAGGCCCGTTGCCGGAGAGGCGGCAGCCGGACGGCCGGTATAGCGCACGCGCTGATACTTGGCGTCGATGTGAGCCAGCACCCATTCCAGGTAAGGATCGATGAAGGACCAGGCCCCCATGTTCTTCGGCTCTTCCTGGCACCAGACCATTTCCGCATTGCGGAAGCGGCTGAGCTCATTGATCAGCGCCTTGGCCGGGAACGGATAGAGCTGTTCGATACGCAGAAGGTAGACATCGTCGATGCCACGCTTTTCGCGCTCTTCCAGCAGGTCATAGTAAACCTTGCCGCTGCACATCACCACGCGGCGGATCTTGGCATCCTTCTGGAGCTTGATCGGACCGTCCTTGATGATCTCGGCATCATCCCACAGCAGGCGATGGAACGAGCTTTCGCCTGCCATTTCCGCCAGGGTCGACTGGGCCCGCTTGTGGCGCAGCAGCGACTTCGGCGTCATCAGGATCAGCGGCTTGCGGAAGTCGCGTTTCACCTGACGGCGCAGGATATGGTAGTAATTGCTCGGCGTTGTGACGTTGGCCACCTGCATATTGTCTTCGGCGCACATTTGCAGCCAACGCTCCAGACGGGCCGAAGAGTGTTCCGGTCCCTGACCTTCATAGCCATGCGGCAGAAGGCAGACGAGGCCGGACATGCGGAGCCACTTGCGTTCACCCGAAGAGATGAACTGGTCGAACACCACCTGAGCGCCGTTGGCGAAGTCACCAAACTGGGCTTCCCACAGGGTCAGCGCATTCGGACGCGCCAGCGAATAGCCGTATTCGAAGCCGAGCACGGCCTCTTCCGACAGCATCGAATTGATGACTTCGTAGCGGGCCTGGTTAGGGGCCAGGTTGGCCAGCGGAATGTAGCGATCCTCGGTTTCCTGATCGTAGAGCACCGAATGACGCTGGCTGAACGTGCCGCGCTCGCAATCCTGACCGGACAGGCGGATCTTGTGGCCTTCAACGACCAGCGAACCAAAGGCCAGTGCCTCGGCCATCGCCCAATCAATACCCTCGCCGGTCTCGATCATCTGGGCGCGGTTTTCCATGAAGCGCTGGATGGTGCGATGCGCTTTGAAGCCATCAGGAATGGTCGACAGCTTGCGACCGATCTCCTTCAGAGACTTCATCGGCATGGCTGTTTTGCCGCGACGCTGCTCATCGGCATTGTCGGCGGCGCGAAGACCGGACCAGACGCCATCCAGCCAGTCAGCCTTGTTGGGCTTATAGGACTGGCCAGCCTCGAACTCCTGCTCGAGATTGGCGCGCCAATCGGCCTTCATCTTTTCGAGATCGCCTTCGGTAATCACGCCTTCAGCAATCAAGCGATCGCCATAGACCTGAACAACGGTCTTGTGGGCGCGAATTTCCTTGTACATCTTTGGCTGGGTGAACGAAGGCTCATCACCTTCATTATGGCCAAAGCGGCGGTAGCAGAACATGTCCACAACCACAGGCTTGTGGAACTTCATGCGGAATTCGGTGGCCACCTTGGCGGCATAAACCACAGCTTCCGGATCATCACCATTGACGTGGAAAATCGGCGCTTCGATCATCTTGGCCACATCCGATGGATAAGGCGACGAGCGCGAGAAGCCCGGATTGGTGGTAAAGCCGATCTGGTTGTTGATGATCACATGCATCGTGCCAGCCACGCGGTGACCGCGCAGACCGGATAGGCCGAGAATTTCAGCCACAACGCCCTGACCCGCAAAGGCCGCGTCACCATGCAACAGCAGCGGCAGAACCTTGGCGCGTTCCTTCAGCGGAATCACGTCGCCTTCCCAGACTTTGGCCAGTTGGTCCTGCTTGGCGCGGGCCTTACCCATCACCACGGGGTTAACGATTTCCAGATGTGACGGGTTGGCCGTCAGCGACAAGTGAACCTTGTTGCCATCGAATTCGCGGTCGGACGAGGCACCCAGATGGTACTTGACGTCGCCGGAGCCTTCGACTTCATCAGGCTTGAACGAACCACCCTTGAACTCGTGGAACACGGCGCGATGCGGCTTGTGCATCACATTGGTCAAAACGTTCAGACGGCCACGATGCGCCATGCCGAGCACGACCTCTTCGAGACCTTCCTGACCACCGCGCTTGATGATCTGCTCCAGCGCCGGGATCAGCGATTCACCGCCATCCAGACCAAAGCGCTTGGTGCCCTTGTACTTCACATCGATGAACTGCTCGAAGCCTTCGGCCTCAACCAGCTTCTGCAGAATAGCCTTCTTGCCCTCGACGGTAAAATCAACGCCTTTATCCGGGCCTTCGATGCGTTCCTGAATCCAGGATTTTTCTTCCGGATTGGAAATGTGCATGAATTCGAAACCGAGCGTCGAGCAATAGGTGCGCTCAAGAATTTCGATCATCTCACGCACGGTGGCATATTCCAGCCCCAGAACGTTATCGATGAAGATCTTGCGGTCAAAATCAGCGTCAGTAAAGCCGTAGGATGATGGCGACAGCTCGTTGTAATCTTCAACCGCCGTGGCAATGCCGAGCGGGTCGAGCTTGGCATGCAAATGACCGCGCATGCGATAAGCGCGGATCATCATGATGGCGCGTACGCTATCACGAGTCGCCTGCAATACGTCGGTTTCAGAAACCGGCTTGCCTGTTGTTGCGGCTGCGGCTTCTGCCTTGCCCTTGACCTTGGTTTCAATGGCCTTCTCGACCAGACCCCAATTGCCATCGAGCGCCGAAACCAGATCGGTACGGGGCGTCAGCGGCCAATTGCTCCGCTGCCAGGAGGCTCCCTTGGCCGCCTTTTTCACGTCGCTTGGATTATCGCCCAGCGCCTTGAAGAAGGATTGCCACTCAGGCGATACCGAACCCGGATCGTCTTCGTAACGCGCATAAAGCTGCTCGATATAGATCGCATTCGATCCGTCCAGGAACGAGGTGATCTGAAACTGCTCGTTGGCTTCTTGCCTTGCCATGGTTTTTTGCGGGCCTCGTGCCCGCCTCCCGACTTGAGGTCATCACCGAACTATTCGACCGAATATTCGGCTTGTCGAATATCTGCCAGTCAAGGCTTGCGCTCGGCTGGACTTGAAATGCCTGCACGGGCAGACGCCATAAAGACGCCTGCCCGCTCATCTCTATGTGGTCTCAGCCCTTGAGAACTTCAACCAGCGTCTTGCCAAGGCGGGCTGGCGAGGGCGAAACCCGGATGCCAGCCGATTCCATGGCTTCGATCTTGTCTTCCGCGCCGCCCTTGCCGCCGGAGATCACAGCGCCTGCGTGACCCATGGTGCGACCGGGAGGAGCCGTACGACCGGCGATGAAGCCAACCATCGGCTTCTTGCGGCCCTTCTTGGCTTCGTCCTTGAGGAACTGTGCGGCTTCTTCTTCAGCCGAGCCGCCGATTTCACCGATCATGATGATCGACTTGGTGGCTTCGTCAGCGAGGTACATTTCCAGGATGTCGATGAACTCGGTGCCCTTGACCGGGTCGCCGCCGATGCCGACAGCAGACGTCTGGCCGAGGCCTTCGTTCGAGGTCTGGAACACAGCCTCATAGGTCAGGGTGCCGGAACGCGACAACACGCCAACCGAACCCTTGCGGAAGATCGAGCCCGGCATAATGCCGATCTTGCATTCTTCCGGCGTCATCACGCCTGGGCAGTTGGGGCCGATCAGGCGCGACTTGGACTTGTCGAGACGAGCCTTGACCTTCACCATGTCGGCAACCGGAATGCCTTCCGTGATGCAGACGATCAGCGGAATTTCAGCTTCGATGGCTTCGATGATCGCAGCAGCAGCACCGGCTGGCGGCACGTAGATCACCGATGCATTGGCGCCGGTGACATCCTTGCCTTCGGCAACGGAAGCGAAGATCGGCAGGGTTTCACCCTTGGAGCCGGTCCAGTTGCTACCGCCCTTAGCCGGATGAATACCGCCGACCATTTTGGTGCCGTAATAGGCAAGCGCCTGCTCGGTATGGAAAGTGCCGGTCTTGCCGGTCAGGCCCTGTACAAGAACCTTGGTGTCTTTATTGATCAGAATCGACATTACTCGGCTTCCTCTTCCTCGAATTCGAGGGGTTCAAATGCCTCAAAGGCGTCATTGGAAAAGCGATAGCCCATGCCCTTGGCCGGCTTCTGCGTCAACTGCTTCTCAAGGCTCTTGGACCACTGGGTATGGAACCAGTCGAAATGGCCCTGTGACTTGGAAACGCCAAGCTCACCCTTCCAGACGAACAGATCGGCATCCTTGGATTTTTCAGCGAAATAGGCGTCGGCATCATCTCTGTCGTTGAAATGCGCCCAGCGCTCAGCAACTTCACCGTCACCAGGAATCTCGCTATCCCAGCATACGAAGTAGCAAAGATTGATGTCCGTCTCGTTTGGCCCGAAAGCCTGACGTGTTACGGTCTTTGGTGTGTTTGCCATAGGCTCAAGCCGCCTTCACTGCTGCAACAATTTTCTGCGCAGCATCGTCCAGATCATCCGCCGAAATGACGTTGAGACCGGATTCGTTGATGATTTTCTTACCCAGCTCAACATTGGTGCCTTCAAGGCGCACAACGAGAGGCACGGTCAGACCGACTTCCTTAACAGCCGCCAGAACGCCTTCTGCAATAACATCACATTTCATGATACCGCCGAAGATGTTGACCAAAATGCCCTTCACAGCCGGATCGGCCGTGATGATCTTGAAGGCTGCCGTGACCTTTTCCTTGGTCGCGCCGCCACCAACGTCGAGGAAGTTTGCCGGCTCAGCACCGTAGAGCTTGATGATGTCCATGGTTGCCATGGCGAGACCTGCGCCATTGACCATGCAGCCGATATTGCCATCGAGCGCAACGTAAGCCAGATCATACTTGGAGGCTTCGATTTCCTTGGCATCTTCTTCGGTCTTGTCGCGCAGGGCCACAACGTCTTCGTGACGGAACAGAGCGTTGCCATCGAAAGACATCTTGGCGTCGAGAACGCGCATACGACCGTTTTTCATGACGATCAGCGGGTTCACTTCCAGAAGCGCCATGTCCTTTTCGACAAAGGCCTTGTAGAGGATCGGGAACAGCTTTTCAGCGTCAGCCTTGGCTTCGCCTTCGAGCTTCAGAGCCGCTGTCAGCGCAGACAGATTGTCAGCGGTAACGCCAACTTCCGGGTCGATCGCAACGCTGATGATCTTCTCAGGTGTGTCGTGGGCAACGGTTTCGATGTCCATGCCGCCTTCGGTGGACACCACGAAAGCAACCTGACCGACAGCACGATCGACGAGCAGCGACAGATAAAGTTCACGCTCGATATCGGCGCCGTCTTCGATGTAGAGGCGGTTGACCTGCTTGCCGGCAGGGCCGGTCTGGTTGGTCACCAGCGTGTTGCCGAGCATTTCAGCAACATGCGACTTCACTTCGTCGATCGAGAAAGCCAGGCGAACGCCGCCCTTGGCATCCGGGCCGAGTTCCTTAAACTTGCCCTTGCCGCGACCACCAGCGTGGATCTGGCTCTTGACGACATAAAGCGGGCCAGGAAGCTGCTTTGCGGCCGCCTCGGCTTCATCGGCGGAAAAGATTGCCACACCTTCGGCAACCGGTGCGCCAAAGCTCTTCAGCAGAGCCTTAGCCTGATATTCATGAATATTCATCGTCTGGTCCTGTGTTCGGAGCAATTCCAGAACCAGCGGTCATGCCGCCCGGCTCAGAACTGCGTTAAAACCATGCGCGGCTGCGCCATCATCCCTAGATGAAGGCGCAGCCGCCAAAGGCGATTACTTGAGAGCCGGAGCGATATTGATGCAGGCTTCGCAGAGACCGGCGACAGCGCCGACCGACTTCTGGAAGGCGGCTTCCTCGTCCTTGTTCAGTTCGATCTCGATGACGCGCTCGACGCCGCCAGCACCGATCACCGTGGGTACACCAACATACATGTCCTTGACGCCGTACTGACCGGTCAGATGCGCAGCGCAAGGCAGAACGCGCTTCTTGTCCTTGAGGTAGGATTCAGCCATCTCAATCGCCGAAGCGGCTGGTGCATAGAAAGCCGAACCGGTCTTCAGCAGGCCGACGATTTCAGCCCCACCATCACGGGTGCGCTGAATGATCTCTTCCAGGCGTTCAGCGGTGACCCAGCCCATCTTGACCAGATCGGTCAGCGGAATACCGCCGACCGTGGAGTAACGAGCCAGCGGCACCATCGTGTCGCCATGACCGCCAAGAACGAAAGCGGTGACGTCCTGAACGGAAACGTTGAATTCTTCAGCCAGGAACAGGCGGAAACGCGAGCTGTCGAGCACGCCAGCCATGCCGACGACCTTGTTGGCAGGAAGGCCGGAGAACTTCTGCAACGCCCAGACCATGGCATCGAGCGGGTTGGTGATGCAGATCACGAAGGCGTTTGGAGCATATTTCTTGATGCCGGCGCCAACCTGTTCCATGACCTTGAGGTTGATGCCGAGCAGGTCGTCGCGGCTCATGCCGGGCTTGCGGGGCACACCAGCGGTGACGATGCAGACATCTGCACCTTCGATGGCGGCGTAGTCGCTCGAACCGGTCAACTTGGCATTGAAGCCTTCAACGGGCGACGACTGCGCAATATCGAGACCCTTACCCTGCGGTACGCCATCGGCGATATCGAACAGGACGATGTCGCCCAGCTCTTTCAAGCCAGCCAGATGGGCCAGCGTACCACCGATCATTCCAGAACCAATAAGTGCGATCTTGTTGCGCGCCATTGAAGTGCTTCCTTTTAGATCCAAAACCAAGTCGGCCCTCAAATAGAGTGACCGGCCTTTGGGCCATTCGCATAGCGCGACCGGAAAAAAAGCGCAACCGATATTTCTGAGAGTATATTTTTCAATCGTTTAGACTGTAAAATTCTTACGTAAAGGTAAGATATTAAGTCATCAATTCTTCACATTTCCGCAATGCGGACCGAATGCGCTTCGAGATATTCGCGGCTACGCATCTCAAACAGCCGCGATGCCGTCCGGTCGAATTCGAACCCTTCGGTTCCTTTTCTGGCCGTCAGCAAGGCCTCGGGCTCAGCAGCAGCGCTGGCATGCACCCGCACATGATGGTCATAGAGTGCGTCGATCAAGATGATGAAGCGCTTCGTCTGATTGCGTTTTTCAGGCCCGAGGTAGGGAATATGATCGATGAAGATTGTATGAAACCGGTCGGCAAGCGCCAGGTAATCGGAGGCACCGAGCGGCTGCTCGCAAAGCTCTGCAAACGTGAAGCGCGCCATTTTACCAACGGCCCTCTTCACCGGCAAAAGCCTGCCCTTCATTTCGATATCCAGCGGCTTTTCCAGACGGCCTGCGGTCATCATTTTCCAGGCACGGTCCATCTCCCGATCCGCTACAGCATCTGCCGGAGAGAGATAGATCGGCAGTTGATCGGCCTTTTCCATCCGGTAATCGGTCGGCGAATCGAGCGAGAGGATCTCGACATACTGCTTGAGCAAGCCGATGAACGGCACAAACAGGCCCCGGTTCAACCCATCCGGATAGAGATTGTCCGGCTCGACATTGGAGGTGGCCACCAGAATACAGCCGCGAGCGAAAAGCTCGGTAAACAACCTCGACAGGATCATTGCATCGGCAATATCGGTAACGGTGAATTCATCGAAGCACAAAAGTCCGGCTTCGGCGGCCAGTTGCTCCGCCACCGGCGGCACGGGATCGGCCTGCTTTGTCTCGCCATTCTTGAGTTTCTGCCGATGGATGTGAATGCGATTATGCACATCGGCCATGAATTCATGAAAATGCGCCCGCCGCTTCTTTTCCACGGGCGCCATGCGAAAGAACAGGTCCATCAGCATGGTTTTGCCACGCCCGACGCTGCCATGCACATAAAGCCCCATGATTTTGGTTTGCGGCGCACGATGCCGTGCGAAGATCCAGCCAAGCGCCGAGGACTTCTTCGCGGGCTTGCGTTCCTTCAATTGAAGCAGGATGCGATCGAGCCGGGCGGCGACCGCCATCTGGGCGGGATCGGCCATCAGCTCCCCCGACAGGGTCCGCGCCTTCAGATCCTCGCTGACGCTGAGGGCATAATCGGGCACAGGCTGCATGTCGAACTCCGCGAAGGATATAGGCCCGCCCCTATCGCATCAAAGGGCAGGCATCAGAATGAACGGCGGCTCAGCCCACCCTTACCGGCTGAGGCTGACAGGCTGGCCAGCGCTGGTAGAACCGTTGAAGTGGTTATCCGACGTCTTGTAGAGAGTGCCGATCACATTGCCGTCGCGATCCTTCAACATCAACTGCTTGTTGGCGACATCCCAGGCACCCATCGTCGTCAGCGGACCGACGCAACCGCGCGTACCGCCGCGTGATCCACCACCCAGATTGGTGAGGGTCAGGAACATGTCACAACTGGATTGGCCATTGGCCACACGCCAATTGCCGACCATCTGTTCCTTGGTGAAATCGAGAGAGCTACCCGGCGGCGGCGCATTCGGTGTCAAGGCAGCGCTCTGGTTGGACGTCGGGGCGACCGGGAACTGGCTCGCACCCGGAGGCGGCAATTGCCCCGATTGAACCTGAGGCACCGGTTGCGCCTGCAAAGGCGGCAGTGACGAGGAACCGTAATCGCTTGACGTACGCTGACACCCGGCAAGAGAAAGCACGACCATCAGACCCGTCGCCGCAAATTTCAGTTTCATCCTAACACTCCCGGTTGCTTCAACATCGTCAGCTTTTGCATTTCAGCGACAGCTATCCTGCACCAAACGCCCGGAAACTAGCGCCAAAGCTGGTTTGAAATCAAGGCAGAAGCCTCTTCAACGGCAAGCAAATAGCGCGTTTGCGTCCAGAAGATCGATATTTTTGTTACAAAACCGCGTGAGATGCAGCCAACAGTGCTGCCAGAGCCTGTCGCAACCGCGACGGCGGCCCGTCCACGCCACGTGAACGATGCGACATTGAAGACGGTTCGTCGTCTTCCTTTTGCAAATATCTCAAGCAGGCCATGCATTTGAGATATTCGAAGTCCAAGGCGAGTATGCCTGAGCATTCTCGCCTTGGAGATGAGCGCGGCGGGCAACCTGCGTCAAACGCGGCGCTCGACCATCATCTTCTTGATTTCGGCAATCGCCTTGGCCGGGTTGAGGCCCTTTGGACAGACTTGCGCACAATTCAT
>NZ_CP146242.1:1500000-1720000 GCF_037039395.1 Agrobacterium vitis | reverse complement strand
TATAATGGGTCAACGACTTAGTGTAACTAGCAAGCTTAAGCCGGTAGGTGTAGGCGCAGCGAAAGCGAGTGTTAATAGCGCGATTGAGTTAGTTGCATTAGACCCGAAACCGAGTGATCTAGCCATGAGCAGGTTGAAGGTTGGGTAACACCAACTGGAGGACCGAACCCGCATCTGTTGCAATAGATTGGGATGACTTGTGGTTAGGGGTGAAAGGCCAATCAAACTCGGAAATAGCTGGTTCTCCGCGAAAACTATTTAGGTAGTGCGTCGATCGAATACCTCAGGGGGTAGAGCACTGGATGGGCTATGGGGACTCACCGTCTTACTGATCCTAACCAAACTCCGAATACCTGAGAGTACTAATCGGCAGACACACGGCGGGTGCTAACGTCCGTCGTGAAGAGGGCAACAACCCTGACCTCCAGCTAAGGTCCCCAAGTCATGGCTAAGTGGGAAAGGATGTGAGGATCCCAAAACAACCAGGATGTTGGCTTAGAAGCAGCCATCATTTAAAGAAAGCGTAACAGCTCACTGGTCTAAATAAGGGTCTTTGCGCCGAAAATGTAACGGGGCTAAAGCCATGCACCGAAGCTGAGGATTTGCAGTAATGCAAGTGGTAGCGGAGCGTTCCGTAAGCCTGTGAAGGGACAGTCGTGAGACATCCTGGAGGTATCGGAAGTGCGAATGTTGACATGAGTAACGATAAAGGGGGTGAGAGACCCCCTCGCCGAAAGACCAAGGGTTCCTGCTTAAAGTTAATCTGAGCAGGGTTAGCCGGCCCCTAAGGCGAGGCAGAAATGCGTAGTCGATGGGAACCACGTTAATATTCGTGGGCCTGGTGGTAGTGACGGATCACACAAATTGTACAGTCTTACTGGATTGATTGTGCAGTGGAGTGGTTCCAGGAAATAGCTCCACCGTATAGACCGTACCCGAAACCGACACAGGTGGTCAGGTAGAGTATACCAAGGCGCTTGAGAGAACTATGTTGAAGGAACTCGGCAAATTGCACGCGTAACTTCGGAAGAAGCGTGACCCCTTTTTACGCAAGTGGAGAGGGGTGGCACAGACCAGGGGGTAGCGACTGTTTATCAAAAACACAGGGCTCTGCGAAGTCGCAAGACGACGTATAGGGTCTGACGCCTGCCCGGTGCTGGAAGGTTAAGAGGAGAGGTGCAAGCTTTGAATCGAAGCCCCAGTAAACGGCGGCCGTAACTATAACGGTCCTAAGGTAGCGAAATTCCTTGTCGGGTAAGTTCCGACCTGCACGAATGGCGTAACGACTTCCCCGCTGTCTCCAACATAGACTCAGTGAAATTGAATTCCCCGTGAAGATGCGGGGTTCCTGCGGTCAGACGGAAAGACCCCGTGCACCTTTACTATAGCTTTACACTGGCATTCGTGTCGGCATGTGTAGGATAGGTGGTAGGCTTTGAAGCTTGGACGCCAGTTCGAGTGGAGCCATCCTTGAAATACCACCCTTATCGTCATGGATGTCTAACCGCGGTCCGTTATCCGGATCCGGGACAGTGTATGGTGGGTAGTTTGACTGGGGCGGTCGCCTCCGAAAGAGTAACGGAGGCGCGCGATGGTGGGCTCAGACCGGTCGGAAATCGGTCGTCGAGTGCAATGGCATAAGCCCGCCTGACTGCGAGACTGACAAGTCGAGCAGAGACGAAAGTCGGTCATAGTGATCCGGTGGTCCCGCGTGGAAGGGCCATCGCTCAACGGATAAAAGGTACGCCGGGGATAACAGGCTGATGACCCCCAAGAGTCCATATCGACGGGGTTGTTTGGCACCTCGATGTCGGCTCATCGCATCCTGGGGCTGGAGCAGGTCCCAAGGGTTTGGCTGTTCGCCAATTAAAGCGGTACGTGAGCTGGGTTCAGAACGTCGTGAGACAGTTCGGTCCCTATCTGCCGTGGGTGTAGGAATATTGACAGGATCTGTCCCTAGTACGAGAGGACCGGGATGGACATATCTCTGGTGGACCTGTTGTCGTGCCAACGGCATAGCAGGGTAGCTATATATGGAATGGATAACCGCTGAAGGCATCTAAGCGGGAAACCAACCTGAAAACGAGTATTCCCTATCAGAGCCGTGGAAGACGACCACGTTGATAGGACGGGTGTGGAAGCAGGGTAACCTGCGAAGCTTACCGTTACTAATAGCTCGATTGGCTTAATCGTTCTCATTGACAATGCTCATCGACTTCCTCGATGAGCCATCTGTTTAGCGCTCACGCATGAGCGGCTCGTATACGAGCCTATGCTCCGCGAGGGCGCCGAACGATCGGCGACGCGCTTTGCGCTTGCGGACTTCGTCCGAAGGCGCCAAGCAAAACGTCGACGAATGACGTGTTCACAAAAAAAACGGGCAACGCCCGCCAGCTTCTCACATATGCAAAGCATCAATACGGTTCCGTATTAACGCTTTGGCACCCTTCTGAGCGCAAGCGAAGAAGATGGGTTTGCCAAAGAAAAGGGAACACTATTGATGCGAAGCATCAACATTGCCCTTAGCTGACCTGGTGGTCATGGCGGGGCGGCCGCACCCGTTCCCATTCCGAACACGGCCGTGAAACGCCCCTGCGCCAATGGTACTTCGTCTTAAGACGCGGGAGAGTAGGTCGCTGCCAGGTCTGCTAATGGCAATGTTGATAAATACATCAAAACACTCTTCTCTCACACACTTCGGCCCTGCCGAAAACCTCGGGCCGCGCAAGCGGCTCTTTCGCTTTAAAGCCCCTGAAATACGAGGCAAAAATAACAAAACTCGACATCTTACCGCCCACAAAACCCGGGTGGTAACCCAAACAAAAATCGTTTGATCTGTCGAAATATATCCCAAACGGGATGCAAGAATGGTAACGCGGGGTGGAGCAGCCCGGTAGCTCGTCAGGCTCATAACCTGAAGGCCGCAGGTTCAAATCCTGCCCCCGCAACCAATCCCCCGCTATACCAACCCTGCTATAACATCAAAGCCCCCAACGGGGCTTTTTGGCGTTTCTTGGCTTCACTTGCGCCAACACGGCACTCACCATAGCGCTCCACAATCCCCCAGACGTCACTTTCCACAATCCTGAACGATGCGCAAACTCATCCGCATCCGCCAACTGGAGCAAACCTAAACGAACAAATTCAATGCCTATAACTCAAATTGCAAACGATCCAAACTCCGGGAGAGTTCAAGGCGCGACGTCTTTAACTGTTGCCACGAGCTGAACTATCGCCAGATGGCTTTGGTGGTGAGTGGCCAAGCCATCTGGCGTCGTCTTGTCAGGGGGAGAGTTCCTCAAGAACGCGGTCTTTTGTCTCCACTGCGAAGAGAGCCGTTACGAGAGCGCCAATTAGCAAAATTACTGCGAAAGCCCCGAAAACATATTGGATGCCCATTGAGGACATAACCCAGCCGACAGCGATTGGGCCAGCCGAAGATCCGAGCCGTAGCCAGGCGCTACCTGTGCCCGTGCCGATAGCACGCAGGCGTGTCGGGTAGATTTCCGAGGAATAAAGGTACAGCGAAAACGTCACAGTCTGGACAATCGCATATGCAAGGCCAGCAAGAACCAGAACCTGAATTGCTGACGTCGCTCCTAGCCACGCGAGAATGACCAGTGGGATCGGTGCGATCAGAAGAGCACCGGTATACCAGCGTTTACGGCCAACTTTGTCGATGAGCAACGCGCAGATAATAGCCGCGATGACGCCGCCGACCGAGGTGATAAAGCCGTAGAGGATACTTGTTTCAAGCGGGAGATTGAATGTCTGGCGGTAAAGGGTCGGAAGCCAGGTGATCGTGCCATTGGCCACCATATAAGCGCAGAACCACATGGCCCATATCGACAATGTGCGCTTAAGATAAATCCCCTGAAACAGTTCGCGCCAGTCGGATTTGCGACGCATGGGCGCGGCGACGATTTTTGGCTCAGGCAGTTCATTGCCGGCGGCCCGGGCGCTGTTCTCCAACTTGGCGACGATACGGTCAGCTTCTTCATACCGACCATTGGCAACCAACCAGCGAGGAGATTCATGCAGGAACCAGCGCAGCGGGATCATCAGAATTGCGGGAACTAGGCCGACGACGAACATGGCTTTCCAACCATAGAGCGGGACCATGAAGTATCCGATCAAGCCTGCCCCCACCAGGCCAAGCAGAAACATGACCTCGTACAATAGAAAGAACCGACCGCGCCCTTTTGAGCCGATCAGCTCGTTGATATAAGCGCTGGCGACCGGCACTTCACCGCCGGTTCCAATGCCTTGTACGAACCGGAATGCCATCATCATGCCAGCGCCTGCGGCAAACAAGCACGCAATATCCATGCTGACAAAAAGCAGAATGGTGAACAGCAGGACTTTCAAGCGACCAATCTTTTCAGCCATCCAACCAAAGCAGACCGCGCCAATCAACTGCCCGAGATAGCCCATGGACAGGATCATGCCGGTTTGTCCCGGAGTGAGGTTCCACTCACGAACCAGAACCGGCATGGCATAGGCTATTGCGATGACGGTGTAGCCGTCAAAGAAGGTTGCAGCGCCGACAATGTTCCGCGCCCAGAAAACCTCGCGGGTGACGGGCAGCCTTTCAAGGCGCGCACTGATTTCAGCTTGCGGGTCAACAAGCGGCGACGCCGCGGTGATCCGTTGTTCAATATTCATGATATCCTCCCTCTGCCTGGCTCATTCTCCCAGCCGGCGTCGAACCTACGCGTTGATCGTCTCGACTTCTGGATTTGGACACAGGATGACCGAGAATCCGGAAGACGCGGCTCTTCACGGTGAGGTACGCACCAAGCATAGCAGTCGGTGCGGATGCGGTGCATCACTCCCAGATGCGGCCGCAATATCCTCCCCTTGGAATGCCCCCGCCTGATACGAACGATCATTGAAATGACCGTTCGTATTCCTTTGTTGCCAGCAAGGCGAAGATGCGGGAGCATCGTCACGCCTTGGTATGACAAGCGGGGAGTTGCGGACTATTCGGCCGCCATCAGTTGCTCAACACGGCCGATTCCGGCAGCATCGAAGGCCGCAAAGATTTCAGCCTCGGCCTTCTCACCGAGATTCTTCAGGGGTTCGCGGATTGTGGCGTGCTCCAGGACGCCACGATGGACGAGACCGAGCTTGAGAGCCACGGTGCCTTCCATGTGAGAACCCCGATGGTACACGGCTCGGGTAACCGGAAGGAGTTGCTCGAAAAGCTTGCGTGCTTCGGGATAGTTCTGCGCCTTGCCCGCCTTGATCAGGTCGATCAGGAGTTCCGGGGCGATATTTCCGTAACCGACGAGCAGGCCGTCAACATCGAACATGGTTGGCAGCAACCATTCGTCGTGGCAACTCAGGATTTGAAGGTTGGGATTGGCCTTTTTGAGCTCCGGGATCTCAACGTACCAGCGCTTCATATTGCGCACACCGTTCTTGGTGGCAACGACGCCATCCTGGGTCGCGATTGCAAGCTGGGTGTCCAGGTCATAGGACGCTTTGGTGGCATCCGGATACTGGAAGAGAATGCATTGCAGACCGGATTCCTGCCAGATCGCCTTGTAGCGATCCTGCGGGGCGCCCTTCTGGAAGCCGAAACGGAGCCAACCATGGTTAGGATAAACCAGTGCGCCAGTTGCCCCGGCTGCCTTGCACTTCTTGGCTTCTTCCGCTGCGACCCGGGTGCCTTCGCCGGTGATGCCAGCAATGATCGGAATCCGACCATCGACGGCCTCTACATAGGTGCGGATGAGCTTCAGTCGCTCTTCTTCCGTCAGGAAAGTGCCTTCGCCGGCATGACCAAGAATGACAAGGCTTTTTACGCCGTCCATTCCTGCAAGCCACTTGGCGATGCGGGTATTGGCAGCATAATCGACCTCACCATCGCGGGTGAAAGCAGTGACTGGTGCCGGGCTGAGCCCTCTCATATCCATCGGTTGCATCGGGTATCTCCTCCTCAGATAGCCGCCGCCCGCTTCAGCGACCGGCGATAGGATCGTTAATGGGAACGTTCCCAATATCGGTTCTGATTTTACTGGAGTCAATATTTTTTTTAATGCATGGTTGAAACTGCAATTGCGCAGGGCTTCAGCGGAGAATGTGGAATGAATGTAAGGACCGAAGATGCCGGGCGTCTGGGACGTGTGACAATTCTCGATGTCGCGTCGGCTGCCGGTGTCTCAAAATCAACGGTATCGCGCATTCTGGATGAGCGTCTTCCCCGTTCCGATAACGATACGGCTCGCCGCGTCCGCAAGATTGCAGAAGAGATGGGGTATGTGCGGGATATCTCGGCGGCGAGCTTGAGGCGCGGTAGCACAATGACTGTCGGCATCATCGTGCCCCGCTTGACCGATACAGTCATGGCCATGCTTTACGAGTCGCTGGCGAAGGCCTGTAGCAGAAGCGGTCGCTTCGCAATTGTCGCGACAACCGATGACAAGCCAAGAGCAGACAGGCTTGCTGCCGAATCACTTTTGAACCGTGGTGTCGATGGGCTCATCCTGTCGACAGCAAGGCTGGATGATGATTTTGCTGACGACCTCATCGCGCGGGGAGTACCCCATGTCTTCGCTCTTCGCACGGCCGGGGCAAGCCTCTGTTCCGTTGGCGATGACAGGTTGGGCGGGTACCTGGCAACACGCCACCTGATAGACCTGGGCCATCGGCATATTGGGGTGATTGCAGGGCCATCTTATGCTTCCAGCGCCGTCGGGCGGGTGGAAGGCTACAGGCAGGCTATGCAAGAAGCAGGGCTTCCGGTTTTTCCAGAGGCAATCGTTCCATCGACCTTCGGGATCGACGCCGGCGCGGAAGCCGCAGAATGTCTGATGCGGTTGGAAAACCGTCCGACAGCAATCTTTGCCGTCAACGACAACACGGCTATCGGTGCGCTCTCGGGCCTTTCGCGCCTTGGAATTTCCGTACCCCATGAGGTTTCAGTGGTTGGATATAATGACATTCCGATTGTCAATCATCTCCCCACTCCGCTGACAACGGTCCGGGTTCCCTTCGACCAAATCGCATCGCATGCTTTGGATCTATTACTGAGCGAGGCGGTCTCGGCTGAAGACAGGATACGGATCTCGGCCCCAACGCTTATCCCGCGCAAATCGACGTCGAAGCCGGCGCTGTAGCACTTTATATCTGCCGCATAATTTTCTCTTTCAACCGATTCAATAAATTATGCAGTAGGGAGACCCGGAGTGCATCGTGCCGATTCTGTTCTGCATGATGCGATAGAACCGTCCCGACACGGAATGGGATTACCTGCTTCTAATACCAGTGCTTGATGAAAATCGACAATCAATGAGATGGCACGTCGCAGATCGGAACGGGACGGGGTGGAGGTGCGGGATGATCCATCTTGTATTGAGCGATAATCGGCTCGAGCTTTTCCTTGGGCCAAAAGGTCGGGGAGCCAATTTCCTTCAGGCAGGCATTATTCCAATAGGTCTTATTCGCTGACGAGGATCGGCCTGCCGCCAAGTCCCGGGAAACTGCGTTGATGTCTCGCGACTCAGGATAGATATAGAGGGTGGTGGGGTTATCCTTGACCAGCGACAGGACTTGAGGCGCATCGTCGGGCGACCAACTTGTGCAGCCGTCACTGCGACCAGCGGGGTAGGTGACGAGATTACCGCGCGGGACATAGCCGTCTCGATTGGCATAGGTACTCTCAGGCTTTTTCAGCATGCAAATTCCGGAGACCAATGCCGCCGCATGCCCGCCAATAGCCCGCTGGCGGGCATTGGCGGTCTCACCGGTTCCATCGAACTGGACGAAAGAACGTGTCAGGAAAGATTCCTGGTTGGCGGAGGTGCGATAGTAGCCTTTGAAGGACGTCTTGATCTCGCTCGTCATGTAAGCACCGCCCGCCGTCAGATTTGAATCCAGGGCGTTGCCAAAGTTCTTGGCGCATTCCCGCCCATTCGAAAAATTGACGGCGCCTCCGAGATTGCGCCCGCCACCGTGTCCCGCTGAGATGACCCGAAAGGATCGGTCCGCTTCACAGATGACATAGAAGCGGCCTCCGGAGACGCCGTCGGTACGGTCGTTCGGCCGTGTGGCATCCATCGCGAAGTAACATGCGTTCCTGACCTTCCCTTCTGCCACTCTAGCGAGATAGAGCGCACGCGCCCTCTCCAGGACGACAGGGGCGATCTGGCTGGTTCCTTCCCCCACATGGTCTTTCAGCCAGTCCGGAAGGCGTGATGGTCCTTCTGCAGCCGTTGCCAGGGAGGATGCCGATGATAAAGCGAAGACGGAGAAAAGCCTGACGAATTTGAAAAATTTGGGAGTGAATGTCATGCACATCTTCCTGAAACATCCGTTGCTTTGCAAATCTTACCCAGGCTAAACCCACTGGCAGGATGCGGTAGCACTTTAAATTTGCTGCATAATTCTCCCCTCAAATCGGGTCAGATTTAAGGAATGACGCAGTCAAGAATGTTCAGGCATTGATGATTGGCAACATGCCTTGCAAATAGCCGGGTTTTGGAAAAACCCGGCTATTAACCTTTGGGGACACTCTCGATTACAGCGTAACGACGATCTTTTCCTTGGCAGCCTTGACCGCTGCATCCGCCAGTTTCAGCGCAATCAAGCCGTCTTCGATGGATGGCGATGGTGCCTTTCCGCTCTCGATAAAGTCAAGGAAAGCCGAAATTTCAGCCGCATAAGCCGCAGTGTAACGAGTCATGAAGAAATCATGCAGCGGCGGGCGGGTGTAGCCATCCTTGGTGGCGATCTCAATCGAGACCGGGCGCTGGTTTTCAGCGGCCACCGAGCCTTCCGAGCCATGCACTTCAATGCGCTGGTCATAGCCATAGGTGGCGCGCCGCGAGTTGGAGATGATCGCCTGACGGCCAGAGGCCGTGGTCAGCACAAGGCTGGCGCTATCAAAGTCGCCCAGTTCGCCAATCTTGGGATCAACCAGCACCGAGGCCGATGCCATGACGGAGGTGATTTCCTCGCCCAGCAGGAAGCGGGCAATGTCGAAATCATGGATGGTCATATCGCGGAAAATACCGCCGGACACTTTAATATATTCTGGCGGGGGCGCACCCGGGTCGCGGCTGGTGATGGTGACCATCTCAACCTTGCCGATCTTGCCATCGTCAATCGCCTTGCGAACCGCCTGAAAATGCGGATCGAAGCGACGGTTAAAGCCCAGCATCACCTTGCCGCCGTTGGCGCGCACGACTTCGGCGCAGGCTTCGGCCCGCTTCACATCCAGATCAATCGGCTTTTCGCAGAACACGGCCTTGCCAGCGGCAGTGAAGCGCTCGATTAGGTCGGAATGGGTGTTGGTGGGAGTGCAGATCAGCACCGCATCAATCGAGGCATCGGCTTCGATCTCTTCAATGGTCTTGACCGCTGCGCCATAAGCATCGGCAATCGCCTTGGCAGCGTCGGGGAAAGCGTCTGCAACGGCCACCAATTGGGCGCGCTTGTCCTCGCCAATGGCCTTGGCATGCACTTTGCCAATGCGGCCCGCGCCCAGAAGGGCAAGTTTCTTCACCATGATGTTCTCCTCCCTGGCCTGGCACCATTCGGGCCAAGCACATGACACGTTAAACGCTCTCAAACCCACCGCAGTTTTTGACAGGTGTCAGCTGTTGCGGCAATCCTCGTTTGGAATATATGTTCTATTTTGCTAGATTGGGATAGTGTTCCTGTCAAGGCGGTTTAGAGCACTGCCGCCAAAGACGTTGATGCAAAATTTGAGGCGATAAACCAACCATGTCTGACACCACAGTTGCAGAGACCTCCGCGCCCGATAGCATTAAAGCCTTTGAAGAACGGTTGGTGCAGGTGTCTGACACCTTGCCCAAGCGGCTGAAGCAATGCGCGGACTATGTGGCCGCCAATAAAGATCGTATTGCCGTTTCGACTGTGGCCGAAATGGCTGAAGGTGCGGGCGTACAGCCCTCTGCCTTTATGCGGTTTTGCCAAATATTTGGTTTTTCTGGATTTTCCGAAATGCAAAAGCTGTTTCGGGATTCTTTTGTTGGTGGTTGGCCGGATTATTCCACCCGTCTGCACCATTTGCGCGAAACAGCATCTGGCAGCCCATCGGCGCTTTTGGCAGAATTTGTCGAGGCGGGGCGCGTGTCGTTGGAGGGATTGCTGCAAACGGTCGATCCGCACCTGCTGGAACAGGCTGTGGCCTGCCTCAGCGCGGCTGGAATGATCCATATTGTCGGCTTGCGCCGCTCCTTTCCAGTCGCAAGTTATATTGCCTATGCCTTTGAAAAAATGGCGGTTCCGGCCATGTTGCACAGTGGCGTTGGCAAGCTGGAAAGCCAGCATGCCATCCGCGAGGGCGATGTGGTGCTGGCCATTACCTTTGCCCCGTATTCGACCGAGACGCTGGATCTGGTTGAGCAGGTCTCAGCGCGAGGTATTTCCGTGGTGGCGATTACCGATACGGTGGTCAATCCGCTTCGCAAACTCGGGGCGATAACCCTGTCGGTTGCCGAGGTGGATTTTGGCGCATTCCGCTCACTCTCTGCCACGCTCTGTCTGGCCATTGCGCTCTCTGTCGCAGTAGGAACGGCCCGGCAGCAGGATTGAACATTTGTGTTGATGGGTTCAAAAATAGAATATATAGTCCATTTTTAAGCGATAATAGAATGACCTTCCGGGAGTGAGGTCATTGACGGCAGGCAACGCAAGCCCTGTCGCGTCCAAGGAGGAAAGCGTGCCAAAACTTGACCTGATCACCATCGGCCGTTCGTCCGTTGATCTCTACGGCGCGCAAGTGGGTGGCCGTTTGGAAGACATGGCCTCCTTCAACAAATATATCGGCGGCTCCCCCACCAATATTGCAGCAGGCACCGCCCGGTTGGGTCTAAAGTCTGCCCTGATCACCCGCGTGGGCGATGAGCATATGGGCCGCTTTATCCGCGAACAGCTGGTGCGCGAAGGCGTGGATGTGCGCGGCGTCAAGACCGACCCCAAACGCCTGACGGCGCTGGTTTTGCTCGGCATTCGCGATGAGCACCAGTTTCCTTTGATTTTCTACAGAGAAAATTGCGCCGATATGGCTTTGTGCGAGGATGATATTGATCCGGCTTTTGTGGCCGAATCCGGCTGTGTTTGCGTCACGGGTACGCATTTGTCGCATCCCAATACCGAAGCTGCGGTGCTGAAAGCGCTGCGGTTGGCGCGCGAGAATGGTGCAAAGACGGCGCTGGATATTGATTACCGTCCCAACCTTTGGGGTTTGGCAGGCCATGGCGATGGTGAGAGCCGCTTTATCGAATCACAGGCCGTGACGGCAAAGCTGCAATCCACCCTGCATTGGTTTGATCTGATTGTCGGCACGGAAGAAGAATTCCACATTGCCGGCGGCTCTACCAACACGGTGGAAGCGCTGCGGGCGGTACGGAATGTTTCCAAGGCCACGCTGGTGTGCAAGCGCGGTGCTTTGGGTGCCGTGGTGTTTGATGGCAATATTCCAGACAGTCTTGATGATGGGCAGACCGGCGAAGGCTTCCCCATTGAGGTGTTCAACGTGTTGGGTGCTGGCGATGGCTTCATGTCTGGCCTGCTGAAAGGTTGGCTGACGGGTAAGGATTGGCCCACGGCCTTGAAATATGCCAACGCCTGCGGTGCTTTTGCGGTGTCACGCCACGGCTGTACGCCCGCCTATCCCAGCCTTGAAGAGCTGGATTATTTCTTCAAAACCGGCATTCGCAACAAGGCTTTGCGCAAGGATGCGGCGCTGGAACAGGTGCATTGGTCCACCAATCGTGATGGAGAATGGCCGCAGATGCGGGTGTTTGCCTTCGATCACCGCATGCAACTGGAAGCCATGTGTGATGAGGCCGGTGTTTCCCATGAGCGGATCGGTGCCTTCAAGCAACTCTGCCTGAAAGCCGCGCAGCAGGTGGCCAATGGTCAGCCCGGTTATGGCATTTTGTGTGATAGCCGTTTGGGCCGTGATGCGCTCTATCAGGCATCCGGGTCTGGCCTTTGGATTGGCCGCCCAGTCGAATGGCCGGGCTCGCGCCCGCTGACATTGGAGCCGGAACTGGGCGAGGATTTTGGTGGCCTCACCGAATGGCCGGTGGAAAATGTGGTCAAGGTTTTGTGCTTCTACCATCCCGATGATGATGCGGCCTTGAAGGAAAACCAAGAAAATACGGTAAAACGCCTTTTCACGGCTGCGCGCCGTAACCGGCTTGAAATGCTGCTGGAGATTATCCCGTCCAAGGTTGGGTCAACGGATGATGATACAGCGGCGACCATCATCCAGCGCTTCTACGACATTGGCGTCTACCCCGATTGGTGGAAGCTGGAGCCGATGAAGACGAAAGCCGCTTGGGCCAACGCCGTTGACGCCATTTCCCGCAACGATCCCTATACGCGGGGCATTGTTGTGCTGGGTCTGGATGCGCCAGCGGCAGAGCTGGAGGAGAGCTTTAAAACGGCTGCCAGCTTTGATCTGGTCAAGGGCTTTGCGGTGGGGCGCACTATTTTTGGCGATGCGGCTCGCAAGTGGTTAGCTGGCACACTATCGGATGATGATGCGATTGCTGACATGGTGGGTAAATACACATCGCTGTGTCAGGTCTGGGATAAGGCGCGCGCAAGCGCCTGATCCTACTGCATCGATCCAAACGGAGACGACAGCCGAGTTTGGAAAAATCGTTGCATAAACAAAAGGCTAGTGCACTATAGCATGAACGAAGTGAATGCGTCAGTGCACTAGGATTTCAGGGAGAGAGACACATGAAAACGGTGCGTTTGACAGCCGCTCAGGCTCTGGTGCGCTACCTTGCCAATCAGATGACGCCGGAAGGCGTGCCGTTTATTGCTGGCGTCTGGGCCATTTTTGGTCACGGCAATGTTGCGGGTCTGGGCGAGGCTTTGCAGGGCGCGAAAGACAGCGTCACCACATGGCGCGGCCAGAATGAGCAATCCATGGCGCACGCGGCTATTGCCTATGCCAAACAGCTTGGCCGCCGCCGCGCTATGGCTGTCACCTCCTCCATTGGTCCCGGTGCGCTGAACATGGTCACGGCGGCGGCCTTGGCGCATGTTAACCGCCTGCCGGTTCTGCTTCTGCCCGGTGATGTCTTTGCCAATCGCGGACCTGATCCGGTGTTGCAGCAGGTGGAAGATTTCAATGATGGCGTGATGTCAGCCAATGATTGCTTTCGCCCCGTCAGCCGCTATTTCGACCGCATTTCCCGGCCCGAACATTTGCTCACCGCGCTTCCCCGCGCCTTTCGCACCATGACAGACCCCGCCGATTGCGGCCCGGTAACACTGGCCTTTTGTCAGGATACGCAGGCCGAAGCCTATGATTATCCTGAGAGCTTTTTTGCACCAAAAATCTGGCACATCCGCCGTCCGCAGCCGGATTCGTTTGAGCTGGAAACGGCGATTGCCGCCATCAAATCCGCAAAGAATCCGGTAATTGTTGCAGGCGGCGGCGTGCATTTTTCCGGTGCCACCCAAACCCTGGGGGATTTTGCGCAAAAACACCAGATTCCGGTGGTGGAAACCCAGGCCGGAAAATCGGCCCTGCCCTGGGATGACGCGCTGAATTTCGGACCCGTCGGCGTGACGGGTGCGGCCAGTGCCAACACGATTTGCGAGGGTGCGGATCTCGTGATCGGTGTTGGCACACGGTTTCAGGATTTTACCACCGGGTCGTGGGCGCTGTTCAAGAACCCCAACCGCAAGATTCTGGCGCTGAATGTGCAGCCTTATGACAGCGCCAAGCATGATGCTTTGCCCTTAGTGGCGGATGCGAAAATCGGTCTGGAGCTGATCTCAAAAGCTCTGGGTGAGCATCGTTTTGCCACACCGGATGTAGGCCTGAAGGCCGATTGGTTCGCAAAGGCCGATGCCGTCACAGCCCCACCGAAGGATGGCAACAGCCTGCCCACCGACATGCAGGTGATTGGGGCCGTTCAGCGCGCCTCGCGCGACAATACGGTGGTTATGTGCGCCGCTGGCACCATGCCGGGCGAGCTGCACCAGCTCTGGAAGTCCAAACTGCCGCTGTCCTATCATATGGAATATGGCTTCTCCTGCATGGGCTATGAGATTGCCGGCGGCATGGGCATCAAGATGGCCGAGCCGGAGCGTGACGTGATCGTCATGGTCGGCGACGGCTCTTACATGATGATGAATTCCGAGCTGGTCACAGCCTGCGCTCTGGGCGTGAAAATCACCGTTGTCATTACCGATAACCGCGGTTACGGCTGCATCAACCGGCTGCAAATGGGCACGGGCGGGGCGGAGTTTAACAATCTCTACGCCCATACCTCGCATATCCACGCTCCGCAGATCGATTTTGCCGCCCACGCCGCATCCATGGGTGCCGATTCAAGCAAAGTAACCACCATTGCCGAGCTGGAAACCGCTTTGGCCAGTGCTCGCGAGGCCACAAGACCCACCGTAATTGTCATCGACACCGATCCTTACCCAACGCCTGAAGCTGGCGGGTACTGGTGGGATGTGGCGGTGCCGGAAGTATCAGCTAGAGATGAAGTGCAACAGGCTCGCGCCCGCTACGAGGCAGCGCTCAAGGAAAGATATTAAGATGATTTTCTACGGAACCAACCCGATTGCCTGGTCCAATGACGATGACCGTACGCTGGGTGCCCACATTAGCCTCGACCAATGCCTGGATGAAACCGCCAAAATCGGCTTCGACGGCATTGAGAAGGGCCATAAATTCCCGCAGGAACCAGCGGCTCTGAAGGCTGTGTTGGAGCCACGCGGGCTTCGCTATGTCTCCGGCTGGCATTCGCTGAACCTGCTGACCAATTCGATTGAGGATGAAAAGGCAGCAATGCAGCCTGCACTGGACCTGTTGAAGGCCATGGGCAGCAAGGTGATCATCGTCTGCGAAACATCGAATGCTATTCATGGCGATGACGACAAGCCGGTGAATGATCGCCCGAAACTGGCGGATGCTGAGTGGGCAAGCTTCGGCGCAGGCGTGGAAGCACTAGCCGAATTTGCTGCGTCTCAGGGCATTGCTCTGGTTTACCACCACCACATGGGCACGATTGTTGAGAGCGAAGAAGAAATCGACAAGCTGATGGCCAACACTGGCCCGCATGCCAAGTTGTTGCTGGATACCGGCCATTGCCTGTTTGGCGGCGGAAACCCGGAGCGCGTGGCAACCAACTATATGGGCCGCGTGGGTCATATCCATGCCAAAAACATCCGCCCGGTGATTGCCAAACAGGTGCGCGATGAAAAGCTCTCCTTCCTTGAGGGTGTGCGCCGTGGCGTGTTCACCGTGCCGGGCGATAGTGAGGGGGGTGTGAATTTCCCACCCGTGCTGAAAATTGCTGGTGAACATGGCTATGAAGGTTGGCTGGTGATTGAGGCCGAGCAGGACCCGGATGTGCGTAATCCTTATGATTACCAGAGCTTGGGTCTTGCCTCGTTGAAGGCCATGGCCAAGGCTGCGGGGTTGGATAAGGCGGCTTAATCGGTCGGAGCAAGGGGCCACCCCCCTCTGGTCTGCCGACCATCTCCCCCTCAAGGGGGGAGATCGGATGGAGTTGCCCACCCATTTTGTCAACCCAGCATTTTCGCAGGAAAGACAAAGGGAACGAGGGGTAGGCCCCACATCCATCTCCCCCTGGAGGGGGAGATGTCCGGCAGGACAGAGGGGGGTTAAGCAAGCACCGACCTGTGCTATGTCACTCCCACCACGCAGACTCCGGAACGGTGCTGACTCCGCTCCGCTCACCACAAGGTAAGCCAATGCAATTTCTCGATCCCCACCACCCGTTCTTCAAGCCGCTCTGGGTGCGCATTCTGGTGGTGCTGGTGCCGCTGGTTTGGGCGGGGATCGAACTTTATAATGGGTCTCAAACCTGGGCGATGATTTCGCTGGCGCTTGGTTTTTACGCCGGTCTGCAACTGTTCTGGGTGTTTTACAAAACATCGGGAAAGGGAGATGAAAAATGACCAATCTTTTACGCAAACCTGCGGCCACCGCCGGAAAAGTACATGACATCACCCCGGAAAGCGCCAATTGGGGCTATGTCGGCTTTGGGCTTTACAAGCTGAAGGCGGGCGAAAAGGCTGCCGAGCAGACGGGCGAGACGGAAGTGATTCTGGTGCTGGTCGAGGGCAAGGCCGAGATTTCGGGTGCGGGCAAAAGTTTTGGCGAGCTTGGCGACCGCATGAATGTGTTTGAGAAAAAGCCGCCCCATTGCGTTTATATCCCGGCAGGCAGCGAGTGGAGCGCCATAGCCACCACGGATGTGACACTGGCCATCTGCACCGCCCCCGCAAAGCCGGGCCGCGAGGCACAGGTGATTGGCCCGGCAGGTGTGGCGCTGACCGAGCGCGGCAAGGGAGCCAACACCCGCTATATCTTCCCCATCGCCATGGAAGAGCGTGATGTGGCCGATAGCCTGCTGGTGACAGAAGTGTTTACCCCGCAGGGCAATTGGTCATCCTATCCGCCGCACCGGCACGATGAAGATAATTTCCCGGATATGACCTATCTGGAAGAGACCTATTATCACCGTTTGAATCCGGCTCAAGGCTTTGGCTTTCAGCGCGTCTTTACCGAAGATGGCTCGCTCGATGAAACCATGGCCGTCTCCGATGGAGATGTTGTTCTGGTGCCCAAGGGCCACCATCCGTGTGGCGCCCCTTATGGCTATGAGATGTATTATCTCAATGTCATGGCAGGCCCAATGCGCAAATGGCGCTTTCAGAACCACCCGGACCATGACTGGATTTTCAAACGCGACAATCCGCCAAACGCTTAATGGTCCCTTCCCCAAAACCTCCACCAGGGACGGGGAGGTTTGAAAGATGTTTCCCTGTATCCGGTGCCTGCAATATGATGCTGATAGGCACCGGACGGCAAACCTTTGTTTGCTTCGATCATAGGAAACGGTGAATTTCTGGAGAGAAGAATATTGTCGATTAAAAAGGATAATATTGCTGCGTCATAAGCGTTATTGTCTTTTTGACAGACAGCTTCGTCAACATAAGCATTTTTGACATTAAACGTGTTCGATCTTCCAGAAAAATCAACGCGATATACAGCCGCCCCCGTCCAGCTCCGATGGAGAAACAGTGAGTGAGCGGCGAAGAAAATAACCCACTTATCCTCCATGCAATTTGGAATGAAACCTCTCTTTATCGTTTCATATTCCGCCGGTGAAAATCGTGCGGTATAGGGAATCGGCTTCAATTTTCCAAACGGTTGAATGTCCCATTGGTCAAAAGGCTCCACCATTTGCCACCTCGAATTACAGGGATTGCCCGATTCGGGCTGTCCCCTTCTGGCCATTGTCGCGGATCCAGTTGAGGCTTTTGTCGCCGGTTTTATAGAGCTCGAAACACATCGGCGTGCCTTTATACCAGGTGGTAAAGCGCTGGCAGAGGCGGTCGCCATTGATCCACCATTTGCCGGTATCATTGGGCTTCACGAAGCGACCGAGCCCCAGAGCTTCCCCCGAGCCATCAACGACCCCACTTGTGCGATAATTCAGCGGAAACTCCCCGCCCATCGGCGTGGCGAGATAGATGCGCTTGCCGATGATGTCGCTTTTGATGTCGGTGGAGGTATAGCGGCTTTCATTGGCGGCCTGTGCGGTGCCGGTAGCACACGCAACCAGGGCGATACTGATCAATAAACGTCGAAACGACATGATTCCAAGTCCTCCTGTGATCCATCGTTCTGAGTAGAATCGTAGAGGTGTTACGCAGACCGTCAGCGTTCGGATGACTGGCAGCACAATAAATGTCGCAAAGAGGTGGAAAATGAGTCGTTTTATATCAATGACATCGCTTCAGCCCGGCTATAGCGCGCTCGTTATCGGCGCATCCGGCGGTATCGGTTCGGCTCTTTGCGCGGTGTTGCGCTCGGACAGCGCCTGTCGGGATGTGGTGACGCTGTCGCGCCGTCAGGATGGCTTCGACCTGACGGATGAAACCAGCATCGCTGCCTGTGCGGACCGCCTGGCTGGACAGCACCAAAGCTTCGATCTGATCCTATGCGCAACGGGCGCTTTGACCATTAACGGCATTGGCCCGGAAAAGGCCATTAAAGCCGTAACTTCTGAAGCGATGGCAGCTCAATTTGCCCTGAATGCCATTGGCCCAGCGCTGGTGCTCAAATATTTCACGCCGCTTCTGGCGAAAAACAGCCGGTCGCTGATGGGTTTTCTGTCGGCACGGGTCGGTTCGATTGGCGATAATCGCCTTGGTGGCTGGATTTCCTATCGGGCATCCAAGGCGGCTCTCAACCAGATCGTTCATACCGCGGCTATCGAGATCGCCCGGTCGCGCCCGCAGGCGGTGGTGGTCAGCCTGCATCCTGGCAGTGTCGCCACGGATTTGTCCGGTAATTTCGCCGTGGGTCATGAGCGGTTTGCCCCGAATCATAGCGCGGGCCTGTTGCTATCCGTGCTTGACACGCTCTCGCCCGCCCAAACCGGCGGCTTTTTCGCCTATGACGGTTCCGTGATCGAGTGGTAGCAACCAATCCGGCAGCCCGTTTGGCGCGTAGTTCAAGTATTGATAGCAATGAACCGGAGATTTGATCATGTCGGGACTGAAATCTGCACTTGCAGGTCTGGGCGTCGGACTATTTGCATCTATAAGCCCAGCAGTGGCGGCTGATTTTACCTTCGAGGACTATTTCGTCGGCAAGACCGTGGCCGAGGGACATTTCGCCGCCATCAATGGTGTCAGCCGCAAGTTCACCGTCGATCTCACTGGCAAATGGGATGGGCATATTTTGACGCTGCGGGAGGATTTTCGCTTCGAGGATGGCACGCGCGACCGCAAAACCTGGCGGTTCGTCAAGACCGGGCCGACGACCTATACCGGCACCCGCGAGGATGTGGTCGGCAATGCGTTGGTGCGGCTGAGCGGCGATACCGCCCGCTTCAACTATCTCGTCTATCTCTCGCCCGAGACCCAGTCCAACAAGGTCCGGTTCTACGACAAGATGGTGTTGAAGCCGGATGGTACGGTGCTCAACACCGCCTGGGTCACGAAATTCGGCTTTCCGGTCGCCAAGACCACCGTGTCTTTCCAAAAGGTCGCACAGGCCACCAAGATAAAGGCGCAAAAGCGCGAAAGGACTGCACCGTGATGGTCATGTCATCCTCGTCTCGCGCCAGGGTCGCCTGGATCACCGGCGCCAGTTCCGGCATCGGTCGCGCGCTTGCGCTGAAATTGGCGCGTCAAGGCTATATTGTCGGCGTCAGCGCCCGGCGCACCGAGGATCTGCTGGCGCTGGCGGCTGAAAATCCGGACCGCATCCATGCTTTTCCGCTGGATATTACCGACGGAAAAGCCGTGAAACAGGTGGTGGCCGACATTGAAGCCAGGCTTGGCCCGATCGACATGGCGGTGTTTTCCGCAGGCTCCTATATCCGCGAAAATGCAGTGCGTTTCGAAGCCGAGCAGTTACGCCGGATGGTCGATCTCAATCTTGTCGGCACCGGCCATTGCCTGGAAGCGGTGATTGCCGTGATGGTCGCTCGCGGCAAAGGCCGGATCGGCCTTGTCGGCTCGGTCTCCGGCTATAGCGGCCTGCCGGGCGGCGGCATTTACGGGGCAACCAAATCAGCGATGATCACCTTGGCCGAGGCCTTGCGTCCGGCTCTTGCCGAAAAGGGCGTGGCGATCAGCATTATCAATCCGGGCTTTGTCAAAACCCCGCTGACCGACAAGAACGACTTTCCCATGCCTTTCCTGGTGACGGCCGAACAGGCTGCCGATCACATTGAAATGGGAATGGAGGCCGGAAAATTTGAAATCGCCTTTCCCTGGCAAATGGTGTTGTCGCTCAAGCTGTTGAGGCTTTTGCCCTATCCGCTCTATTTCGCATTGACACGCAAGATGCTGCGGAAAAGCTGAAATATTTGAGGGTGTTGTAACGTGAAAAGGGGGCCTTCGCCCCCTTTTTTGATTGATGATCGGACCGTTTACTTTTCAAGCTCGAACTGCACCACATCGAGCCGTCCGGTTCTAAAGCCTGCCGCGCAATAATGCAGGTAATAGCGCCACATGCGGAAGAAGCGCTCGTCAAACCCCAGCGGCGCGATTTTCGACCAATGGGCGGTGAAGCTCTTGTCCCAAGTGAGCAGCGTGCGTTCATAATCCAGACCAAAGCGGAAAGTATCGCAGGTTTTCAATCCCGATTTTTGCGCCGACGCTTCGAACCGCTCGACCGAGGGCAACATGCCGCCTGGAAAAATATAGGTCTGGATGAAATCCGCTTCGCGCTGATATTGCTCGAAACGGCTCTCATCCAGGGTGATGACCTGAACAACGGCCTTGCCGCCATCCACGAGGAGATCGCGCACCCGGTTGAAATAGACCGGCCAGTTTTCCTCACCGACTGCCTCGAACATTTCGATGGAAACGATCTTGGTGAACTGGCCCTGCACATCCCGGTAATCTTCCAGCCGGATATCGCAGCGCTCGGCATATCCCGCTGCCTGCATCCGCTGGCGCGCATAGGCGGCCTGTTCGGTGGAAAGTGTCAGGCCCGTTACCCGGCACCCGCTGGCGCGGATGGCATGTTCGGCAAAGCCGCCCCAGCCGCAGCCGATTTCCAACACGTGATCGTCCGGTCCCAGCGCTAATTGGTCAACAATACGCTGGTATTTGGCGGCCTGTGCCTCGCCAAGCGATTGGCTAGGATGGGTGTAGAGCGCCGATGAATAGGTCATCGTCTCATCCAGCCAATGGCGATAAAAGGCGTTGCCGAGATCGTAATGGAAGGCGATGTTGCGCCGGCTCCCGGCCTTGGAATTGCGCCTGAGCTTATGGCGCAGCAGGGCCAGCTTGCCCAGCAGCGCGGAAGGTGACATCAGCCCGTGCCAATTGCCCTCATTGACAATGGCAAGTTCCAGAAATCCGGCAATATCGGGGCTGTCCCAGTCGCCGTCCATATAGGACCTCGAAAAGCCGAGCGTTCCCGCCGATATCACCCGCCACACTGGACGGGCGTTGTTCAGCTTCAGGACGGCGGAGGGGCCGGCTTCGCGACCGGTGACGTGATGTTCCTTGCCGTCAGGAAACAGCAGCGTCAGATGGCCATGGGTCAAGCGGCCCGCCCAGCCGCACAGCACCCTTTGCCACAGCGGCGCGGAGGTGAGGGATAGTGTCGCGGTTTGCTGGTCGGCATGGGTCATGACGGGCTCCTTGCGTTTGCAGCCTCAGGCGGAATGATGGAACTGGCGACCGGGTTCTGCGCCTTGCGGTGCCGATGCAATGGCACGCCTTTCACCCAGAGCTTAAGGGCTTCCCAATGGATCGCGCCCATGACTTTCAACGTCATCAGCGGATAGCGGACCAGGACCTTTGCCAAGCCCCGATCATCAAGGGTGCGGCGTTTTCCGCAAAACGACGCATAGAGCAATGGCCCCTGCTCGTCGGCTTCGTTGATGGCGACGGTCACCGTGTCGCCCGGTGGCACGATTTTGAACCGGTAGAGGCATTCCATCGGCATGAAGGGGGAGACATACATCTGCTTGGCGCAGGCGTGGCGGATCGATCCATCCTCTTCCACGCTGGCCGGAATGACATAGGTGTGCCGCTCGTGAAAGGTATTTTCAACCTCGTAAAGCAGGGCCAGCAGGTCGCCGGACGGCCCATAGCAATAATAAAGCGTCAAGGGATTGAAGACATAGCCGAACATGCGCGGATAGCAGAGCATGCTCACTTTCATGCCCTTGGTGTTAAGACCGGCCCGCTCGACATGGTTGGCAACCCAGGCCTTCAAACCTCCCGGAATACCCAGGCCATGATCGCGGTCGTCAATTCTCAAGATGGCGCGGCGGTTATATCCGAGAAGCCAAAGCGACTTGTCTATATCAGGCAGTTCATCGAGATCGACCAGCAGGCAGAAGACCTGATATCGCAGACTATGCTTTTTAGGCCGGTGGCGTTGATGCACAACCGCACCGGTGAAAATTGCCGATGACCAGCTCATTGTGCAGCCGCCAGCACCGATTCGACAAAAATCCGGCCTGATTGGTTTTCCACCGACCACGGACGGGCAATTCCAGACAATTGTTCGGCAACAGCCAGGCCGGACTGAAGGCCGTCCTCATGGAAGCCGCTGCCGAAATGCGCACCGCAGAACCAGGTCCTGTTGCGCCCCTGCAATTGCCAGAGCTGGCGCTGGGCGGCGATTGCCTTGGCATCGAAAAGCGGATGGGCGTAGTTGAATATCTGATGCACCTTGGACTCATCGATGTCGCGTGAAGGATTGAGCGTTACGAACAGCGGAAGCGAGGCGTCGAGGCCCTGCAACCGGTTCATCCAATAGGTTACGCAGAGCGGCCCTTCGCCAGACTTGCGCTCTTCGCCGATATAATTCCAGCTTGCCCAGACCTGTTTGCGTTTAGGCATCAATCTGGTGTCGGAATGCAGCACGGCAACATTCTTGGTGTAATCGAAACAGCCAAGCAGCGCCCGTTCCAGCCCTTGCGCATCGTCCAGCAGCGCCAGTGCTTCATCCGCATGGGTTGCGACAACAACCTGATCGAAACGATCCTGACAGCCGCTTTGCGTGACGATCTTTACGCCCAGTGCGCTGCGGATAATGGCCTTGACCGGATCATTGGCACGGAAATCGGCTTTGGTCGCCTGTTTGAGGCGCAGGACATATTCACGACTGCCCCCCGTCACCGTGCGCCATTGCGGCCGGTTCTTCAACGTGACGAGACCGTGATTAATGAAGAACCGGACAAAGGCATTCAGCGGATAGGCCCGCATGTCGGCAGCCGTCGTTGACCAGATCGCAGCCCCCATCGGCAGGAGATGATCCTCGATAAAAGCATCGCTATAGGCTTCCAGATCGAGATAATCGCCGAGCGTTGCCGCTGTCAGGTCTTGGCGCTCGAGCAGCAAAGGGGCCTCCCGGTAAAAGCGCATTATATCGGCCACCATGCGCCAGAAGCGGGGGCGTATCGCATTGCTGCGCTGGCCAAGCAGTCCCGCCAGCCCGCAACCGGAATATTCGAAACGGCCCGCATCCAGCGAGGCTGCAAAGGACATGTCGGAGGCCTGGTTGGGCACGCCAAGATGATCGAACAGCGCAACGAGATTTGGATAATTGCGGTCGTTATAGACGATGAACCCGGTATCGACGGCCACCGGACCGTTTGGTCCGGCAACATTAACGGTATTGGCATGGCCACCGAAGCGGTTTTCAGCTTCGAACACCGTGACATCGAAACCCTTGGACAAAAGCCATGCGCAGGACAGACCGGAAATTCCCGATCCCACAACCGCAATGCGCTTTGTGCCTGTGGTCAATCCGCTGTCTAATCCGATCTTCATAAGAGCGGTCGCCTCCCGGTTGTTCGTTTACAGTATTTACGAACGCTAGCGGAGGCTGGATTGCCAGGAGCGGATTTTTTTTCGGGCAGTGATCCAGCTTTGGCGAGAAGGCGTAGAAAGCGCCATGACAATAATCATTTCCCAAGCGGCTCTGGAATGCCACAATAGTAGAGTGACGGCCCCGCGCCTTTTCAGGCGCAGCCGGTTGGGTGGGAGATCCGTGCCTTCTGGCGCAAACGGGATGATTATGAAGGCTGAAACCGAAGACATGTCTTCCATGCTCGCAGCAGTTGCTCGCGAACGGGATGTGGAAGCATTCGAAACATTGTTCCGCCATTACGGTCCGCGGGTAAAGGCCTATATGGCTCGTCAGGCGCGTGACCAGCAGGCGGCAGAGGAATTGATGCAGGAAACCATGATGGTGGTCTGGAACAAGGCCGCGTTATTCGATCCGGCCCGGGGCAATGTCTCCGCCTGGATTTTTACCATCGCCAGAAATCTGCGGGTTTCGGCCTATCGCAAGCAGAACCGACCGGAATTCGATCCGAACGACCCGGCCTTCGTGCCTGACGAGGTGATGCCAGCCGATCAGGATCTGGAAAACCGCCAGGATGCGGAAAGGCTGCACAAGGCCATGGGACAATTGCCGCAGGAGCAGTTGGAACTGTTGCAACGGTCCTTCTTTCACGAAATTCCTCACAGCGCGCTTGCCAAGGAATTCAATCTGCCGCTCGGCACGGTGAAGTCGAGAATCCGCATGGCCTTTGCCAAGCTTCGTGCCGCCCTTGAAGACCGCTCAGAGGAGGATCGCTGATGACTGTTCACCATCATGTCAGCGATGAATTGCTGCTCGATTACGCCAATGGCAGCCTTGCCGAAGGCTGGGGCATCGCCATTGCCACCCATCTCGCCTTGTGTCCCGATTGTCGCCGGCGCCTCGCGACCATGGAAGTTACTGCCGGGGCATTGTTGGAGGCGGAAAAACCTGTCGATGCCGATCTCGGTGTCGACCGCGCCTGGCAGGACATGCGAGCAAGGCTTGCTGCCTCCGGCGAACGGACCAGGGAAAGCACCGTCAGCCGGATTGAACCGGCGCTGGACGCCACCTCCCGGCAACACGATGCGATCCTGCCGGAACCGCTGCGCTCCTATCTGGGGCAGGATATCGATGGTTTGAAATGGAAGTCGCTTGGGCGCGGCGCCTATCACATTCCGATCAAGACCAGCGATGGCGAAACCAGCGTGAGGCTGCTGCGCATTCCGGCCGGAAAGCCGGTGCCGGAACATAGCCATGGCGGGCGCGAGCTGACGCTGGTGCTGAAAGGCAGCTTCCATGATGGACAGGGCCGGTTTGCACGCGGCGACCTGGAGGAAGCCGACGAGCAGCTGGAACATCAGCCCATTGCCGAAGAAGGCGAAGACTGCATCTGCCTGGCCGTCACGGACGCTCCTCTGCGGTTCAAGAGCCGTCTTGTCCGGCTGTTTCAGCCGATCCTCGGTATATAGCCGACACTTTAGAGTCTGTCTGGTTCAGATTGAACCGGACAGACTCTTGCTTCTCTTGTTTTCGTTTGTCTTTTCGGAAAACCGGTTTCCACTTGTCCCTGACAACCTCTAAAGGAAATGAAATCATATGCGCAGCTATGCGATTGCCTATTGTGCCACGGCTGCGGTGTTTTTCACCCTGGATTTCCTATGGCTCAGCAAGATTGCGCTGGGTTTTTACAAGTCCCGCATCGGCGATATGATGCGGGATCAGCCCAATTTTACCGCTGCGGGTCTGTTCTATCTGGTTTATATCGTCGGCATTGTTTATTTTGCGGTCAGTCCGGCCCTACAGAACGGCAGCCTGTTAACGGCTGTGGTTAGCGGCGCGCTTCTGGGTCTGATTGCCTACGGCACCTATGACATGACCAATCTGGCGACCTTGAAATCCTGGTCACTGACGCTCAGTCTGGTCGACATGGCCTGGGGCACGGTGCTGACGGCCACCGCAGCCGGGATTGGCTATCTGATTACCAGCCGGTTTGTATAAACGTTTCACGTGAGACGTCAGGCGCATTGCACCGCTTTCGTTTTGGATTATGATGAAAGAAAAACGAAAACGGGGAGGGGTGCATGTTTCTGTCTGCCCGGCAATCCGACATTCTCGACATCGCCAAGGCGGAAGGCCGGGTGCAGGTGGACGACCTGGCGCTTCGCTTTTCGGTCACGCCGCAAACCATCCGCAAGGATCTCAACGATCTCTGCGAGACGCGCCGGTTGACGCGGGTCCATGGAGGAGCAATCTTTCCAAGCGGTGCCGAAAACGTTCGCTATGAAGCGCGCCGCTCGATGGCCGCGCCGGAGAAGCAGGCGATTGGCCGGGCTGCCGCCGAATTGATCCCCAGCAATGCATCACTGTTCATCAATATCGGCACGACGACCGAGGCGGTGGGCGAAGCATTGCTTGATCACAAGGACCTGATGGTCATTACCAATAATATCAATGTTGCCAATCGCCTGCGGGTCTTTCCAGGCATTGAGGTGGTGATCGCCGGCGGCGTTGTGCGTGGCTCCGATGGCGGCATTGTCGGGGAAGCGGCGGTGGATTTCATTCGCCAGTTCAAGGTGGATTATGCGGTGATCGGCGCCTCGGCCATCGATCCTGATGGTGCGCTGCTGGACTATGACTATCGGGAGGTGAAGGTGGCGCAGGCGATTATCGCCAATGCCCGGCACGTGATTCTTGTGGCCGATTCCTCCAAATTCGAGCGCGCCGCCCCGGTGCGCATTGGCCATCTCAGCCAGGTTCACACATTCATCACTGACGTCTGCGATACCGAGGGTCTTGCCGCTATTTGCCGTGAGCATGACGTGCGGTTGATCGAAGCATTCCGGGGCCCATAGCCGCCTGATCAATAGGGACTGCTAAACTTTCGTTTGACATTCGTTTTAAGTTCGTTTTAGCTATATCCAGTTTCGCATGCGCACTATAATGCTGCATTGCGAAAGGGAGAGAAACGTGTCTGGCGATCCTGTCTTCGACATATTTGTTATTGGTGGTGGTATTAACGGCTGCGGCATCGCCCGTGACGCTGTCGGGCGCGGCTATAGTGTTGCGCTGGCGGAAATGAACGATTTCGCCTCTGGCACCTCTTCGGGTGCCACCAAGCTCATTCACGGTGGGTTGCGCTACCTTGAGCATTATGAATTTCGGCTGGTGCGCGAAGCGCTGATGGAGCGCGAAGTGCTCTGGGCCATGGCGCCGCATATCATTTGGCCGATGCGTTTCGTGCTGCCGTTCCACAAGGGCGGCATCCGTCCCGCCTGGCTGATCCGGCTTGGCCTGTTTCTCTACGATCATCTGGGTGGCCGTAAATTGCTGCCCGCCACCAAGACATTGAATATGCGCAAGGACAAGGCGGGCAAGCCGCTGAAGCCGCTGTTTACCCGCGCCTTTGAATATTCGGATGGCTGGGTCGACGATGCCCGTTTCGTCGTGCTGAATGCCCGCGACGCGGCGGATCGTGGCGCCACGATCCTCAGCCGCAACCGCGTTATCGGCGCGCACCGGGATGGCGATCTCTGGATCATTGAGGTCGAGGATCGCGCCAGTCGTGCCCGCAGCACCTACAAGGCACGGATGCTGGTCAATGCTGGAGGGCCGTGGGTCGATAGCGTGCTATCCAATACGGTCGGCAGAAACAATGTTCATAATGTGCGGCTGGTGCAGGGCAGCCATATCGTGGTACGGAAGAAGTTCGATGATCCCCGTGCCTATTTCTTCCAGAATCCGGACAATCGCATCATCTTCGCCATTCCCTATGAGACGGATTTCACCCTGATCGGCACGACTGATCAGGATTACCAGGGCGATCCGAAGGATGTGAAAATTTCCAGCGCTGAGATCTCATATCTCTGCGATGCCGCCAGCGAATATTTTGCCGAGCCGGTCCGGCCTGAGGACATTGTTTGGTCCTATTCCGCCGTGCGACCACTTTATGACGACGGCGCCTCCAAAGCGCAGGAGGCCACCCGCGATTACGTGCTGAAACTTGAAACGCCGGAAAAGGCCGCGCCGCTGCTCAATGTGTTCGGCGGCAAGCTCACCACCTATCGGCGTCTGGGTGAACATGCATTGGAAAAGATTGGCGAGGCTATCGGTGTCAAGGGCAAGCCCTGGACGGCGACAAGCCATTTGCCGGGCGGTGATTTTCCGGCAACCGGCTATCTTGCGGAAGTGGAGAGGCTGCAAAAAGCCTTTCCGTTCCTGGAGGATCGTTGCGCGCGCCGGCTTGTGAGATGTTATGGCACGTTTGCCACGACGATCATCAATGGCGCCAAAAGCCTGGAGGGGCTGGGGCGCTATTTCGGGGGAACCCTGTATCAGGTGGAGGTTGACTGGCTGATTGCCCGTGAATGGGCGGCAACGGCGGAGGATATTCTCTGGCGCCGCACCAAACAGGGCCTGTTCCTGACTGCCGAACAGGCAAAAGTGCTGGAAGACTATATCGAGGAGGCGCGGGCGGCCTGACAGGCTACTGCATAATTCTTTAAACCGGATTCGGTTTAAAGAGAAAATTATGCAGCAGATATAAAGAGCTACAGCGAACCTTTGTGCGCCATATATGGCGCACGGCGCTGTAGGCACGCAAGAGGGAGATGTCTCATAAGAACCCGGACCGTGTCGGTCAAAGGGTTTGAGGGCGGCAAATACAAGAATGATAGCGGATGGATGTGTCGGTTCCGACGCAGACCGCTGTCATTGCCGGCGGGCGGAGGAGGCCTGACGCACAATGCTGGAATTGCGAAACCTGTCCAAGGTGGTGGCGGGGGATGTTCACATCCATCCCGTCAACCTGACCCTGCAACGCGGGTCGCTGAACGTTCTGCTTGGGCCGACCCTGTCGGGCAAGACATCGCTGATGCGGCTGATGGCCGGGCTGGACAAGCCGACATCCGGTTCCCTGCTGTTCGATGGCAAGGACGTCACCGGTTTGCGGGTGCAGGACCGGTCGGTTGCCATGGTCTACCAGCAATTCATCAATTATCCGGCCCTGAGCGTCTATGAAAACATCGCTTCGCCGCTCAGGGTGCGCAAGGTCGATAGGGCCACCATCGATCGGGAGGTCAAGAAGGCTGCCGAGCTTTTGAAGCTGACACCCTATCTGGAGCGCACGCCGCTCAATCTTTCCGGCGGCCAGCAGCAGCGCACGGCGCTGGCCCGCGCCATCGTCAAGCAGGCAAGCCTGGTGCTGCTGGATGAGCCGCTGGCCAATCTGGACTATAAATTGCGCGAGGAATTGCGCGAGGAACTGCCGAAGATCTTTGCCGAACTGGGGGCGATTTTCGTCTATGCGACGACAGAGCCGTCGGAAGCCCTGCTTCTGGGTGGCCATACCGCCACACTCTCGGAAGGCCGCGTCACGCAATACGGCCCGACCATCGACGTCTATCGCCGCCCGGTAGACCTGAAAACCGCCCGAACCTTCGCCGATCCGCCGTTGAACACTGTTCAGGCCATCCGGCGCGAGGGCCATTTCATGATCGGCGGCATTCCGGTTCTGACAGTGCCGAGGCACCTTTCGCATGTGCCGGAGGAGTCGTTGACGCTGGGCTTTCACCCGCATCACCTGTCGCTGGCGGGAGCCTTGTCGAGCGAAGGCGTCGCTCCTTTGGTGGCCCGCTCGATGATCTCGGAAATTTCCGGCTCGGAAAGCTATATTCATCTCGATTATGCCGGGGAACGCTGGGTGATGCTGGAGCATGGCATTCACGATATCGAGCCGGGCCGCGACGTGCAGGTTCGTCTCGATACCCGTCACCTGATGGCCTTCGATGCCCATGGCCGGGCGCTTGCCGGACATCTGGCCGGACAGGGGGAGTAAGATATGGCCCGAATTTCCCTCGATCATATCCGTCACGCCTATGGTCCCAAGGGGCTGACCAATCCGCTCTATGCGCTGAAGGAAGTGCATCACGAGTTTGATGATGGCGGCGCCTATGCCCTGCTCGGACCCTCCGGCTGCGGTAAGACTACGCTGCTCAACATCATGTCCGGCCTGTTGCAGCCTTCGGATGGCCGCATCCTGTTCGGCGATAAGGATGTGACGCAATTGTCCACCGAGGCGCGCAACATTGCCCAGGTGTTCCAGTTTCCCGTCGTCTACGACACCATGACCGTCTACGACAATCTGGCCTTTCCGCTCAGAAATCGGCGCGTGCCGGAGGCCGAGGTGGATGTGCGGGTGCGCACCATTCTGAAAATGATCGACCTCGAAGCCTGGGCCAAGCGCAAGGCGCAGGGCCTGACCGCCGACCAGAAGCAGAAGATCTCGCTTGGACGCGGATTGGTGCGCTCCGATGTCAATGCCATTCTGTTCGACGAGCCGCTGACGGTGATCGATCCGCATATGAAATGGATGCTGCGCGCCCAGCTCAAGCAATTGCACCGGGAATTCGCCTATACCATGGTTTATGTCACCCATGACCAGACCGAGGCGCTGACTTTCGCCGACAAAGTGGTGGTGATGTATGACGGACAGATCGTCCAGATCGGTACCCCTGCTGAGCTGTTCGACCGGCCTAAACACACATTCGTCGGTTATTTCATCGGCTCACCGGGCATGAACGTGCTGGCCGCCGGCATCGATGGCGATACCGCCATGATCGGTGGAGAGCGGGTCGCCCTGCCGGGCCGTCCGGTCATCCCGGGCGAAGCCCTCACCGAGCTTGGCATTCGCCCGGAATTCATTCGCCTTGGTCGCGAAGGCATGCCGGTGCAGATTTCCAAAGTCGAGGATATCGGTCGCCAGAAAATCGTTCGCGCCCGTTTTGCCGACCAGCCGATTTCTATCGTGCTGCGGGAGGATGCCGATATTCCAGCCGAGCCGAAAGTGAGCTTCGATCCGACCGCCATCAATATCTACGCGAATTCCTGGCGGGTCGATTTCGCCGGTGCCGGATTGGGAGGGGTACGGCCATGAACAAGACCTGGAACAATAAGGCCTGGTTTCTGGTGCTGCCGGTGCTGCTGCTGGTGGCCTTTTCCGCCGTCATTCCGCTGATGACCGTAGTGAATTATTCGGTGCAGGACACGTTCGGCAATAACGACTTCTTCTGGGCTGGTTCCGATTGGTTTACCCAGACGCTGCAATCGGAACGGTTCTGGGATGCACTGTGGCGCAACCTGATCTTCTCGATGATCATTCTCGCCATCGAAGTGCCGCTTGGTATCCTGATCGCGCTGAACATGCCGAAGACCGGGCTTGGCGTGCCTGTCTGCCTGGTGCTGATGGCCCTGCCGCTGCTGATCCCGTGGAATGTGGTCGGCACCATCTGGCAGGTGTTCGGGCGCAGCGATATCGGCCTGCTCGGCTATACCCTCAACGCCATCGGCCTCGATTATAATTACGTGGCCAATCCATTCGATGCCTGGGCGACAATCGTCGTCATGGACGTCTGGCACTGGACCAGCCTTGTCGTGCTGCTGTGCTATGCCGGTCTGGTGTCGATCCCCGACGCCTATTACCAAGCGGCGCGGATCGATGGCGCCTCGCGCTGGTCGGTATTTCGCTACATCCAACTGCCGAAAATGAAACAGGTCCTGCTGATTGCCGTGCTGCTGCGCTTCATGGACAGTTTCATGATCTATACCGAGCCTTTCGTCGTCACCGGCGGCGGTCCGGGCAATTCCACCACCTTCCTGTCGATCGATCTGGTGAAAATGGCGCTCGGCCAGTTCGACCTCGGGCCTGCGGCGGCGATGTCGATCATCTACTTCCTGATCATTCTGCTGCTGTCCTGGGTTTTCTACACTGTCATGACCCATAGCGACGCCCAGAGTGCGTCAGCACCGAAGGGAGACTAAGCCATGAACAACAGCCGTTCCCTTCGCCCGGTACTGATTGTCAGTCTCTACATTTTGTTTTTGTTGTTGCCGATCTACTGGCTCGTCAACATGAGCTTCAAGACCAACCAGGAAATCCTTAGCTCCCTGACGCTCTATCCGCATGAGCCGACGCTGAAGAATTACATCACCATCTTCACCGACCGTTCCTGGTATTCGGGCTATATCAACTCGATCATCTATGTGGTGCAGAACATGGTGATTTCGGTCGCCTGCGCGCTTCCTGCTGCCTATGCCTTCTCGCGCTACCGGTTTTTGGGCGACAAGCACCTGTTTTTCTGGCTGCTGACCAATCGCATGGCACCGCCCGCGGTGTTTGCACTGCCGTTCTTCCAGCTCTATTCCGCCTTCGACATGATCGACACGCATATTGCGGTGGCGCTGGCCCATTGCCTGTTCAACGTGCCATTGGCGGTGTGGATTCTGGAAGGTTTCATGTCCGGTATACCCAAGGAAATCGATGAAACGGCTTATATCGACGGCTATTCATTTCCGCGCTTCTTCGTGAAGATCTTCATACCGCTGATTGCCTCCGGCATCGGGGTCGCGGCTTTCTTCTGCTTCATGTTCTCGTGGGTGGAACTGCTGATCGCCCGTACGCTGACCACGGTTGATGCCAAGCCGATTGCGGCTGTCATGACCCGCACGGTGTCAGCCTCCGGTGTTGATTGGGGTCTGCTGGCCGCTGCCGGTGTGCTGACACTGATCCCGGGCGCCGTGGTGATCTATTTCGTTCGCAATTATATCGCCAAGGGCTTTGCCCTCGGCCGCGTCTGAGGAGGAGGACACGATGAACCTGTCATGGATGGCCTGGACCACGCCCACGGCGCTGTTCTTCATCACCATTCTGGCGTTGCTGATCGCCCTGTCGGTCTGGGAATATTTTTCGCCCGGCGGCAATCCCCGCGTCGGCATTCTGCGGTTCGAGACGACACGCGGCGACAGGCTGTTTGTGTCGCTGCTCGGCTCCGCCTTCATTCATCTCGCATGGTTGGGGCTATCCAGTCTCAGCCTGTGGTGGGCTCTCGGTCTTTCGGTCATCTACGCCATTGGCGTGTTCCGGACGGTTTGAAGCTTTAAGACTACGCCTGCAATCGCAAACTCTGGGAGGACATGATGCGAAAGCACTTAATGACGACAACAGCGGCGATGCTGTTGGCCATGACCGGCGCCGCCTATGCCGGGATGGATGAGGCCAAGCAATTTCTCGATCAGGAAATCAAGGGGGAATCCTCGCTGTCGCGGGCGGATCAGGAAAAGCAGATGCAATGGTATGTGGATGCGGCCAAGCCCTTTGCGGGCATGGAAATCCATGTCGTCTCCGAATCGCTGACCACCCATGCCTACGAATCCAAAGTGCTGGCACCGTGGTTCAGCAAGATCACCGGCATCAAGCTCATTCACGACGTTATTCAGGAGGGTGATGTCGTCGAAAAAATCCAGACCCAGATGCAGACCGGTCAGAACCTTTATGACGGCTGGGTCAACGATTCCGACTTCATCGGCACCCATTGGCGCTACGGACAGGTCCGCAACCTGACGGACTGGATGACGGGCGAGGGCAAGGATGTCACCGATCCGATGCTGGATTTGAAGGATTATATCGGCCTGTCCTTCACCACCGCCCCGGATGGCAAGCTCTACCAGCTTCCCGACCAGCAGTTCGCCAACCTCTACTGGTTCCGTTACGATTGGTTCAACGATCCGAAGATCAAGGAGGAGTTCAAGAAGGAATACGGTTACGAGCTGGGCGTGCCGGTCAATTGGTCGGCCTATGAGGACATCGCCAAATTCTTCACCGGCCGCGAGATTGGCGGCAAGAAGGTCTATGGCAGCATGGACTATGGCAAGAAGGACCCCTCGCTCGGCTGGCGCTTTACCGATGCCTGGCTGTCGATGGCTGGCAATGGCGACAAGGGACTGCCCAATGGCAAGCCCGTCGATGAATGGGGCATCCGCGTCAATGACAAGGACCAGCCGACCGGTTCCTGCGTGGATCGCGGGGGTGACACCAATGGGGCGGCCTCGGTCTATGCCGTTACCAAATATCTGGAATGGTTGAAGAAATATACCCCGCCGGAAGCGCAGGGCATGACCTTCTCCGAATCCGGTCCGGTTCCCGCCCAGGGCAATATCGCCCAGCAGATCTTCTGGTACACGGCCTTTACCGCCGATATGGCCAAGCCCGGCCTGCCTGTGGTCAATGATGACGGCACACCGAAATGGCGCGTCGCACCGTCGCCGCATGGTTCCTACTGGCATGAAGGTCAGAAGCTCGGCTATCAGGATGTCGGCTCCTGGACGCTGATGAAGTCCACGCCTGTTGATCGCGCCAAGGCTGCCTGGCTCTATGCCCAGTTCGTCACCTCCAAAACCGTGGATGTGAAGAAAAGCCAGACTGGCCTGACCTTCATTCGTCAGTCATCCATTATGGACAAGACCTTCACCGACCGCGCGCCCAAACTCGGCGGCCTGGTGGAATTCTACCGGTCGCCTGCCCGCGTACAATGGACGCCGACCGGAACCAATGTGCCTGATTATCCGAAGCTGGCGCAATTGTGGTGGCAGAATATTGGCGATGCGGCAGCCGGTGCCAAGACCCCGCAGGAAGCCATGGATGCCTTGTGCAAGGCCCAGGAAGGCATTCTCTCCCGTCTGGAACGCGCCAAGGTGCAGGGCGAATTCGGCCCCAAGCTGAACGAGCCGAAGGACGCCGCCTATTGGGAAAAATATGCCAAGGACCACGGCAGCCTGGCACCGCAGCCCAAGCTGGCTAACGAAAAGGAAAAGCCGATCACCATCAATTACGATGAACTGGTGAAGAGCTGGCAGAAGTAACATCAAACAAGCTGGAGCCGGGTGCGATCGCCCGGCTCTGGAGTCTGTCAGGTTCAGATTGAACCAGACAGACTCCAGATTCTCTTGTTTTCGGTTGTCTTTTCGGGAAAACCGGATTCCACTTTTCCCTGACAAACTCTACAGCGCCGTGCGTTTTATAAAACGCACAAAGGACGCTGTAGCACTTTAAATCTGCTGCATAATTTTCTCTTTAAACCGATTCCGGTTTAAAGAATTATGCAGTAGCATTCTTGATTTAACCAGCCTTCCAAACGCCCAGCCTTCGAAACGCCCAGCCTTCGAAACGCAAAGACGCCCGGGCATGTGCTCCGGGCGTCTTTGTGTTTGGTGCCTCTGTCGCCATGCGACGAGAGGTCGATCAATTGGTCGGCAGTGCCACCGGAGCGTCAGACTGGTTATGCAGGTACACCAGCAGATTGGCGCGATCCTGTTCCTTGGGAAGACCTGCAAAGCCCATCGCCGTGCCGGGTACGAATTTCTTCGGCGCGGTCAGGAAATGGTTCAGGTTTTCAAAGGTCCAGTGCTCCGAACTGCCCTTGGAGAAATCCTTCATGGCAGCAGAATAGGCAAAGCCCTCATGACTGGCGACGGGTCGGTCGACAACGCCCCAAAGGTTGGGACCAACCTTGTTGGCTCCGCCCTTGTCGACGCTATGACAGGCTGTGCATTTCTTGAAAATCGCTTCGCCCGCCTTGACGTCTGCCGATGCCAGCAGTTCCGCAATCGGCTTGTCGGCTGCGGCTGGTGCCGCACCTTCCGCGCCGCCAGCGGCAGGCGCTTCGGCCGCCACGATGGCATAGCCTTCCTTTTCGGGGGTCGGCGCGTGGAAAATCCCCTCCGACGCAATGGACACTGACATCAGTACGAAGATCGTACCAAGCAATGCGCCTGCTCCCATATTCATGTAGGAATTCATTGGTTATCGCTCCCCATGCAGTCCGCGCAGTAGAAATCGGACAAGCCTCCATCTATGAAAAGGCTAAGACTTTTGCTTGACAGTTGCAACCCGATTATGCTCCGCCGCCCTGAGACGTTTTGCCACTTACCCCCATTGCTTTCAAAGGCGAATACCGATGTCTGACCATACACGCTTCAAAACACTGGTTCTCATCCCCGCCCGCATGGCCTCCACGAGGCTTCCCGGCAAGCCCCTGGCTGACATTGCCGGCCTGCCGATGATCGTACAGGTGGCAAAGCGTGCAGCGGAGGCCAATGTCGGACGTATCGTCGTGGCGGTGGATCATCCTGACGTGTTCGCCACGGTGACGGCAGCCGGTTTTGAAGCAGTGATGACCGGCGAGCAGCATCAATCCGGTTCGGACCGTATCCATGAAGCGCTGATGACGGTCGATCCGAAGGGTGAGGCCGAGATCATCATCAACGTGCAGGGCGACCTGCCCACCATTGACCCGGAGACGATTCGTGCCGCCCTGCGCCCCCTGGGGGACCCGCAGGTCGATATCGCCACGCTGACGGTGGAGATCGAGGATGAGGCGGAAAAGACCAATCCCAACGTGGTGAAGGTCGTCGGCTCACCGCTGTCGGACAACCGCCTGCGGGCGCTCTATTTTACCCGCGCCACCGCCCCACATGGCAATGGACCACTTTATCATCATATCGGCCTCTACGCCTATCGCCGCGCCGCGTTGGAACGGTTCGTGGCGCTGCCTCCTTCGGTGCTGGAAAAGCGCGAATCGCTGGAACAGCTGCGGGCGCTGGAGGCGGGCATGCGCATTGATGTCGAGATTGTCGATACCGTGCCGCTTGGCGTCGATACGCAGGCGGATCTCGAAAAAGCCCGCGCCATTCTGGCTGCAAAATAAGGATAAGCTCGTGGTCACGCTCACCAACAAGATCTCTTTTCAGGGCGATTACGGCGCCAATTCCGACATGGCCTGCCGTGACATGTTCCCGGATATGGAGCCTCTGCCATGCCCGACCTTCGAGGACGCCTTCATGGCCCTGGAAAACGGCGAGGCGGATCTGGCGATGATCCCGATTGAAAACACGCTGGCTGGGCGGGTCGCCGATATTCACTATCTGCTGCCGTTGTCACGCCTGAAAATCATCGGTGAATATTTCATGCCGATCCGTTTTCAGCTCATGGTGCTGCCAGGCGTCAAGGCCGAGGAGATCCGCACGGTCCACAGTCACATCCATGCGCTCGGCCAATGCCGCAAGATCATCCGCAGCCATGGCTGGAAGGCCGTGGTGGCGGGCGATACGGCAGGGGCCGCCAAGCAGGTTGCGGAACTGGGCGACCGCTCCATGGCGGCCTTGGCGCCGCGCCTCGCCGCCTCGCTCTACGGTCTGGATATTCTCGCCGAAAATGTCGAGGATTCAGAAAACAACATCACCCGTTTCGTCGTGCTGTCGCGCGATGAGGTGGCGTTGAAGCGGACGGCTGCGGATGAAAGCTTCATCACCACCTTCGTTTTCAATGTCCGCAATATTCCGGCAGCGCTTTACAAGGCCATGGGCGGCTTTGCCACCAATGGCGTCAATATGACCAAGCTGGAAAGCTACCAGATTGGCGGCAAATTCATCGCCACCCAGTTTTATGCCGATATCGAAGGCCATCTGGAGGATGCACCGGTCAAGCGGGCGCTGGAGGAATTACGCTTCTTTTCCGAGAAGGTTGATATTCTCGGCGTCTACAAGGCCCACGCCATGCGCGGAAAATTTTAATCGAAGATTGGAGCAATGGCGGCGGAGTGCCGCCATTGCTCTGGCACTCAATATTTCATGGAATAGCCGATCTTGTAGAGCGGCTTTTTCGAATCATGCGGTGTGCTTGGCGCCTGTGCCTCGACAGCCTGCATGGAAGACGGCAGTTCAAACGGCAGCTTGCCCTGTGCCTTCTGCTTGCCCTCGATGACATTGAACAGCGCTTCGTCACTTGCGCCGAAATTGCCGATCAACGCTTTTGTCTGGTCCTTCAGATTGGTGAGAATACTTGGGCGTGACAGAAACACCGTGGCAATGATCGGTGTCTTTCCGGTAATGGCTGTCACGGCGTCGTAATTCGGGTTGCCGGGCTTGAAGGACAGATCGCCTTCCTCATGCCGCGCCCCAAAGAAATAATTGGGATGCAGGCGCTCAAAAGGCGCCATCAGGCGGACCAGGGCAAAATCGGCGTCTTCCGGCTTTGTCACCACCTGATAGCCGCGTTTTTGGGCGATGGCGGCATCGACATTGAGAAGATAGACCTTCTTTCCAGGTTTGACTGGAAGAATCTTCCCCTTGTTTTGTAGAACAACCATGGCGCGGGCCTGAGCCTTCTCGCCCTCGGCGACAAAATCCGCATTGCCAACGATGGTTTTTGCCTTTTGCGGATCAGCATAGGGGTTTTCGAACAGGCCTTGTTCAAACTTCTGGATCAGCAACCGCTTGGCCGACTGATCAATCCTGATCTCGCTGACTTTCTTGTCTTCGACGGCTTTCACCAGAATATCGGAATTGGCGACGCCGCCGAATTGGTCGATACCGGCGTTAACCGCCTTGGCAAAACGATCCTCCCGGCTGAGATCCTCAACGCCCCAGGGCATGCCGAATGTGTCAGGCCGGATGATCGGCGTGTCGCCGGGCTTTTCGCCATTCAGGCATTCATCCTTGCAGTCATTGGTAATCAGCCAGTCGCTGACCACGACGCCGTCGAATTTGTAGCGCTTGCGCAGCAGATCCGTCAGCAATTGCTTGCTATAGCCTGCGGCCACGGGCTCCAGGGGTTTGCCATCAAGCTTGACGCCATCGATAATCGAGTAGGTCGGCATGATGCCCGCCACCTTGGCGGCAAAGGCACCCTTGAAGGGGGTGACATGCTTTTCGAAGTCCTTGGCCTTAAAAACCACATGGCGACCATAGGAGTTATGGCCGTCAAAGCCCTGAGGTGCTGCGCCATATCCCACCCAATGCTTGGCGACGGCGCTGACACTGCCGGGCTTCAGGCCCGTGGTGCCGTTCTGGAAACCTGCGACATAGGCTTCAGCCATGCGCCTGGAAATCTGCGGATCTTCTCCGAACGTGCCGGTCGAGCGTGGCCAGCGTGGTTCCGTGGCAAGATCGATTTGCGGTGAAAGGGCCTGCTGGATGCCGACGGCGAGATATTCCTGCCGCGCGACATCGCCGAAACGGCGCGTCAGTTTCGCGTCGTCGAGCGCCCCAAACCCCAGGCTTTCCGGCCATTTGGAGAAACCGCCATTCTGGGCCGAAGCGCCCAGCACATATTGGAAATGGTTGCGCGGGTCGGTGCTGATCGTCAGCGGAATGCCAAGCCGGCTTGCCTCGGCAATTTCCTGGAGCTTGTTGTTTTCTGCGGCCAGCTGTTCGGGCGGCAAAGATAGCCGGGTAATATAGGTAGCAACCTTTGCATCGTTGATCAGCGGTTTGATCCGCTCCAGATCATACCCGCTGCCGCGTCCCTGGCCGCTCTCCGATCCTGATGATAAAGCCGGTGCCGTCCCATGCATCATCAACCCGGCCTTTTCGATCAAACTCATCTGGCTGACGAGGTCGCTTGCCCGTTCTGCCGGAGAGCGGCGCCAATCCTCATAAGGGTCGAGGCGGCCGTTGCGGTTAAGATCCTTGAAGGTCAGCCCATCGACCGTGAGGATCGCGGCGGAACGGGCGGTGACGACAGGCTGATTTTGCGCGATGGCAACAGACGCCATCAGAATGGCGCAGGACGCCAAGCTAAACATTTTCATCGATGATTTCCTGAATTGATGAATTTTCGCCGAAAAACCGGCCAAAAACCGGCCAAAAACTGGCCGAAAACAGATTTCTGAAAGGCTGAGCGGGGTCGATCTACCGAGACACAGCCCGCCGTTTCACCGTGGCGCCGGGTTTTGAAAGCAAAGATATATCCTCCCTCGAAATAGACTAATTCTGTCGCGCGCGATGTTTTGCTTCATCGTCCGTTGACCCCTCCCATCGGACGATGACACCACATTCGCTTACCATAGCCTCACACGTTTTCCGCGTAAATGGTGTTGAAGGCCATTCCAGACGCAGCATTCACCACCTTAACCAACCTTGCCCCAGTCCAGCCAGTCGCTCATCAACCGATGGGCAATGGTGCCGGGCGCGGGGGCTTTTACCGTTTCAGTCTCAAGATCGATCATCGCCTGTACTTCGGCCCGGCTGAACCAGCGGCAATCGGCCAGCTCGTTCTCATCGCGGGAAATCTCGAAGCTCAGCGCCTGCGCATAGCAGCCGATCATCAACTGATGCGGCATCGGCCAGGGCTGGGAGGCATGGTAGCGCACACGCCCGATGGTGATGGCGGCCTCTTCATGGGTCTCGCGCCGCACAGCGTTTTCAATGGTTTCCGCCGGTTCGACAAAGCCTGCGAGGCAGGAATACATGCCCTCGGGAAAATGCGCTCCACGCCCCAGCAGGCAGCGGTCGTTTTCCTCGTCCACCGTCATCATGATCACCACCGGATCGGTACGCGGAAAGGCCATGCGCCCGCAGGCCGGACATTCGCGCTTGTAGCCGCCGAGCCGCGGCTCCATCGGTTTGCCGCATGTGCCGCAGAAACGGTTCTCATTGTTCCAGTGCAACAGGCTGAAGCCCTGTGCGGCTTCGCCGACCAGCTCTGCATCAAGATTGGGATCACGATACAATTCGCGCGCCGTTAAGGCTTTGTAGCCGCTTGCAAGCTGCTCCTCGCTGATTGTCACGGGTACGGCGATGCGCGGCTCGCCGCTGGGGCGGCGGCCCAAAAGCACGGCATTGTCGAGGTCCGGTTGCAGGGCGGTCAGCTCGTAAGGTGCAAATAGCGGGTCCAGCACCAGTCCTTCATGCTTGAACACCAGCCGATTGCCCGCAAAAGCCAGCACATGCATGCCCTCGGCCTTGAAAGCCTCGGAAAGGCTTTCTTCCGAGCGATGCTCGGCGTAGCGCTCCAGTCCGTTGCCGGCAAAGGCGGTGAGGGCGCTTGCCTCGGGATGGGGTGTATCGGTATCAAACAGGGAAATTGGGGTCATGTCAGCGCGTCCAGAAGTGTCGTTGTCATCGTCGCAAGGGCTGTGTCCGAATAAGGCTCCGCCACCCCATGACCCCAGATCGGCCCCGGCCAGTTCGGGTCGTTTTCAAAGCGGGCGACGACATGAACATGGAGCTGTCGAACCACATTGCCAATGGCGGCAATGTTGATCTTGGTGGCGCCGGTTGCGGTTTTTAAGGCGGCACCGACGTGCACCTGTTCGTGCAGCAGCTGGATCTGGTCGTCCTTTGAAAGCTCGAAAATCTCAGCGACATCATTGCGGCGCGGCACCAGGATCAGCCAGGGCCAGCGGCTATCCCTGGACAGGCGCAGATCGCTTAACGGCAGCTGCAAGATCGACTGGCTGTCGCGCGCCAGCCGTTCATCGAGACGAAAAGGCTCCAAGATCGCTCTCCTGATTGTTTCCTCAAGGTCATTTTGTTTTTACGCATGCCTGACCGTAAAGCCGATATCCACTTTTACCGGAAAGGCGAATAGTTTTTTTGGCCATCGGCTTGCAATTGCCGCAGGAATTGCCGATATGTCGCTCGGGAGGTTGGTGGTGGACGAGCCACTCGCCAACCGGGTCAGGTCCGGAAGGAAGCAGCCCTAACGAGCGCGGCACGGGTCATCGTGCCAGCCTCCCACCCTTCATGTTTATGGCCAGTCCGTTTCAAGCGTGGCCGTATCCCGCCCGAAACGGGGAGACTGGCAGCGCGATGTCCGATCTGGAACCCACAGCACAAGCTGCTCCCGCGTCCGGCCAAGCCACCGGTGCTTACCGCGTTCTGGCGCGCAAATATCGCCCCAAGGATTTTACGGACCTGATGGTCGGCCAGGAGCCGATGGTCCGCACCCTCACCAATGCCTTTGAGACAGGCCGGATTGCCCAGGCCTATATGCTGACCGGCGTGCGCGGGGTCGGCAAGACCACGACCGCCCGCATTCTTGCCCGCGCGCTCAATTACAAGACCTCTGAGATCGACCGCCCGACCATCGACCTGAAAATCCCCGGCGAGCATTGTCAGGCGATCATGGAAGGCCGCCATGTCGATGTTATCGAGATGGATGCTGCCTCCCATACTGGCATCGACGATATCAGGGAAATCATCGAGCAGGTGCGCTACCGCCCGGTATCGGCCCGCTACAAGGTCTATATTATCGACGAAGTGCATATGCTCTCCACCGCTGCCTTCAACGGTTTGTTGAAGACGCTGGAAGAGCCGCCGGAACATGTGAAATTTATCTTCGCCACCACCGAAATCCGCAAGGTGCCGATCACGGTGCTGTCACGCTGCCAGCGCTTCGATCTGCGCCGCATCAGCGCCGGGGATCTGGTCGGGCTGTTTTCTACCATTCTCTCCAAGGAAAATATCGAGGCGGAAGACGAGGCGCTGGCGATGATCGCCCGCGCCGCCGAAGGCTCGGCCCGTGACGGACTTTCCCTGCTCGATCAGGCCATTGCCCACGGCGCAGGGCGGGTTGAAGCAGAGGCGGTGCGTGGGATGCTGGGTCTGGCCGACCGGGCTCGGGTGGTCGATCTGTTTGGCCATATCGTGCTTGGCGATGTTGCCGCAGCGCTTTCGGAATTCAACAGCCAGTATGAAGCCGGTGCCAGCCCGAGCGTGGTGCTGACCGATCTTGCTGATTTTACCCATCTGGTGACGCGGCTGAAATATGTGCCCAATGGTGCGAATGACCCATCGCTGAGTGAAGTCGAGCGGGTGCGGGGGGCGGACTACGCCGAGAGCGTTGCCGTCACCACGCTGTCGCGCATCTGGCAAATGTTGCTCAAGGGCATTCCCGAGGTGGAAAACGCCTCCCGTCAGGCCGGTGCCGCCGAAATGGTGCTGATCCGGCTGGCCCATGCCGCCCATCTGCCTTCGCCGGAAGAAGCGGCGCGCCGCCTGCTGGACATGGCGCAGGATGGCGGTGGCGCGCCGCAAGGCGCCAGCCCCAGAGGGGGCAATGGTGGCGGCGCATCTGCCAGCTATGGCGGGCAGGCGGTGGCGCGGGCATCAAGCGATCCGGCACCGCGTGCATTAGGCCAACCACAGCCGACCGCGCATTTGCAGGTGGTTCCCAAGGCATCACCGTCGCCGGACATTGCCGCTCGCCCGGAGATAAAGGCTGAGATCCAGCCGGATGTACCCGAGCCCAAGGTTCCCGTGCGGTCGCTGGATGACATCGTCAATCTCTGTACTGCAAACCGCGATCCGAAGCTTAAAGCCTTGACCCGCGCCTATGTGCGGCTGGTCAAGTTGGAAAATGGCCGGCTGGAGATCAACATGCCGCCGGAGGCGCCGAAATCGCTGGTTGGCGATCTGCAAAAGCGGCTGGAGGAATGGACCGATATCCGCTGGATGGTGATCCTCAGCCGCGAGCCGGGGGCAAAGACCCTGGCCGAGCAGGAAAAGAGTGATCACGAAGCGCGGATGACCGATGCCGCCGCCGATCCGGACGTCATGGCGATCTTGTCGCGCTTTCCCGGCGCGAAAATCACCGATGTGCGCATCCGCACCGTCGCCGAGGAAGAAGACGAGACCCTGCCGCCACCAGCCGCGGCTGAATCCGCAGAGGGCGATATCCTTCCCGGAGACGATATCGAGTTTTAAATTTTAGCCGGCTTATCATCTGTCGCGGAGGCGTGAAATCGCCGCGCGTCTGCCAGACGAAGCCAAGACCAACGGACTATATAAAGGAGGCAGGTCATATGCGCGACATCATGGGCATGATGGGCAAGGTCAAGGAAATGCAGGCCAAGATGGAGAAGATGCAGGAAGAGATTGCATCGCTTCAGGTCGAAGGCAAGTCCGGCGGCGGATTGGTGACTGTGACGATGACCGGCAAGGGCGAGTTGAAGGGCCTGAAAATCGATCCGTCGCTTTTCAAGGAAGACGACGTGGAAATCCTCGAAGACCTGATCGTTGCCGCCCACAAGGATGCCAAGGACAAGGCCGAGGCGATTGCCGCCGAAAAGACCAAGGACATGACCGCCGGTCTGCCGATCCCGCCCGGTTTCAAGCTGCCGTTTTAAGCCGGTATAGACGCTGTTTAGAGAAAAGGGGCGGGCTCATTCCTCGCCTTTTTCCGTTTTGCCATGAACGCGGTCTGTATGGCCGAGATCCTTGCCGGGTTCGATTATATCGCGGACCCGCTGTTTCAATTCCTTCGGCCCTGGAAAACCGCCATCGCGCTTGCGCTCCCAGATCAGGTCGCCATTGACGCGGATCTCGAAATTGCCGCCGGTGCCGGGAATCAGACCCACTTCGCCCAAGCTGTCGCCAAAGGTTTGCAAGAGTTCCTGCGCCATCCAGGCAGCACGCAGCAGCCAATTGCATTGCGTGCAGTAGAGAATGGTGATTTTCGGCTTATCGGTCTCAGATTTAGTGGTCATGGGGCAAAGTCTCAGTTTTCGACACAGGTCGGGAGTGTATAAGCTCAATATAAGCGAAATTGAATTTGGACGTTTATCGGTGTAGGCTAGGACTGTGACAGTCCTAGAGTTTGTATTAACAAGAGTGGAAACCCTAGGGGAATGTATAGCACCGGCTTGGGAGGGCAGAATGTACAAATTTGAAGTTTATAAAGACAAGGCAGGCGAATTCCGGTTTCGGTTCAAGGCGTCGAATGGCGAAACAATGTTCAGCTCTGAAGGCTACAAGGCCAAAGCCTCGGTGATGAGCGCGATTGCCTCCATTCAGAAAAATGCGCCTGAGGCAAAGATCGAAGACCAGACCACGGCAACTGTCTGATAAGGCAAATCGGCGTGGCCAAAGTGCCTTGCCGATTTGCCCAGGCTTTTATAGAGAGCCTACACGCTTGTAGAAAATCGTCGTATCGCAGAAGCGGCCATCGGGAAACAGCGCATAATCCGGCACCACACCGGCCCGCGTCCAGCCGAGCTTCTCGTAAATTGCTTCAGCCGGTTCGCCGGTCGCTGTATCCAGTACGATCAATGTCTTACCGGCACGGGTGGCCTGAAGCTGTGCCGCCTCCATCAGTTGGCGCGCTAGACCAAGTCCACGGGCTGAGCGATGCACCAGCAATTTCTTGAGATCGGCGCGATGTGGCTGGTTGGGTGGCTGTTTCAGGCCGATCTGTACCGTGCCCACCAGGCGGCCCTGATGCTCTGCCACCAGCAGCAAGATCTCCCCTGCCTCGACCGCATTGGCAACGCCTTCCCAGAAAGGCCGGGCGCTCTCAAGGTCGAAGGGCAACATGAAGCCCACCGAGGCGCCGCCATTGACGCAATCGCAGAGAATTTCACAGAGGTCGGGAATCGCTTCGCGGACGTCAAAGGCGTTCAGCAGCCGAATTGCAGTCATGGTCATTTCCTTCGAATCAGCGGCCAAGATCGATGATCACGCCGTAGCGGGCAGGGCGGTCCGTGGGGTTATGGAAGGCGTGGACCTCGCCGATAGCCATATAAAGACAGTCGCCCGGCTCCAGACGATGCACGGTATCGCTCACGGTCAGCTCGATAGTGCCTTCGAACAGCCAGACATGTTGCCATTGCTTGCCGCTGGGATGGGGGCTGGCAGGTTGCGCAGAAAATCGGACAAGTGCGCCCGGCGGCAGCTCTACTTCCACCACATCGACCCGCGCACCGGTGCCGGGTGCTGAAACGGCGCGGCGGATATAGCCGGTTTCGGGGTCTCTCCACGCCGGCTGGTCGGCGCGGCGCATTAAGGGTGAGCCCTGATTGGGTTCGGCAAAAAACATCGAAAGCGATTGACCCAGCGCCGAGCATAGCCGTGCCAACAGGGTTGCGGTCGGACTGGCTTCAGCGCGCTCGATACGGGAAATCATGGCCCGGCTGACGCCGGAGAGATCCGCCAACTGGTCGAGTGTCAGGCCGCGTTCGGTGCGGATCGCTTTCAGCCTTGCGGCAATGGCGAGCGTGAGGGTATTGGGCGTATTTTCCATGATATAAGAAATATAGTATCTTATAGTGGAGTCAATGGCCTTTCTCGCGCCGCTCACGTCAGCAAAATCACCTTTTATCAACAAGCCTCTTGCATGTCGCCCAACTCCCGGCCTTTTTCGCGTGCCAAGAGAGCGTATGATTCGCACGACAGGACGAGTCGAGCACAACCCCAAGGAGACAGACGTGATTGAGATCAGAAAACCGCAAATCGAGGAAATGCGGCCGAAGATTACCGTCATCGGGGTTGGTGGTGGTGGCGGCAATGCCGTCAACAACATGATCAACGAAGGCCTGCAAGGCGTCGATTTCATTGCCGCCAATACCGATGCCCAGGCGCTGACCATGTCGAGAGCCCCGCGCCTCATTCAGCTTGGCGCCGAAATGACCGAGGGTCTCGGTGCCGGCTCGATTCCCGAAACTGGACGGATGGCCGCCGAAGAATCCCTGCATGAAGTGATGGATCACCTGGCCGGCACGCATATGTGCTTTGTCACCGCTGGCATGGGCGGCGGCACGGGCACGGGTGCAGCGCCAGTGATTGCGCGTGCGGCTCGCGAGGCCGGTATTCTGACAGTCGGCGTTGTCACCAAGCCCTTCAGCTTTGAAGGCCGCCGCCGCATGCAGGCTGCCGAAGAAGGCATTGAGCGGTTGCGCGAAGCTGCCGACACGGTGATCGTCATCCCCAACCAGAACCTGTTTCGCATTGCCGATGCCAAGACCACCTTTGCCGACGCCTTCGTGATCGCCGACAAGGTGCTGTTCTCGGGCGTGTCCTGCATTACCGATCTGATCGTCAAGGAAGGCTTGATCAATCTGGACTTCGCCGACGTGAAATCCGTCATGAAGGGCATGGGCCGTGCAATGATGGGCACCGGAGAGGCGACCGGCGACAGCCGCGCCATGAAGGCGGCAGAAGCGGCGATTGCCAATCCGCTTCTGGACGAAGTGTCGATGCGCGGCGCACGCGGCGTGCTGATCTCGATTTCCGGCGGCATGGACATGACGCTGTTCGAAGTCGACGAAGCCGCCACTCGCATCCGCGACGAGGTCTATGACGAGGCCGATATCGTCGTCGGCGCGATCTTCGACAAGGAACTGGACGGCACGTTCAGAGTGTCGGTGGTCGCAACCGGGCTTGGGGAAGAGGGTGACCATCAGCAGGTACGCTGATTTCACCCGGTCACAGGTTAAATTATCCTTCAAATGCCCCGCATTTCCGCTTTGCGGCATGCGGGCGCGCTGCTATATGCGCAGGCCATGAGCACACAAAACCGCACGCCTCTCGACCATATCCGCAATTTTTCCATCGTCGCCCATATCGACCATGGCAAATCGACGCTGGCCGACCGCCTGATCCAGACCACCGGTGGCCTGGCAGAGCGTGATATGTCGGAGCAGGTGCTCGATAGCATGGATATCGAGCGTGAACGCGGCATCACCATCAAGGCGCAGACCGTGCGCCTGCACTATAAGGCCAATGATGGTGAAACCTATGTGCTGAACCTGATCGACACACCCGGCCATGTCGACTTCGCCTATGAAGTTTCGCGGTCGCTGTCGGCCTGCGAAGGTTCGCTTCTGGTGGTGGATGCGTCCCAGGGCGTCGAAGCCCAGACGCTGGCCAATGTCTATCAGGCCATCGATAACAACCACGAGATCGTCACCGTTCTCAACAAGATCGACCTGCCTGCCGCCGAACCGGACCGGATCAAGGAACAGATCGAGGAAGTCATCGGCATCGATGCCTCTGAAGCAGTGCTGATTTCCGCCAAGACCGGGCTTGGCATTCCCGATGTGCTGGAAGCCATTGTCAAACATTTGCCAGCGCCGAAAAGTGAACTGGGCGACAAAGGTCCGCTGAAAGCACTGTTGGTCGATAGCTGGTATGATACATATCTGGGCGTTATGGTTCTGGTGCGCGTCATAGACGGTGTTTTGACCAAGGGTCAGACTATCAGGATGATGGGCACGGACGCGAAATATCAGGTGGAGCGTGTCGGCGTTTTGACGCCGAAAATGCTGGCTGTCGACAGTCTTGGTCCGGGCGAAATCGGGTTTTTTACCGGTTCGATCAAGGAAGTGGCCGATACCCGCGTTGGCGATACCATCACGGAAGATAAGCGCCCGACAGCCACCATGCTGCCCGGTTTCAAGCCTGCCCAGCCTGTGGTGTTCTGTGGGCTGTTTCCAGTCGATGCAGCTGATTTTGAAGATCTGCGCTCAGCGATGGGCAAACTTCGCCTCAATGACGCGAGCTTTTCGTTTGAAATGGAAAGTTCGGCAGCGCTGGGCTTCGGTTTCCGTTGCGGCTTCCTGGGCTTGCTGCATCTGGAAATCATCCAGGAGCGGCTGGAGCGTGAGTTCGACCTTGACCTGATCGCCACGGCGCCTTCGGTTGTCTACAAGCTGTTCATGACCGATGGCAGCGAGCGCGAGTTGCACAACCCGGCAGACATGCCGGATGTGGTGCGGATCTCTGAAATACACGAACCGTGGATCAAGGCGACGATCCTGACGCCGGATGACTATCTCGGCGGCATCCTCAAGCTCTGCCAGGACCGTCGTGGTGTGCAAACCGAGCTGACCTATGTCGGCAAACGAGCCATGCTGACCTATGAACTGCCGCTCAATGAAGTGGTGTTTGATTTCTACGATCGATTGAAGTCGATCTCGAAGGGCTATGCCTCTTTCGACTATCACCTGGACGCTTATCGCGAAGGCAATTTGGTCAAGATGTCGATCATGGTCAATGGCGAGCCCGTCGATGCTCTGTCGATGCTGGTGCATCGCTCGGCAGCGGAAAAGCGCGGTCGAGACATGTGCGAAAAGCTGAAGGATCTTATCCCGCGGCATATGTTCAAGATCCCGATCCAGGCTGCCATCGGCGGCAATGTGATCGCGCGCGAGACCATTTCAGCAATGCGCAAGGACGTGACCGCCAAGTGCTACGGCGGTGATGCCAGCCGTAAGCGCAAGCTGCTGGACAAGCAGAAGGCCGGTAAGAAGCGGATGCGCCAGTTCGGCAAGGTCGAAATACCGCAGGAAGCCTTTATTGCCGCTCTGAAAATGAGCGACGAGTAACGGGTTAAAATAGACAGAGTTCAATAAAAAAAGGCGGAGAACCGGGAGGTTCTCCGCCTTTTTTGTGAGAAAAGTCTGCGCTCAGCTATGGGCGAAAATATCGGTCTCTTCCCAACCGAGCAGGTCAAGCTTGGCGCGGGTGGGCAGGAACTCGAAACAGGCGGTGGCGTGATCCATACGGCCATCGCGCACCAGCCGGGCGGTCAGCTTGTCGCGCAGCGCGTGCAGATAGAGCACGTCGGAGGCTGCATATTCGAGCTGCGCCGGAGACAGCATTTCCGCCGCCCAGTCAGAGGATTGCTGGGCCTTGGACACATCCACATCAAGCATTTCCTTGAGATTGTCCTTCAATCCATGCCGGTCGGTATAGGTGCGCGACAGACGCGAGGCGATCTTGGTGCAGAACACCGGCGTGGTGGTCACGCCGAAGGTATGAAACAGCACGGCAATATCGAACCGGCCGTAATGGAAGATTTTCTCCCGGGTCGGGTCTTCCAGCAGGGCGGTCAGGTTGGGTGCCTGGCGCTGGCCAGGTGCAATGCGAATGACGTCGGCTGTGCCGTCGCCCGGTGAAAGCTGCACCACACAGAGCCGGTCGCGGCGAGGGATAAGCCCCAGCGTTTCGGTGTCGATGGCGATGGCGCGGGTATAGCGCGCCGCATCTTCGCTGCTGATATCGCCTTCATGGTAGCGAATGGTTGAAGCCATGCCTGTCTCCTGCTGTCTCTTCGGTCTTTGTGCAGCAGATATAAAGCGCTACAGCGAACCTTTGTGCGCCATATAGGGCGCACGGCGCTGTATAGCGGAAACAGTCGTGCAGCGATACCGAATATCAAGGACCGCGCCTGAAATCACGCCTTCACCGTTTCGGATTGCTCATCGGTCCTTGTTCGCAAAGCTCGGTATAGGCCAGGGTCTGGTCCAGATGCTCGGCGCGAAGCGACAACAGCTTTTCGGCATAATGCAGCCTTATCGCAACATATTCCGGGTCCCCGGCCAGATTGGTCAGTTCGCCGGGATCGGCCTGAAGGTCGAACAGCAGCGCTGGCATTCCGGCAAAATGCACATATTTGAACTTTTCATCACGGATCACAGCCAGATTGCACTGGCTGGATTTCAGACCGAGAGCATTCTCCGTGGAATTTGTCACCACATCCCGGAAATCGAATTCCCAGAATGCGTGGTCTCGCCATTCATCGGGCTGGGTGCCAGCAAGAAATGGCAGCAGAGAGCCGCCGTCCTGATGATTGAGCGGGCTGACGCCCATCCGGTCTAGCAGCGTCGGCATCAGGTCGGCGGCGCTGGTGAAGGCCTCCACCACCTGCCCGTGGGTGCCGGTGTTAGCCGGATCGCGGATCACCAGTGGAATATGATAGCTACCGTCATAGGTCCCGCCCTTGCCCAGCATCCAGTGGTCGCCCAGCATTTCGGCGTGGTCGGAGGTGAAGACGATGATCGTATCGTTCCAGGCGCCGCTGTCCTTCAGATCATCGACGATCCGGCCAAACTGGGCATCGACCTCGGCGATCATGCCGTAATAGGTGGCGCGGATCACGTCGATCTGTTCTGAACTCCAGTCGCAGACGCGGCCTTTAGCGCCGGCAATGAAAGAGGATTGCTGCAGGTGCGGCAGCATCAGCTCTGCCAGCGGATGCACGGCCATTTCCGCTTCCAGCGTCGGATGACGCACAGGTTTGGGGCCGCTGCCCGGCGTAAACATCCGGTTATAAGGTTCGGGAACGCAGAAGGGTGGATGCGGGCGCAGGAAGGAAATATGTGCAAACCAGGGGCGCGTCTGCTCCTCGCGCCAGTTCAGGAAAGCCTCGGTCAGAAATGCGGTCGGGGTTTCCTCTGCGCTATAGGCCGGGGGCTCCTGATTGGGCTGGACTGGCCGGTCCTGTCCGGTCTGGTGGAGTTCGCATCCGGGCCGCGCCCCGCCGCGCCGGGTCTTTAGCCAGCTCAGCCATTGGCGGTCATCTTCCAGCAGCAATTGCCCAACCGTAAAGCCCGGTAACACCCCCTCATAACTGGTCAGATGCGGGTCGGCGGGGGCCAGACGCCGTGGATCGGGCGAAACATCGGTATAGCCAAACAGCGTCGGATCGTAACCGGCCCGACGCGCCGCCAATGCCACCGTGTCGAAACGGGCATCGAGCGGTGAACCATTGCGGCAGACCCGGTTGTTCATCTGGTAAAGCCCGGTATAGATCGCCGCCCGCGCTGGCGAGCAAGGGGCGGCTGCGGCGAAATGCCGGTGAAACAACAGGCCTTCTGCCGCCAACCGATCAACATTGGGCGTCTGCACCACGGGATGGCCGACCGCAGACAGGCAATCGCCCCGCCATTGGTCCGCGGTGATCAGCAGGATATTCGGCTTTGTCTGCATGGATGAAATCTTTGCTTGTTTTGCCACGGACGCGATGTGCAAAATTTATATCGGCGAGGATCTGGTTTTCCTAGGACGGTTTTTGGGTCTTTCTAAGGTCCATGCAGGTTTGGTTTGCAGCCTGGCTTCCAGCAGGGGGCTTTGTCTCTCAGGCCATTGCGCCGTTAGCACTACTTTGGTAGATTCGGGCAAGCTTGGTTTGAGATGATTTGCGCTCTCACTTTTGGGGGGCGATATGGTGGATTGGGATACGGAGCTTTCAGGATTTTTGCAGCCGTTTCTGGAGAAGCTTGGACACAAGAAACGGCGACAGATGTGTCCACTTTATGTGTCGGGGCTTATCGGCCCCGGAGACCGCAAAAGTATTGAGCCGATGGCGGAACGGTTCGCTCCAGGCCAATATGACCGCCTCCACCATTTCATTTCCGATGGCCTTTGGGATGCTGTTCCTCTTGAGGCCGAGCTCGCGCTGCAGGCGGACAGGATCGTTGGCGCATCCGATGCGTTTCTGGTGATTGATGACATCGGCCTGCCGAAGAAGGGTGATCATTCGGTCGGAGTCGCGCCGCAATACGCCTCGATGCTGGGCAAGAGAGCAAATTGCCAGACGCTGGTGTCGGTGACGCTTGCGCGAGACGAGGTGCCGGTCCCGGTTGGCCTGCGTCTGTTCCTGCCGGATAGCTGGATCGGTGATCAGGAGCGCATGGCGAAGGCTGGGGTCCCAGACGACATGCGGACCTCTCGCACGAAGCCGGAGATTGCTCTTGCCGAGATCGATCGGTTGATCGTGACCGGTGTCCGGTTTGGCACAGTGCTGGCTGACGCAGGTTACGGCCTGTCGGCTGCGTTCCGAAAGGGCTTAAGTGAACGTGGCCTCACCTGGGCGGTCGGTATCCCCAAGCATCAGAAGGTTTATCCCGATGATGTCGGATTGATCTTTCCCGTCTCCGGTCATGGCCGTCCTCGCAAGCATTCGATCCCCGACACCCTTTCGGTTGCCGCCGAAACGATGTTGGCATCTGCAAGCTGGAAGAAGGTCAGTTGGCGCCGCGGCACAAAAGGTCGCCTGACCGCACGGTTTGCAGCATTGCGCATCTATGACAAGGGACAGCAGCACATGCCGGGCGAAGCGGCCTGGCTAGTTGGCGAATGGCGATCAAACGACGAGCGCAAATACTACCTGTCCAACTTGCCGGTCGATGCGACATTGAAAGTGCTGGCGGCCGCGATCAAGGCGAGATGGGTCTGCGAACAGGCGCATCAGCAGATGAAAGAGGAGCTCGGTCTCGATCACTTCGAGGGCCGATCGTGGCAAGGCCTACATCGGCACGCTCTGATGACGATGATCGCTTATGCTTTTCTCCAGCACCAGAGATTGCAAACTGCAAAGCGGGAAAAAAAAGAAGCGACGAGTTCGCCGTGGGCCGCCTGAACCGACCTTGCCAGCCGTCCGTCGAGCCGTGATCAATGCGCTTGCTATACCGACAGCACAGATCCGATGTCCGCACTGTCAACAGCACTTTCAAAGCAAAAATTCAATTCTGCCAAAGTAGTGCTAGGCCTCGTGGACAATCCTCCAGCTCTGCCCGCGCTTGATCCGGTGGCTATGCAATCGTCTCGATTGGAAGTGCGCAAATTCTACTCATTCGCCAGCGGATGATCGGCGATGGAGGGTGAAAGGCCTCCTTTTCTTGATAGATTTCGTAAAATGCCGGGGTTTTCACGCTTTCGCTATGCGCTGAATACATTGCTGCAATGCGGTATTAACGATATTCATTCTCGGGAAATCCTCTATATTTAAACCATCGAAGCGACGCACTCCTCCTCCCAGTGTCGCTTTGAAGGGATCGGCGATACTCCTCCTCCCAATTGCCGATCAAGTTCAAGAGCCCGACGCATCCTCCTCCCGCGTCGGGCTCTTTTGCGTTCTGGCTCCTGCCTCTTCGCTCTTCAATCCCGTCTTATCCGGTTCCCCGTTTTATCCGGTTCGATGCATAAACGATGCTTTCGTCTGCTTTGAATTGGTTTACACAGTGTTGATCGAAGCACCTCGCGCGATGACCGCGCAGGATGTGGGCGATCACCTGATGACAGCGAGGCTTGACCCCTATGGCGGTAAAATTCGGCACCAGCGGACTGCGTGGTCTCTCTTTGGAGCTGGTCGGCGGCGTTTCGGCTCTGCATGCGACGGCATTTGCCAGAATGCTGCTTGCCAAGGGCTATGCCAAACCGGGCGCGACCGTGCTGATTGGCCAGGATTTTCGCCCGTCCAGCCCGGAAATCGCTGCCACCTGTATGGGCGCACTGCAACGGGAAGGGCTGGTGCCGGTCGATTGTGGAGCCATTCCCACCCCAGCGCTGGCCTTTTATGGCAGCAAGATCGGTGCGGCCTCGCTGATGGTTACTGGCTCTCACATTCCAGCCGACCGCAACGGCATCAAATTCTATCGGCCGGATGGGGAAATCGACAAGGCTGACGAAGAGGCGATCACAGCGCTTGCCGCTGAGTTGGCGGCTGATGAGGCCGCTAACCGCGTTGAACATGCCGTAGGCGAAGACCGATACGCGATTGCCGTAGACCTGTTTCTAAAACGCAATATGGCTGTCCTGCCCCCTGCCGCCTTTGAGGGCATGAAAATCGGCGTCTATCAGCATAGCAGCGTGGCGCGTGACATGCTGGTGACCCTTCTTGAGGGCTATGGCGCATCCGTCCTGCCGCTGGGGCGCTCGGAGATCTTCGTCCCTGTTGATACCGAGGCGGTATCGCCTGAAACAATCGGCAAACTTTCCGCCTGGTCAAGCGAACATGGCCTGGATGCCATCGTCTCCACCGATGGCGATGCCGACCGTCCATTGGTGGCCGATGAAAAGGGCGCGCCCTTGCGCGGCGATCTGCTGGGCCTGATCACTGCAACTCTGCTCGGCGCCAAGGTGATTGCCACACCTGTTACCTCCAATTCGGGCATTGAGGCGGCAAGCGGGTTTTCGGTCTTACGCACCCGCGTCGGCTCTCCTTACGTGATTGCAGCGATGAATGCGGCGCTCTCGGCGGGTGAGACTGGCGTGATCGGCTTTGAGGCGAATGGCGGCGTGATGCTTGCCTCCGATTTCACCGTTCATGATGGCAGGCTTGCCGCTCTGCCGACCCGCGATTGTGTTATGCCTATCCTGGCAGCGCTCTATGCAGCGGCGAGCACCGGACAGACACTCTCCGCCGTGGTGTCAGATTATCGCCTGCCGATTGCCCTTTCCGACCGTCTGGAACACTACGCCTTGGACAAAAGCAGTGCGCTAATGGCATTTCTGCGCGGCTCGGACGAAAACCTGCGTAGTTTCCTGGCGCCTATAGGGGGTGTGCGTGAAACCAGCGATATCGATGGTTTGCGTGTGACGCTCGATGATAACAGGGTCATCCATTTCCGCCCTTCCGGCAACGCCCCGGAAATGCGCTGCTATGTCGAGGCAAGCGATCAGGCATCGGCGGCCAGCCTGCTGGCCCAAGGTCTTGCCTTGCTGGCAAAATGGCCAGATTGACAAACCCAGAGGCCTGTCAATCAAGCGGATAAACAAGGTGATACGCTTCCCGGCGGCTTGCTGTCCTTGGAACGCAAGGGATTGTCATGCGCTTTTCGCTTCCGCCGCGTGCCTGCTGCGGGTACATCATTTTCAGGATAATTTTATTGCAAAAGGATGACCGATGGACCGTGGCCACGACCCCAGCGAACTTGAAATGGTGGTATTGATGACGCCGGATATGGCGAATTTTTCCGGCAAGGTGCATGGCGGCGCGCTGCTGAACATTCTCGACCGGGTCGCCTATTCCTGCGCCTCACGCTTTTCCCAGCAATATGCGGTGACGCTGTCGGTGGATCAGGTAGTGTTCCGTCAGCCGATCCATGTCGGTGAACTCGTGACGTTCCGCGCCTCGGTCAATTATGCCGGGCGCACATCAATGGAAATCGGCATTCGGGTCGAGGCGGAGGAAATCCGCACCGGTGAACGCCGCCATACCAATTCCTGTTATTTCACCATGGTTGCCGTGGATGCCGAGGGCAAGCCGACCGCCGTTCCGTCCTTCTGTCCCGAAACGCCGGCGAAAATCCGGCGGGAAAAGGCGGCCCGTGAGCGTCGCGCCCTGCGTCAGGAATTCGAGCATCGTTTCAAGCAGGTCAAGTTGTCCGGTCAGGACTAAAACATCATGCTTTGGGATTTGATCGTTTAACCCTCACCGGCGCCTTTTTGCGTCACGACCTGCGGCTCTCTGCGGCCCCATAGAGGCTCCCCGCCGGAACAGATCGATGACATGACCGAAATCACCTTGAATGTTCTGCCGATTTTCCTGCTGATCTTTTCCGGCTGGGCGCTGGTGCGCAGCCGGTTCCTGAACGTGGATATCGGCGACGCCTTAAGCGAATTTGTTTTCAAGGTCGCGGTGCCGGTTCTGCTGCTGCATACGATTACCCAGGCTGACTTTCAGGGCGCATCGCCTTTTCGGTTGTGGATTGCCTATTTTGCCGGAGTGGGTGTCACCTGGACCATCGGCCATCTCGTGGCGACGCGGGTTTTCGGCCGCGACCAGCGAATCGGCGTGCTGGCCGGGGTATCCTCAGCCTTTGCCAATAATGTTTTCATCGGCCTGCCTCTGGTTAGTCGCATGCTTGGCAATGACGGTATCGTTGCCCTCTCCATTCTGCTGGCCGTGCATCTGCCTTTGATGATGGTGATCGGCACAGTCTTGATGGAACATGCCGAGCGCCGGGAAAGCGGGATGCAATTGCGGGGAATGCTCGCCGTCCTGCGCCAGGTCGGGCGCAATCTTGTCACCAATCCACTGGTGATTGGCCTTGCCATCGGACTTATGGTGCATGTGATCGGCCTGCCGATCCCCGCGACGATTGAGACCGTGCTCAGTCAGATCTCCGCCATGGCCGGTCCGGCGGCGCTGATTTCGCTGGGCATGGCGCTTACCAAATATCGTGTCACCGGCAATGTTGGTATTGCCAGCGTTACCTCGGCCCTGAAATTGGTCCTGATGCCCGCATCCGTGTGGATGGCCTGCCACGTTCTGCATTTGCCGCATGAATGGACTATGGCGTTGGTGCTGACGTCTTCCGTGCCGACGGGCGTCAATGCCTGGCTGATCGCCAATCGTTTTGGGGTCGGCCATGCCCTGGCCGCCTCCACCATCACCATTACGACTGCGCTTGGCGTGTTTTCCGTCACGTTCTGGGCGTGGCTGCTCGGCGCATGATACGAAGGCTTTGCGTATAAAGCCAGAATTGGAGCGCTATAAAAAGCTCAGGCCAGATCGGCGATCCGCCAGTAAAGCGCTTCTGCGGGTAGGGCGTCTTCCTGCGGCGCTGCTAGCGCCAAAGTCGGGGCAGTATAATCCTCCGGTTCAAGCTCCAGAACGTCGGTGTACCCGGCTGTTTCAAGCGTGACATCGTCGCTCAGGGCATAAGGCTGGCTTTCGGATAAGGTTTCTGCTGCGCTGCCGCCGTCTTCTTCCGCTGATTCCTCATCCTCGGAAGAGCCGTCACGCCGATGCTGGCCGTTGTTGTCCTGATGCGCGTCGTCATCGTCCAGAGCCTCGACGGCATCCACACTCTCAGTCTTGCCGCGACCGGGTTCATCCTGAACCGCCAGATAGCTTACCACCGGAAACGGCACGAAGGGCGGCACCTGCAAAACCGTTGCATGCACTATGGCCTGTGCCCCGGCGAGCGATAGAACCGCCTGTTCACGGGTAATTTCTTCTTGCCGTACGGAAACCAACTCCGCCTGCGCTTCGCCGGCTGGTGTCTGGTTTGCCGATGCATTTGCCTGCATCTGGCTTAAACGCCTGTGGTTTGTCTCCAGCAATGCAGCCTGGTTGGCGCGGGCATCGGCATTGATCGCAGGGTGCAGATCGTTCTGTTCATTCTCCTGCATATCTTCCGTCTGGAAAAACATTTGGCGCAAATCCGTGTCGGCATCCTCTTCCGGCATCGCCGGGGCTTGGAGTGATGCTCCGGTTACATCCATCCAGCCCTTCAAAGACAGCACGGTGGCGACCATTGTATCAATGCCATCACCGTCGGTGCTGCGGCGCGGGATGGGGTCCCGGTGATTATCCTGCAAGGGAGCCGGCGTGGTGAAAGCTCCATAGGCTCGGTTGGTGGCTTGTGTCGCCAGGCCGTCCATCTGGGCCTCCCGCCCGGTCTGAGCAAGGCTTGTGGCAAGGGGCGGTGCTGCGTTATTTCCCATCGCTACGGCTACGGGCGTTCCGGTCATTCCAGAGGTTCCAGTCTGGCCATTGCGGTCGAAAGCTGACGCTTTCAAGCCTGCCTCCGTGGCAGCTTTGGCCGCAAGTCCCGTGCTTGTTTCCTCCGGCAGGTCATCCATGCGGGTCATAACCGTTTCGGATTCTACCATATTGCCGGCAATTGACCTGTTGTCCGTAGCTGGTGCTGCGCCTGTCGTTGCCGTTTCGTTTGTCACCAGCGCCATTGCGGCAGAAAGCGCTTCAGGGCGGATAGCTTGCAAAGGCGTCTGGCGCCCTGCCACTTCAGGGTTTGCGGGCGCTTGCGCCGAAAGGCTGCGAGGGGCCGGAGTTTCCTCCACCTGCGAAACATCAAGCACGGGTGTGGATGACGTGCGGTTCGTGGCGACGTCTTCCGGTTGCGGCGCAATTGGTGCGGTTTGAGCAACGACTGCCGCCTGCTCGGCTTGCGGTTGCGCGGTAGAGGCCGCCGCGCCTTGCGCTGCGAGTGCCGTGGTTACGGGTTGTCCCGCAGCCGGGCCTGAAGGTCGCTCGCTTGACCCGGCAGATGGCACGGGTTGCGCTGTTGCCGGATTTACCGTTTGCGGTGCCGCTGTCTGGCCCGATGCTGGCGGCGCCCCGGCGGATTGAGGCGGTAGAGGGCTGGATGGGCTGGCGCCATTTTGGCTATAGGACGACACCACGTTCAAAGCCTTCAGGTCACCGCTGTTGTTGCGTTTGATTTCCATATAGGCGGATAGCAAGGCTGCTTCCGGGCCATCGGTATTTTGTAGAACCCGCAACAGGACCTCGATCTGCAATCCTTTCAGGGCTTGGGTCAGCTGTGTTTGCAGCCGTGCTCTTTGGCCGTCGTCCAGATTGGCAAGGGCTGTCGCGAAGCGCTGGGCAAAGGCTGCGTCGGTTTCGCCGGGATCACGCTTCAGCCCGATTGACTGGCCGACCAGATCGGCGATTTCCGCCAGATCCGTCTGCACGCTTTCCCGGCTGTTGAGCAAGAGGTTGTTGATGCGTCCGGCAATCGCCGAACCGCCCTCCCGGTCCACCCGGATCATGCTATCGCTCGTCAAGCCGCCCATGGCCGTTTCGGACAGGGCGGCCTCGGTGGCGCTGTCGTGAAAATTTGGCGCAGTGCGCGATAATGCTTGAACGGGAGGCAACATAGCATATCCCTTTTTGCAAAAGATCCTGGCCACCAGGGCCGGGCCGTGCAATCCGGAGTTTAAGGGCAGAGTGTGCTGGAAAGCCGCTCATGCGGCTTTGATATCGGCTGCCCCGGCCAGAGCCTGATGCATCGGACCTGAAACCCGTTGCACCCCAGCTACGCGGGATTGCATCGGACGCCGTGCAAGGCAGTTGCGAATCACCTTATCAGGATAGAATGGCTGTACATGGTTAACAATATGTTAAAGCTCTGATTTGCTCGTCTCGGAGAGAGTGTTTCGCCGTAATCCTTTCTATCTACTGGTTAATTTTCTCCGTAAATCGATTCCGGTTTCGGGAATTATGAAGTAGCATACACCACACCATAACCCTGCCCGATTGCAACATGCCGGTGAGCCTGATGAGCCGTATCAATCTGATCCTGAACACCGATAGCTACAAGCTGGGGCATTTCCTGCAATATCCTCCCGGAACCCGGGCGGTGAGCGGCTATATCACCACGCGTGGTGCGTCCCTGCGACCGGAAGTGGTGTTTTTCGGCTTGCAGATGTTCTTGAAGGAATATCTGTCTCAGCCCATTACCCAGGCCGATATTGATGAAGCGCAGGAGCTGGCCGCCCTGCATGGCCAGCCTTTCGACCAGGCGGGCTGGCACTATATTCTTTCCGTCCATGGCGGATTTCTGCCTTTGCGCATAGAGGCGTTGCCAGAGGGAAGCTTCCTGCATCGCGGCGTGCCGATGGTGCAGGTGGTCAATACCGATCCGGCCTGCTTCTGGTTGCCCTCCTATATTGAAACGGCGCTGTTGCGAGCGGTGTGGTATCCGTCCACGGTCGCCAGCTCGCTTCGCCATGTGAAGCAGACTTTGAAGCCCTTCCTCGATAAAAGCTGTGATGACCCGGCGGACGTTATCGGCTCGCGGCTGTTCGAATATGGCGCGCGCGGTGCAGCCAGCCTCGAACAGGCCGGACTGGGCGGTGTGGCCAACCTGCTGCATTTCGACCACACCGATACGCTGGAAGCCGTGCTCTACGCCCGCCGCTATTATGGTGCTGCCATGGCTGGCCTTTCGATTCCGGCTTCGGAACATACGACCATGATTGCCTGGGGCCAGGACCAGGAAGTGCAGTCCTTCGCCAATATGATCGACCGGTTCGGCGATTATCCGGCCTATTCGGTGGTTTCGGACAGCTATGACATTCACAATGCAGTGTCCGAAATCTGGGGCAAGACCCTGCAACAGAAAGTGCGCTCCAAGCCTGGCAGGCTGATCGTGCGGCCCGATAGCGGTGACCCGATCGATGTTCCGGTCCAGACGGTGGCCCAGCTCGCCTACCAGTTCGGCACGCGGTTGAATGCCAAGGGCTACAAGGTTCTGGATGACAAGGTGCGGGTCTTGCAGGCGGATGGCGTGTCGCTGCGCGATATCACCATGATCCTCGGTCGGCTGGAAGCCATGGGCTTTTCGGCGGAAAATATCTCCTTCGGCATCGGCGCATCGCAATTGCAGAAGGTCAGCCGCTCCACCTATTCCTTCACGATGAAATGCAGTGCCATCATGGACGGGCAGGAGCGCTGGCGTCCCATTTCCCGCCGTCCGGTCACGATGCAGGAACGCCTGCCGGAACCTGGGCGTCGCGCCGTCATCGTGGAGGGAGACGAGTTTGCTTCCATTGCTTTGGAGGATCTAGGCCGTCGCACCAATCATTTGCAGCCGGTTTGGGAAAATGGCCGTTTGCTGAAAGAGTGGAGCTTTGACGAAATCAAAGCAAAAGCCCGGATGCCGCATCGCATGGATATGTGATGCGCTGGTGTGAATCGGTGATCAATTCTGAAGTGTCTTTGGCGTTTCTGCTTCAAACGGTGTCGGGCAGGAACATACGATAGAGACCATTGTCGTCGGCAAGGAAACCCGAAGGACGCTCGATGGCCGGTGTCCCGTCCTCCTCGCTTGAGGACATGGCATCGAGCCAATTGGCCGGCAGTCGCTCTTCTTCCTTGACGTCGTCTGCCTTGATCTCGGCAATTTCCTCGATCATTTCCTCAGAAAGTGGCGGAATTTCCTCCCTCGGCAGCTGGCGTTGAGGGGTGGAGAACAGAAACCCGATCTGCTGGCTGTCGTCATGTGCCGCTCCGAGCCGCACAGTCCGTTCCACAGGATAGGCCTGGGCGGAAGGCGCGGAGGAAAGCAAAACACCGTCTCTCGCAATTGATGCAGTATCCATCATGGTCACACAGGTCAGGCGCACATGGCTTCATCCATGGTCGCTACGGCTTCAGCTTGAACGGGCAATGGCTTGGATGCGCACACATCGTTGCGCCCGGCCTGTCCCATCGATCTTTGGCAACCGGCTCGAGCTTTCGTCCGTTTTGCTGCCAGGGCAAAAGCTAGGCCGAAATCTTTAAGGAAATACTGATGAAACCGACATTGCCGGAAAGATATATTTTACCTTGATGGTCTCAATGCCTCGTCGAAATCTCCCCCCATGGGCTGCGAAAAACCAGGGGCGGCCACGCTTGCAACAGCGCCCGTTTTTGATAGGCATGGAGCCAACAAGGAAGAGGTGGTTCCCATGACGATCACGCTTTATGGCATCAAGAATTGCGACACGATGAAAAAGGCGCGGACCTGGCTGGAGACGGCGGGTATCGATTATGCTTTTCACGACTACAAGGCCAAGGGCATCGACCGCGCCAGCCTCCAGGCCTGGAGTGCCAAGCTTGGCTGGGAGGTGTTGCTGAACCGGGCGGGTACGACGTTCAAGAAAATTCCCGATGAAGCCAAGGCCGACATGAGCGAGGAAAAGGCGCTGGAGCTGATGCTGGCCCAACCTTCAATGATCAAGCGCCCGGTGCTGGACAAGGACGGGGCGCTGACGGTGGGCTTCAAGCCGGAGCAATATCAGGCTGTTTTCGCGAAGGCCGGTGCTTAACTTTCGATCCTATGGTCCAGGGTGCACATCGCTGTAAAGAGGCAAACAATGTCGAAATCCACCCGCGCCACGCTGGCAATGGAAAAGGCTGGTCTTGCCTTTACCGTGCATCACTACGATTACGATCCGAACGCTGAGCGTATCGGCCTGCAAGCAGCGGAAGCGATTGGCGAGGAGCCACGCCGGGTGTTGAAAACGCTGATGGCGGAGGTGGATGGCAAGCCGGTCTGCGTCGTCCTGCCCTCCGACCAGGAGGTCAGCATGAAGAAACTGGCCGCCGCCATCGGCGGTAAACATGCTGCGATGATGAAGCCTGCCGCTGCCGAAAAGCTCACCGGCTTTGTCGTCGGCGGCATCAGCCCTTTCGGTCAGAAAAAACTGGTGCCGACCGTGATCGAACTGTCGGCGCTGACTGAGCCGCATGTCTATCTCAACGGTGGCCAGCGTGGCTTGCAGGTCCGGTTGGAGCCGAAGGCGGCGCAGGCCGCGCTGAATGCCATTGCCGCGCCTGTTATTGCCTGAAGGTTGATTGGCTGACGTTAGTTTTTCTAGCGGTGTTTTTCGCCTTCAATTCTGTAGGAAATGGCCTATCTCTGTCTCGTGATCATGTGGGTCTTCAGCTCACTGCCGATCCAGTGCCGGTGGGGCTGGATGACGCAGCCAGAAGACCTGCGGCCTCTGCGCGATTGAAAAGCGCAGGCGCTTTCGTTTCGAAAACCAGGAAAAAATCTATGACCCTGCCTGATGTCTCAAATTCCATCGATCCGGTAAAGCTCGACAAACTGGCCGAAGTGGCCGTCAAGGTCGGCCTGCGGCTGGTGCCGGGCCAGGATCTGGTGATCACCGCGCCGCTGAACGCGCTGCCGCTGGTGCGCAACATCACCCACCATGCCTATATGGCCGGTGCCGGTCTGGTGACGACTTTCTATTCGGATGAAGAGACGACGCTGGCCCGCTATGCCCATGGCTCGGATGCCAGTTTCGATCGAGCTTCCGGTTGGCTTTACGAGGGCATGGCCAAGGCCTATGCGGGGGGTGCTGCGCGGTTGGCGATTTCCGGCGACAATCCCATGCTGCTCGCCAGCCAGGACCCGGCCAAGGTGGCGCGGGCCAACAAGGCCAATTCAATTGCCTTTAAGCCTGCCTTGGAGCCGATTTCCAATTTCGACATCAACTGGAATATCTCGTCCTATCCCAACCCGTCCTGGGCAGCACAGGTGTTTCCGGATCTGCCCTTGGATGAGGCGGTGAAAAAGCTGGCGGATGCGATTTTTGCCGCGTCCCGGGTCGATCAGCCCGATCCGGTCGCTGCCTGGATGGCCCATAATGGTGAGTTGGCCAAACGGTCGGCCTGGTTGAATGGCGAGCGGTTCTCCAGTCTGCATTTCACCGGCCCCGGCACGGATCTGCGGGTTGGCCTGGCAGATGGTCACGAATGGCACGGAGGCGCCTCCACGGCCAAGAATGGCATTACCTGCAATCCGAATATTCCGACAGAAGAGGTGTTCACCACCCCGCACGCGCTGAAAGTGGAGGGTGTGGTCTCCTCTACCAAGCCGTTGTCGCATCAGGGCACGCTGATCGACAATATCCAGGTGCGGTTTGAAACGGGCCGGATCGTCGAGGCCAAGGCATCGCGCGGCGAGGAAGTGCTCAATAAGGTCTTGGACACCGACGAAGGGGCGCGGCGTCTCGGAGAAGTGGCGTTGGTGCCGCATTCATCGCCGATTTCGGCGTCCGGCATCCTGTTTTACAACACGCTGTTTGACGAAAACGCCTCGTGCCATATCGCGCTTGGCCAGTGCTATTCCAAATGCTTCCTGGACGGAGCATCGCTGACGCCGGAGCAGATCAAAGCCCAGGGCGGCAATTCGTCGTTGATTCATATCGACTGGATGATCGGTTCCGACAAGGTCGATATTGACGGGGTGAAAGCGGACGGCACAACGGTGCCCGTGATGCGCAAGGGCGAATGGGCCTGAAAATGCATTCGGCCTGCGTTTAATAAACGCAGGCCGGTTTCATCCAAATAGAGCATCGGACCGAAACGTGAGAACGGTTTTCGGATCACTTCGATGCGGAAACAAGAATCTATGAGCGACGCGCACCATATATATGGTGCGCAAAATTCGCTGTAAAATTTTGAATTTATTGCAAAATTCTTCAAACCGATTCCGGTTTAAAGAATTATACAACAAAGCGTATCAGCCCTGTCTGGCCTTACGGTTGGCATAACGCTGATCGCGTTGCGCCTTGCGGGTGGCTTCATCTTCAAGCAAACGGGAAATTCTGGCTTTTTCAGCGGCGTCGCGGGCATCGGCTTCAGCCGTTGCCTCAGCGGCAATCGCCGCTTCCCGTGCAGCCGTTTCGGCTGCAAGCCGTTCCTGTTCCTGCAATTTTGTCTGTTCGCGCTCGGCGCGCCGCGCTTCTCTGGCCTCGGCTATCGCCTGGCGCTCTGCCTGGCGGGCGAGACGGGTTGGTTCCGACGCTTCCTGTGCGGCCTTATAGGCCTGAAGGAGAGCGGCCTTTGCGTCGGCAGCGGTGGTACGGCGGTCGACGACTTCATTTTTCCGGCTATTTTTCAAAGAGATGTTCCAGTTGTAGATAGGGCCTGCAAATCAGGCTTTTCGGGTCGTTTTGGCAGCAGTCGCGGCGTCAGCCATCTGCTGGTCCTGCAATTCCTTGGCAAGCCGCGCTTCACGCAGCCTAAGGGTTTTTTCTTCACGGGCAAGCACGAGCGAATCCTGTTCTTCCACGGCACGACCGCGCGCGAAGAACTGCGACTGCTCCTTATCGAAAGCGATTTCCGCCTGCTGACGTGATTTACTATAGTTTTCTGTCATGAGGTCGCGCCTTTCTGGGTGGCAGCGCCGCGTGCCGGGCATGGCGCGCAAAAAACGCTACGACATTCAGCGCCGTGTACATCCAGATGTACGTGAGGCCGCTGTGACACTTTATTACGAAGGCTCAAAGATGCGGTTCACATCCTCGCCCTGAAGACATGCAGATATCTCAAAGACAGCAAGGACTTGAGATGTTTGCAAAAAGGCAGGAATTGCCATCTTCACGGTCTCTTCGCATTGCATCTGCTGCATATTTCATGTGTGACCCGAGCCGGGCGCAAGACGTTATGCAACAGGAAATCGTGTGAGCGCGGTCTGCGACGGCGCGGCAGGCAATAAAAAAGGCCAGGCAAACTGCCTGACCTTGGTTGGATCATGCTCTCAACAATGCCAGTACATCCGTGGTCAAAGGAAAGCAGAACCCTATATTAAGCAGCCTGGAGATTGCATGCCGACATCTTGCCGGACTTGTTGTCGCGTTCCATGTCGTAGGCAATCTTCTGGCCTTCGACGATTTCACGCATACCAGCGCGTTCAACAGCAGAGATATGCACGAATGCATCCGGGCCGCCGTTGTCAGGCTGAATGAAGCCGAAGCCCTTAGTGGAATTAAACCATTTAACTGTGCCAGTGGTCATGATGAACCCTTTCATAGCATATTGAGTGACCACAGCGCAAAACGCCGTGGATGAGGATAGCGATTTTTGAAAGGAAGGTTCGTTCAGGGCGCGGTGCTAATTGCGCGGTAACCAAAGCTCAGCAAGCAAATATCGATGACCAATAGATACCCCCTAAAGGTAAGCATGTCAACCAAAGCTTTGAATTTATTATGATCCGCCCTTATTCGGGGCCATGTTCAAGGGGTCCAAAGCCTTGTATCCGCACCGTAATCCCTGTCCGCGCGACGTCGCGTTCAAACGTCCATTCTGTCGCTCGTCACGATGCTGTTTGCGCCCTTTTGGTTAGAAAAGACTACCCTGTCCGGCGGGTGGCTCCGATTTTTTCGGCGATTTGGGCAAGGGATTCGGTTTTGCCGGGGCTGAGGTTGTCGTGGTAGCAGTGGCTTGCGGCGAAGGTGACGCCTTATCGCCATCACCGGTCACGGCGGAAACCCGGCCATCGGCAAATTCGATGGCGATGGCGCGCCCATCCTCAAGACCCGCCGCACGCGAGAGGGGCCGGTCATCCTCTCCACGGATCACGGCATAGCCGCGCATCAGGACATTCTTGTAGGACAGCGATTGCAGCATCCGGTCATGGGCCGAGACCGTAGAGCGGGCGCGGCGCAGATCATTGATAACAGCGCTGTCGGCCCGGCGCGAAAAGCTGTCCAGCCGGTCTCTCGAGCGTCCCGTTTGCGCCTTCAGCCGGGCTGGAACTGCCGTCAATGTTGCATCGATCCGTCCGAGATGGGCTTTTTGCCGCTCGATCAGCCGCTCGATAATTCGGTCGGCAAGGGCGGTGCGTTCGTTGACCCGCTGGCGGCGTTCCACCAGGCGGCGCACCAGCATATCCGGTGACAATTTGGCGGCGGCCCGCTCGAAGCTTTGCCGCTTGGTCATGGTATTGAGTTCCAGACTACGGCCAAGACCGCTGGCGGCCTCATCGAAACGACGGCGCGGCAACGCCAGCAACTGATCGAGAGAGGGCAGGGCGCGGGCCAGTGCCCGCAGGTTCTGGCGGCGATGATCCATCTGGCGGTTGACGGCGCCTGCCAATCGGGCGGCAAGCCCGGCCAGTTGCGCTTCCAGATCCGCCTTGACCGGCACCGCCATTTCAGCCGCCCCTGTCGGTGTCGGCGCCCTGACATCGGCGGCATAATCGATCAGTGTCCAGTCCGTTTCATGGCCGACCGCCGAAATCAGCGGAATGGCGCTGGCCGCCGCCGCCCGCACCACGGCTTCGTCGTTGAAGCTCCACAGGTCTTCCAGGCTGCCGCCACCGCGCGCGACGATCAGCACATCCGGCCTCGGGATGGCACCATCAGGCTGAAAGGCATTGAAGCCGTTGATAGCATTGGCAACTTCGTCGCCGGAGCCCTCGCCCTGCACCTTGACGGGCCAGACCAGCACATGCACCGGAAAGCGGTCGGAAATCCGGTGAAGAATGTCGCGGATGACGGCGCCGGTGGGCGAGGTGACGACACCGATCACCTTTGGCATGAAAGGCAGCAATTGCTTTGCAGCCGGATCGAACAGGCCTTCCGCTGTAAACCGGCGCTTGCGCTCCTCGATCAGCGCCATCAGGGCGCCAGCACCGGCCGGCTCCATCTGCTCGATGACGATCTGGTATTTGGATGAGCCGGGAAAGGTGGTGATGCGGCCCGTGGCGATCACTTCCATGCCTTCTTCTGGCCGGTATTTCAGCTTGGAAAACGATCCCTTCCAGACCACCGCGTCGATCCGCGCCTTGTCGTCCTTGAGCGAAAAATAGGCATGCCCGGAGGAATGCTGGCCTCGAAAACCGGAAATTTCGCCGCGCACCCGCACCTGATCGAAGGCGGTTTCGATGGTGCGCTTGATCGATCCGGAAAGCTCCGAGACGGAAAATTCGGTCAGATTGCTGGGCTGGTCGTCGTCAAAGAAAGAGGCCATGACAGTGTTTTATCCAAGCTTGCAAAAAAACGCATCTGTTTTTGGAAAGAAGTAAACAGGCTTTGTTCGGGCCGTTTTCATGGGCCAATCGTTAACTCTCGGGTGGCAATATGCCTGATATCACGATTTGTCTGTCATACGGGATCGCATCCATGACCTTTCTCATCGCCATGGCAATTGGCATCGCCACCGCAACGACCAGAAGCATCCTGGCAATTGTTGCGGTTTCGCTGGTGCTTTTGACCGTGGGGCTGGTCATGCTGGCTCTTTCACCTGCGATGACGGCGATGGATCTGCTGACGGCCCTGATTGCCTATAATGTCGGGCTGATCGATTGCCTGATGGTCTCGCTCGCCCTGTCACAGCGCAAGATCGCCTGACCTCACTATTCGTTTGTAAACTCTATCCGTTCACGGCTGCGGCTTGACCAAAAAGATCCGCAGACCGGACTGGCTGTCGGCTGCAAGCGGCTGAAGATAATCGGGCACTCTGTTGCGGTTCAGATCCGCATAAAGCCCGTCGGGCTTCAAGGCGATTAACTGGCGGGTTTGCGAATCGGACGGGCAGAAGGCGAGAATGCCGACATGGGCACCCATCAGGAAAGAGCGGGCGTCCGGCGGGGTCGAGAGGCCGATATGCAGTTCCGTCAACATGCCTGCCTGGTTGCGATGATAGGGCGCGGTCAATATCCGGTGTGGGGTAAAGCGCAGGATGGACGTGCCGCTTTCTGAGGGTGCGGCAACCGTCGTCGGCGCTAAACTCGCCAATTGGACAAGAGCATTTTCAGATGAGCAATCGCGGCTGGCATTCTGGGATGCTGGGCCGGAGCGAGTCTGTAGTTTTAGTCGTGCCGTTCCTTCCACGGCAAGGGTGCCTGCGACCGCCCACACGGAAGGAACCGACAGAAGAATGCTGGCGATATAGGCAAGGCTTGAGAGAATGCGGGCTGGTCGCAGCATTGCACGCTCGCGCAGATCGGCAATCAGCAGCGCGAGCGGCAGGATCGGGATCAGGTTGGAAAACATTGCGCCGCGCACCTGGATCAGCGCGACACCGACGCTGACCGCTAGCAAGAGCGCCAGCGCCAGATGCGCCTCCACCTGGTTTTTTCGCCAGACCTGGGTAAGGCAGACCAGCAGCCCGAACAGGCCGACAGCGTAAAAGCCGCCGAGAGTTCCCGGCTCCTGTTGCGCCATGGCAATGAATGAACGAGCTTCGCCGACATTGTTCAGCCACAGCGTCACCAGCATCGGATCGAGATTGGCGAGCGGGTTGCCGAGGCATTGGGGCGCGACAATCAGAGCGGAGAAACCGACGCTTGCGCCGATCACCAGCAGCAGGAACAGCCGAACACCGGCAGGAAACCGGCTGGCAAAGGCGGCAGCGGAAAACAGCAATCCGCCGCCAATGGCCGTCAGGGCGTAAAAGCCGAATGAGAGATTATCGCAGGTGACCGTGCGATAGGATTGCGATGGCACGGTTGCCACAAACAGCAACGTAACCGACAGCGCCAGACTGAGAGAATAGGCCATGGCGCAGGCCCGCATCGCTTTGCCATGCCAGGCCCAGAGCAGGGCGACGATAGCGCAGGCCGTGGCAATCAGCGGTGTGGTTTCCGCGCCGATGGCCAGCGCCAGAGCCGCCGCCGCACCGGCCAGCGCAAACCATGTCGATGAGCGCGTTCCATTCTGGGGCCTAGTCTGAGCCCCTGGCGCGGCGGTGGAAAGCACGGCGGTCAGGAATGCGATCAGGGCAATCTGGACATTGTGATGATCGATTGAGCCGGGCAGGAAACGGTTGGATGTCAGAAGATAAAGAGCGCTCAGGCAAAGCGCCAGATGCATCGCCACTCTGCCGCCCAGCGCCCATCCGGCAGCACCGAGCGACAGCATGACCGGCACGGTCCAGAGCAGCGGCCAAATGGCGAGGGCAACGGCTTCGGCTGTGTGCGGCGCCAGCCAGATACCCGCCAGCCGGATCAATGCGGCAATCGGCCAGTCAATCAACCGCGACCAATGCATCAGCGTGCCGGGCGCCAGGCCCAGCCGGTATTGCATCATGTCGAACCAGCCCTGACCGGCAAGATAATCCCGGACTTCGACCAGCCGCATGGCATCGTCATTGTCAGCGCCGACATAATCCTTGGCAAAGGGCAGCGTCGTTGCACAGATGGCGACGATGACCAACAGGCAATAGCCCAGCATGACCGGTAGGAGGCGCGGCGGGGGGGTATGCCCTGTCACAAGGGAAGAGAAAGGAAGAGAAGAACTGGACGTCATCGGTATTTCCGGTTGTTCGGGGCCTCCCGTTTCGGGGAGATGCGACCAAGATTCTTCGATTGTTCGGCTTGTCCGAAACCTAGCCTTAACCTTCTCAAGAAATAGTAAAATCTCAAGGAGCCGCGTTTCGGTTGCCCGAACATGTGTATCGAGTAAGTTCATGGGCCAAACACCAGCATCGGACGTGGCGGTCCTTATTCCCTGCTATAACGAGGCTGGCACCATTGCCTCTGTGGTGCGCGGTTTCCGTACCGCCCTGCCGCAGGCGCGGGTCTATGTCTATGACAACAATTCCACCGATGGTACGGCGCTGGCCGCCATGCTAGCGGGCGCCGAGGTGTTGCAGGAACGACGGCAGGGCAAGGGCCATGTGGTGCGCCGGATGTTTGCCGATATCGATGCCGATATCTATCTGATGGCCGATGGCGATGGCACCTATGCGCCGCAGGACGCAACGGCCTTGATCCATCTGCTGATGGAAGAGCGCGCCGACATGGTGGTCGCCACGCGCCGCAATGTCCACAATGACGCCGGACGCCAGGGGCATGCGCTTGGCAATCGCCTGTTCAACAGGCTCTATCGCTTTCTGTTCGGGCCGGGCTTTACCGATATTTTCTCCGGCTACCGCGCCTTCTCGCGCCGCTATGTCAAAACCTTTCCGGCAGTGTCGGGAGGCTTTGAAATTGAGACGGAAATGTCCGTCCATGCCTCGCGGCTGAAATTGCCGGTGGTGGAACTGGAACTTGACTACGGACGCCGGCCCGAAGGCTCCCATTCCAAGCTATCGACCTTACGCGACGGTGCAAAAATCCTCTGGATGTTCGCCATGTTGTCCAAGGAGACGCGGCCATTCGCGACGTTCTCGGCGCTGGCCGGGCTGGTCCTGGCGATAAGCCTCGGTTTCATGGCACCGGTTCTGGGCGAATATTTCACCACAGGCCTCGTCTCGCGGCTGCCGACCTGGGTTCTATCTGTAGCGCTGCTGTTGATGAGCCAGCTATTGTTTACCGCGGGACTGATCCTGGATTCGCTGTCGCGGGCGCGGGCCGAGCATTTGCGGCTTTCCTATATCGCCTTGCCCGCCTTTATCGCTCCTGAAAACCCGGCCTTGTCAGCGGCTGATCCTGCCATCGATCCGGCTCGGTCGGCTGCGGATGCTGCATGAAGAAGCTGGTCCGTTTTGCTCTGGTCGGCAGCGCGGGATTTGCCGTGGATGCCGGGCTTTTATGGCTGCTTCTGTCTTACAGCGCTCTCGGCCCCTTGCTGGCCCGCGCCCTTGCCATCCTGGCGGCCCTGTTCGTCACCTGGCGGCTTAACCGCGCCTTCACCTTCGGCGCGTCCCGGCGAAGCCTCGCCGTCGAGGGCTTTCGCTATGGCTCGGTCGGGGTGGTTTCGGCGCTGGTCAATTACGGTCTTTATGCCGGGTTGTTGGTCGCCATCCCGGCACTCAATCCTTTCGCGGCGCTGGTTTTCGCATCGCTTGCCGCGATGGCTTTCAGCTTTTTCGGCTATTCGCGGTTTGTATTTCGCCGTTGAAGCACTGAGATCGGTTTTGTCACACCGGTTCCCAACCGTCCTTTTCGCTGGCCCTGTAGATCGCATCGATAAAGCGCTGGTTGGCGCGGGAGTTTTCCAGCGTCACGACGTTGCTCTCTTCACCCCGGGCTGCCTTGGCAAAGGCCTCAGCCTCCAGACGGTATTGGCGGCTGTCGGGAAAGCGGAAGATTTGCGATTCGCTGTGGTTGCGGTTGGTCAGTTCCAGCTCTTCCGCCCCCCAGCGGTCGGCATTGAACGGTGATTTCACCTCGATAAACCCTTCATCGCCATGAAACACCATGGTCTGGCGGGCCGCCATCTGGGTGGCGATGTAAAAACTCATTTCGAAACTGCCGAAATCGGCTTTGACGCTGGAATAGATGTCGGTGCCGAATTCAGCATCGCGTTCCGTCACCGCCTGTACCCGCACCGGCTCAAGGCCTGTCACGAAGCGAGTGGTAATGGTCGGATAGACGCCGATATCCGGAAGCGCGCCGCCGCCGAGTTCCGGGATATTGCGCATATTGCCGGGGTCGCGGTTGAAGTAAGTGAAAGACCCTTGCACATGCCGCAACTTGCCGATGGCGCCATCGGCCAGAAGGGCACGGACCTTGTGCCAGACAGGCGCATAGGTGACCATGAAGGCTTCCGAAATCAGCACCTTGTTACGGTCGCGCGCGGCGATCAGGCTGTCGATGTCCTCCGCCTTCAGGGCAATCGGCTTTTCGCACAGCACATGCTTGCCCGCATCGGCGGCCTTGATCGTCCATTCCACATGCTGGGCGGTCGGCAGGGGAATATAGACAGCATCGATCAGGTCGGAAGCCAGCATGTCTTCATAGGACCCGAAGGCATGCGGTACGGAAAAGCGGTCTGCCATCGCCCGGGCCTTGGCAAGGTCACGGCTGGCAATGGCGCTGACCACGGCCCCTTCCGCATCCTGAATGGCGGGAACGACCAGTTCACGGCCAATTTTCGCCGTCGATAAAATTCCAAACCGCAGCATGACTTTTCCTCCGCAAATCGTATTTCGGTAGACGACACATAACGCCTGTGCCCGGATTGTGAACAGGGCTTGGTTGTCATCGGCGCAGTAAGCGTTACTTTCCTGTCGAATTTTCCATTTCGGACTTTCATGGAGACCTGTCATGCAGAAACGAAATCTCGGCCGCTCCGGTCTGGCGATCGCCCCCGTCGTGTTCGGCGGCAATGTGTTCGGCTGGACGGCAGACGAGCAAACCTCGTTCACGCTGCTCGATGCGTTTTTCGATGCCGGCTACAATGCCATCGATACGGCGGATGTGTATTCGCGCTGGATAGACGGTCATTCCGGCGGCGAATCTGAAACCGTGATTGGCAAATGGCTGAAACAGGGACATGTCGCGCGCGACAAGGCGGTGATCGTCACCAAGGTCGGCATGGATATGGGCCAGGGTAAACCGGATCTTTCCGCCAAATGGATTGTCGAGGAAGTCGAAAACTCCCTGAGGCGGCTCCAGACCGATTATATCGATCTCTATCTCTCCCATACGTTCGATGCCGATACGCCGCATGAGGAAACGCTGGGCGCTTATGCCAGGCTGAAGGATGAGGGCAAGATCCGCGCCTTCGGCTGCTCGAATTTCGATGCCGCCCAATTGCAGGCATCCTTCGATGCGGCGGCCAAGGCGGGCCTGCCGCGCTATGATGTGATCCAGCCGGAATATAATCTCTATACCCGCGAGAAATTTGAGGGGTCGCTGGCGGAGCTTTGCATGCGTGAAGACATCGGCGTGATCAGCTATTACGCGCTGGCAGCAGGCTTTCTCACCGGCAAATATCGCCAGGCGCAAGATGCCGAGGGCAAGGCGCGCTCCTACCGCGTCACCACCTATCTGAATGACAAGGGCCACCGTATCCTCGACGCCCTGGACGCGGTCGCCGCCGAGACCGGCACAACGCCTGCTACGGTGGCCATTGCCTGGGTGGCAGCCCGCCCTGGAATTACCGCACCCATCGCCTCGGCGACCAGCCTGACACAGCTTGAAGCGATGGTCAGGGCTGGGACGCTTGAATTGTCTTCAGCCCAGATGCAAAGCCTGAATGAGGCGGCATCAGCGTAGCAAGGCATGCAGGGCATCAATAAGGGGAAGGTTCTGTAGCCTTCCCTGCTCAACTCCGGTGCCGGAAGAAGTCTACGAAAGCGCGCAGCGCCGGACGCATCTGGCGGCGGGTTGGGTAATAGATATAGAAACCGTCGAAGGGCGGGCACCAGTCTTCGAGGACGCGGATGAGCCTGCCCTCGGCAACATCCTGTTTCACCCGCTGGTCGAAGACGAAGGCCAGCCCCGCCCCGCCGAGTGCCGCCAACCGGATCAGCCGTTGATCGGCAAGGGTGAGGATGCCGGGAACATCGACCACCACCGGTCTGCCATCCTTTTCCAGTCTCCCATCGATAGAGTCTGCCGCTGGAAAAACGGCGGCGAATACAGCGGTGCTCCATCAGGTCGTGGGGATGCCGGGGCAGGGGATATCGTTCGAAATAACGCGGCGATCCAACGATGGTGCCGCGGATCGGGTCGCTGGCCCTGACGGCCACCATATCCGCCTCCAGATGCTCGCCCAGCCGCAATCCAGCATCGAAACCTTTCTCGACGATATCCTCGAATACGTCATTGGTGCTCAGTTCCAGCTGAATATCGGGATACAATCGTAGAAAGTCGCCAAGCCTCGGCACGAACAGGTCTTCTGCCGCCAGATGCGGCATGATGATCCTGAGCGGCCCGGCGGGATGGGGCTTGTGTTCCGCCAGCAACTCAAGCGCCGTACCAATCTCGGCCAGAGCGGGCGCCAGCTTTTGCAGCAATTGCCGTCCCTCCTCGGTCGGAGCAACGCTGCGGGTGGTGCGTGCCAGCAGCCGAACGCCAAGGCTTGTTTCCAGCGCCGACACTGCATGGCTGACAGCGGAAGGCGCAATGCCCAGTTCTTCCGCCGCCTTCCTGAAGCTTGATGTTTCGGCCACCGTTGCCAGCACGGCCAGTTGGGATAGTTGAATCCTGTTCATTGTTCTATTTGTTAGAACAGTGCCTGCGCATTTGCATCCATTATCTTTCGGGGCAAAGGCGGTATTTTGTCTCTGAGCGTTGCTGCGATTCATAGAATCGCAGCAACGCTCCAGCTCTTTGTTTTGCGCATTTCCGGTTGGCAAAACCGGTTTCCACTTTTCCTGGAAATGCTCTATCGCTCCTGATTGAGAAGGTGAAGACCATGAAAACCCGACAACTCGGCTCCGACCTGTCCGTCTCCGCCATTGGCCTTGGCTGCATGGGGATGAGCCATGCCTATAGTCCGTCTACCGACGAAAGCGCTTCGCTTGCCACCCTGGCGCGGGCCGTCGAGCTTGGCGTGACATTCTTCGATACGGCTGAAGTCTACGGGCCGTTTACAAATGAAATCCTGGTCGGCAAGGGATTGAAGACCTATCGCGACCAGGTGGTGATTGCCACCAAGTTCGGTTTCAAGATCGATCCGGCGCAATCCTCACAGAATGCCATGGTCGGGCTCGATAGCCGGCCTGCGCATGTGAAAGCAGTGGCCGAAGCCTCGCTGCAACGGCTCGGCATTGATGTCATCGACCTTTTCTACCAGCATCGTGTCGATCCCGATGTGCCGATTGAAGAGACGGTCGGGGCAATGGCCGATCTGGTGAAACAGGGCAAAGTGCGCGCTCTTGGCCTGTCGGAAGCCAGCGCCGAGACCTTGCGCCGCGCCCATGCCGTCCATCCCATCGCCGCCATTCAGAGCGAATATTCCCTCTGGACCCGTGACCCGGAGGAAAACGGCGTGCTGGATACCTGCCGTGAACTGGGTATCGGCTTCGTACCCTTCAGCCCGCTCGGACGCGGCGCGTTGACCGGTGCATTGAAAAACCTCGATGGCCTCTCCGACACCGACTTCCGCCGGGGCCTGCCACGCTTCCAGCAGGAAAATTTCGACGCCAATCTGGCGCTGATCAAGGCGCTTGAAGACATGGCCAAGGCAAAGGGTGTGACAGCCGCCCAACTGGCCCTGGCCTGGGTGCTGGCGCAAGGTGATTTCATCGTGCCGATTCCGGGAACGACGAAAATAGCCAATCTGGAAAAGAATATCGGTGCCGTCGATATCGTCCTGAGCGAGCAAGATGTCGCGGCCTTGGGAGATCTGTTGTCACCGCAGAAGGTGGCTGGCGGACGCTATCCCGAAAAAATGGCGGCGATGGCCAATAAGTAATTCAGTCAGATCGCCTGATGAAAGCATCTCCCCGGCATGGGTTTGTTGTCGGGGAGATGAAGATTATGAAAAGGCCGGATCAGCCCTTGTAATGCTTGCCATGGCGCAGCGGCGGACCATTATCCAGCGCCTTTGGCGTGGATGGCGGCATATAGGCGAGCTTCAGCGAGGCAAACGTTGCACCGAGATTGACGCCAAGCGTGCTTTCCAGCGCGATAGGCTGCAAGGCGACCGAGCCTTGGAAGCCACCCATCAGCAGGTTAACCGCGCCGCCAAACCCAACGGCGGCATTGGCGCTTGTACCGCCATAGCTGCCTTGCAAGGCGCCTTCCACCAGCCGGCCCGGCGCATAGACCGCCCATGCCATTTTACCGCCCTGCACATAACCGAGATCGATGCCGATCTTGCTGAGCGTGCCCTGGTAATATTCGACCGGTGCCGATGTGGTCGGCTTGAATTCGCAGGTCAAGTCGCGGCTGGAGCCGACGACCGCACTAATGCCGGGGCTCATTTCGCAGGTGAGCATGCCAACCTGCACCGCGGCTTTGGCGCCCGTGGCGCCCAGCGGAACCGCGAGGGCGGTGATAAGCGCCACCGCAGAAAGCTTTGCGAGCGATGATTGAGCGAGCGATGACATGAGTTTCTCCTTCATGGATAAATGCCGTGATCCAGCCTAATCGTATAATTCAGGCAGGATCGTGCTGCCGTTAGAAGTCTCACGGTAAATTTTTGTTCCCGTTTGGCGTTCGTCAAGGCCATCGCAGGTTTTTGATTGAGACCGACATTTGCTAGGATGGGGACTCAATCATATCCATGCAATAACAGTTGAAACGAGAGCGATTGCGGCAAGCTAGTTTATAGCGAGACGGTCGTATCTGGTTGCGATACCTCTCCAGTTTTTGAGGCGGCAGGACAGGCATGCGATGACGTTTCTGCGTCGATAGGCTTTTCGATCCACAGGGTATGGTGTTTTACATGCAGCAGGCGAAGGGATCACGGCCTTGATCTTATATCTGGCAAGCCATCCTCGCAGACTGTCGGCGTCATAGGCCTTATCAGCCAGCAACCGCTTTGAGGGCCGCGTGGCCCCAGCAGCGGAATGGCCATCTTGATGTCGGCAATGTTGCCCGGCGTCAGGCTGAACGCGACCGGTCTGCCACGATCATCGGCAGCCAACCTTCAGAACATGAAGACTGCCCGAAATCACGCGCCGGTCATCGACACGCCGAGCCCCAGGCTGGTTCTTGGGTAGGTGCGGTTCAATGGCGTTCCACGCTTCATCTGAAAGCCAGAAAAGATCACGCATCATCTGCCTCCATGCCGGGAAATCCTAAAAACACGGAATCAGAGAATATCGACAATGAGTTTGATCTTGTCCCCATCTAGTGGTCACCGCCTTATATTCGGCCTCATCGACAATGCTTAAAACGGCCTGAATGCGATCTGTCTTCGGCATGGCTTCAAACGTCTCTTTAGCCAGCAGTGACGGGATAGAGGTATTCATTGCTTTTTTCCTCCTTGGTTTGGTAGATTAAACTTCGTTATTTCGCGGTCGGTTTTCTCACCGCGATGAGCAAAGCGGTCGTCGCCGCAAATGCGCCAAAGCAGCAGGTTCCGATCCAGCCAAATTTGGAAAATGCAATGCCGCCAGCTCCAGCCCCGAGCGATCCGCCTAGCAACATTGTGGCCATGAAGATCGTATTGAGGCGGCTTCGCGCTGTGGAATCGAGCGCATAAACCCTGGCCTGATTAGCCACCTGGGAAGACTGAACGCCGAGGTCCATCACCACGACGCCGATGACCAGCGCAATGATCGATCCAGGAATTGCGATAAATATTGCAAAGGCGGCAATCACCATTGCTGCGCCAGCCGAGACTACTACTGATCCTCTTTTGTCGGCAAGGCGACCGGCAAGGGGAGCTGCAAGTGCACCACCAGCGCCGACGAGAGCGATCAATCCAACGGCAGAGGCTCCAAGGTGGTAAGGTTCTTGGGCGAGGAGCAATGCCAGATTTGACCAGAATGCCAGAAATGCTGCGAAAATCGCTGCTTGGATGCATACCGCGCGGCGCAGAATGCTATGTTTGCGCACCAGCGACCACAAAGACGCGATGAGGTCGAAGTAGCTAATGTCGGTAGTCGGTGCGACACGCGGTAGCTTCCAGGCAAGAACCAAGCCGACGGATGTCATGAGAACGGCTGCAATCCAGAACATGAGGTGCCAATCCCACCAGTCCGTAACGAAGCCGCTTAACGTACGCGACAATAGGATTCCGAGAAGAATCCCCCCGGTGACAGTTCCGAGCACCTGCCCCTTCATATTTGCTGGAGCGATATGAACGGAAAGCGGCACCAATTGTTGGGCAACTGTTGCAAAGAGACCCACGAAAAAGCTTGCCACGATGAGCCAGAGAAATGAGGCGGAGACGGCGGCGGCGATTAAGGCGGCGACGAGCGCCGAGTTTGTTATAAGGATGAGGCGTTTGCGCTCAAAGCGGTCGCCCAGCGGTGCGATAAACAAAACTCCGCTGGCGTTTCCCAACTGTGTAAGGACGGGGACCATTGTGGCTGTTGCTGCGGTCAGTCCGAATTCGGATGACAGTTCTCCGAGCATCGGTTGGTTATAATAGCTATTCGCGACCGCAAGTCCGGAGGACGCAGACAATACGAACAGTACGCTTCTGCTCAAGGTCGCTGTTAAAAGGTGTTCTGCAGGCGGTGCGGAATAAGTCATTTTCTACCTCTGATGAGCAGACGGACGCACCTTGCGGCTGCAGTGGCGTCCTCGGATATTCCAACCATGTGGAGGCGGCATCTCAAAGCCTCATCACTTTGAGCAAAAAAAGCACGACGGGGTCGCTGCTCACAAACGAGTTCTCTTGTCTGTAAAGTTAGTTTGGTTAAACTCGCCCTATGGTTTTACATGTTTCTTTAATATCTCTCAGAACCTTCGTCGAAGTCGCGCGCTTTAGGAGCATGAAAGAGGCGGCGCGAAGTCTGGGTGTTACCCCTGGCGCGATAAGCCAGCAGATCAGGATAGTGGAAGAGCGATTGGGAACGGCGCTTTTTGAGCGATCGAGCAGGGATATGCACCTGACCGCTGAAGGCACTCGGCTGATGGAGGCACTGAATCTTCCCTTTCAGCAGATACAAGACGCCGTCGAAGATTTCCATCACCGTAAACCTGAGCGGGACGCGCTGGTCGTGACGACGGTGCCGTCCTTCGCCTCATCCTGGCTTGTGCCGAGGCTCGGCAAGTTTTCGACTCTTTATCCGGATATCGAAATAAAGGTTGACAGTTCAGTGCCTTTGGTCGATTTGCGGCATGAACGGTTTGACGTTGCGATCCGACATGGAAGCGGCAATTATGCAGGTATGTCGGTCACCCAACTGCTGACTCCACAACTTGTGGTGATTGGTAGTCCGGAATTCTTGGCAAGCGCTGGTCCTATTCGGCAACCTTCCGATTGCCTTGCTCTACCGCTTTTACAAGATCGCAATCGCGTTGATTGGGTGACCTGGTTTCGCGCACATGGCGTCGAGGATCCAAGTGGTCGAGCCGTGCGCGGCACAAGCTTTTCTGACGATGCACTTATGATCAAAGCCGCGGCGTCATCTCAGGGGTTGGCTATCGTTCGGGACATTTACGCTGAGGAGGCCATTGAGCTGGGCATCGTCGTGATTCCAATTGCTGCATCCATTGGCACGCCCTTCTCATATTATTTTGTGACAAAACCTCAGAACGTGCAAAGTCAGCGCGTATTGGCTTTCAAGAATTGGCTATTGGCAGAAATTGCGGTGAGACCGAAACTCATATCAACCGCAGCTTTGGCACCCGTGGCGCCCAGCGGCATGGCAATAGCGGCAACAAGCGCCACCGCAGACAGCTTTCGAGCGATGACATGAGTTTATCCTTCATGGATAAATGCTGTGAGCAAGCCTAATCGTATAATTCAGGCAGGATCGTGCGGCCGTTAGAAGTCTCACGTTAAATTTTTGTTCCCGTTTGGCACTCGTCAAGGCCGTCCCTGGTTTTTGACTGAGGCCCGTGTTTGACTGAGGCCCGTTTTTGACTAAGGAAAGCAAGACCGTAACATCGAGTCAAAGTGTCGCGGTAATTTCAGCCCTGATTCGTGCCGCGATAGGGAAAGTGAGATAGCGGGCCTTCTGTTGCGGATCGAGGGATTTGAAGGATTTGCCGATCATCTGTGCCAGCGTCAACCTGTCGCCTTCGCTCGCTGTCCACTCGGCATTCATACCCATTTCTACCATGCCGGCTTGCAGGACGCGGCAATACGCTCCTGGTCGCGCGGCTCTCGCATAACGTTTTGCAAAGCCAGGATCTTCCATGCTCGCCGAGAATGTCGCGCATGGAGTACGTGGTGCCGTCACCTCCAGCAGTACATCACCGATGGAAAGCCTGTCGCCGACGGCAAGATCACGGTTGTCGAGACCATCGATAACCAGATTTTCGCCAAACAGGCCGGGTGTGATCTGCCGGTTCAGTTGCGTCTCCCACCATTGCAAGGTCAGTGCGCCTTCCAGATAAATCGCCTGGTCCGGCCCGCCATGGTACTTGCGATTCAGCACCGCATCGCCGACGAGGCCGTGTTCGTCGATCATCACCGGACCTGTCCGCGCCGATTTGAAAATCCCTGTCCTGTAGCTTTTACCGGGCAAAACTTGTGGTTGGCCAAGGCAGACCGCGAGGATTTTCATGGGGCCGTTCTCCTTCGGCGATTCCGTTTCCGATAGATATGGGCTAAGAACGCGCCATGGCAAAGCGAGTCACTGGTCCCGAAATCGAAAAACTGATCCAGCTCCTGGCGAAAGTGCCGGGGCTTGGACCCCGCTCGGCCCGAAGGGCGGCGCTGCATCTGATCAAGAAGCGCGAGCAATTGATGGGGCCGTTGGCGCTGGCCATGGGCGAGGCCCATGCAAGGGTGAAGATCTGCTCCTGCTGTGGCAATGTCGACACCATTGACCCCTGCACCGTCTGCATTGACGAGCGGCGCGACCAATCGATGATCATCGTCGTGGAAGATGTCTCCGATCTCTGGGCGCTGGAGCGGGCAGGCGCGATGAATGCCGCCTATCATGTGCTTGGTGGTACGCTGTCGCCGCTCGACGGCGTCGGGCCGGACGATCTCAACATCAAGGGCCTGATCGACCGGGTGGCAAAAGGCGGCGTGCGTGAAATCATCATCGCCGTCAATGCCACGGTGGAAGGCCAGACCACCGCCCATTACATTACCGACCACCTGGCCGGACTGGACGTAAAAATCACCCGGCTGGCCCATGGCGTGCCTGTCGGCGGCGAGCTGGACTATCTGGACGAGGGCACGCTCTCGGCGGCGCTTCGCGCCCGCACATTGATATAGAAGACGCTTGATCGCGCATTTTGACCGGGAGACGACATGCCCCATTTTCGCCGCCCCCTCATGGCTGCGCTTGCAGCGGCGACCCTCTGCTTTTTGACGGCCAACACCGTTATGGCAGCACCATCGAAAGCAGAAATCGAGAGCCGGTTTCAGTCCTGGATCAGCGGGGATCTCTGGCCGCAAGCCAAAAAGGCGGGCATTTCGCAGGCAACGTTTACCTCGGTGATGAAGACGGTCAAGCTCGACTGGTCGCTTCCCGATCTGGCGCCACCCGGTTTCCCGCCGCCGAAGCAGCGCCCGCAGAGCCAGGCGGAATTTTCCTCTCCCGGCCCCTATTTCCGTGAGGCCCGCATGCAGGCACTGGCCGCGAGCGGCAGGGCCTTGGCGGACCAATATGCTTCGACCCTGAAGAAGATCGAGGCCAAATATGGCGTTCCCGGTCCGATTCTTCTGGCGCTCTGGGGCCGGGAAACCGGCTATGGCCGGGCCAAGCTCCCCTATGAAGCCGTGGATGTTCTGGCCACCAGCGCCTTCATGTCCACACGGCAGGAGCTTTTCACCCGCGAACTGATCGATGCGCTGCATATTATCGACGGCAAGGATATCGCTGCCGACGCCATGTTGAGTTCAAGTGCGGGAGCGCTGGGCCAGCCGCAATTCATGCCCTCCAGCTTCCTGCAATATGCAGTGGATTTCGATGGTGACGGTCATCGCAATATCTGGACCTCGGTGCCGGATAGCCTGGCTTCCATGGCCAATTTCCTGGTGCAAAAAGGCTGGCAGCGTGGCCGCGACTGGGGGTTCGAAGTGACGATACCATCCGGCGTCTCCTGCGCGCAGGAAGGGCCGGATCTGGCAAAGCCGATGTCGGCCTGGGCGGCAACCGGCATCAGCCGCATTGGCGGCAAAGCCTTCCCGAAACAGGATCTTTCCGCCCCGACCATGATGCTGGTTCCCGCCGGAACCCATGGGCCAGAATTTCTGGTGACGCCGAATTTCTATGTGCTGAAGGAATATAACAATTCCGACCTCTATGCCCTGTTCATCGGTAATCTTGCCGACCGGATCGCCTATGGTTCGGGCAGCTTTTCGGCGCCGTGGGGCGATGTCGGCCATATGCTGCGCTCCGACGTGCAGTCCATGCAGCAGACGCTGGTGAAAAAAGGTTATGATGTCGGCAAGGCCGATGGTCTCGCAGGCTTCAAGACCCGAAGGTCGCTGGGCGACTGGCAGGCGAAAAACGGGCTGAAACCGACCTGCTTTCCCGATGAGGGCCTGAAGGCGAAATTGAAGTAAGAAAATGCCGCCGAGACAGAGATCTCGGCGGCATTTCGATTTTTACATCAATGTGTCGCTGCCAGTCAGGCTTGCATAGCTCAAGCCATGCACTGTCAGCGTATCGCCGTTGCCGAAGTTGAACAGCACGCCGTCTTCGATCTCGGTTGCATAGGCGGCGGCGTCGCTGACGGTGGCAAAGCCCATGCCGGTCAGGTCGATCGTGTCTGAAGAGGACTGGAAGTCGAAAACGACATCATTGCCATAGCTGGTGTTGAACACGAACACATCGCTGCCTTCACCACCGTAAAGTCCGTCATTGCCTGTGCCACCGTCCAGCACGTCATCACTAGCCCCACCCGATAGCACGTTGGCCCCGGTGTCTCCCGTCAGCGTATCGGCATAGGCCGACCCTTCGACATTTTCAATGCTGGTGAACACATCGCCTGTTGCGTAACCGCCGGAGATCGTTTTCGTGAGAAGATTAACGGTCACCGCGGCGGTGGAATCGCTGTAGCTTGCCGTGTCGCTTCCATCGCCACCGTCAATGGTATCGCCACCGCTGCCGCCACGGATCGTATCGTTGCCGGCATAGCCATAGAGCTTATCGACACCGCCCTGACTGACGATGACATTGTCGGCACTATTGCCGTAACCGAGAAAATTGGTCGAGTCGGTGTGGGTGAGGTTTTCGAAATTGGTTTTCAGCGTATAGCTGGTCAAGGTTGTTTCAACCGTATCCGTGCCAGCATTTGCCTCTTCGACCAGAACCGTCGTTGTGGCACTTTGGCTAACGACATAGGTATCGTCCCCTTTGCCGCCTGCAAAGGTTATTGTTGAGTTTGCGGTAAATGTGTCGTTGAAGTCAGAGCCGATGATCTTGTCGATGCCGCTCAGCGCATCATCTGCTGCCTCACCGCCCGTATTCGTGCCGGTGACGAGATTGATTTTGATAGCGGCTAACGAACTGGCGTAGCTTGCCGTGTCATTGCCAGCGCCACCGCTCAGCTTATCGGCACCCTCGCCACCTACAAAGGTGTCATCGCCATCACTGCCGGTCAGCGTGTCGGCACCCTCGCCACCTACCAAGGTGTCATTACCAATACCACCGTTCAGCGTGTCGGCACCCTCGCCACCTTCCAAGGTGTCATCGCCATTCCCACCGTTCAGCGTATCGGCTCCTTTACCACCTGCCAGCGTGTCATTGCCATCGCCACCGTTGAGAACGTTGTTGTTGTCATTACCCGTCAGCGTGTCGGCACTGCTGGTGCCTATCAGGTTTTCGATACTGGTGAATGTATCGCCAGCCGCTTCGCCGCCGGTCGCTACATTGCTCTTGAGGTTGATATTAACCGCCGCACTTCCCTCATAGCTCGCCGTGTCGGAGCCGTCGCCGCCGTTCAAGATGTCGGCACCCGCCTTGCCGATCAGCGTATCGTTACCGGCACCACCGATGATCGTGTTATCCTGTGTGTTGCCGGTGCCGGTAAAGTAGCCAGCTCCTATGTATTCCAGCGTTTCGACATAGTCCGACAGCGTGTAGTTTACCGAGGTCTGGACCGTGTCACTGCCCCCACCTGTGCCTTCGGAGACGATGACGCTGCTTCTGCCCACGACATAGGTATCGTCCCCTTTGCCGCCTGCAAAGGTAATGTCGGAATCCGAGGTAAATGTGTCGTTGAAGTCAGAGCCGATGATCTTGTCGATGCCGGTCAGCGTATCATCTGCTGCCTCACCGCCCGTATTCGTGCCGGTGACGAGATTGATTTTGATAGCGGCTAACGAACTGGCGTAGCTTGCCGTGTCATTGCCAGCGCCACCGCTCAGCTTATCGGCACCCTCGCCACCTACAAAGGTGTCATCGCCATCACTGCCGGTCAGCGTGTCGGCACCTTCGCCACCTACCAAGGTGTCATTACCAATACCACCGTTCAGCGTATCGGCACTCTCGCCACCTTCCAAGGTGTCATCGCCATTCCCACCGTTCAGCGTATCGGCTCCTTTACCACCTGCCAGTGTGTCATTGCCATCGCCACCGTTGAGAACGTTGTTGTTGTCATTACCCGTCAGCGTGTCGGCACTGCTGGTGCCTATCAGGTTTTCGATACTGGTGAATGTATCGCCAGCCGCTTCGCCGCCGGTCGCAAGATTGGTCTTGAGGTTGACATTGACTGCTGCGCTTTCGGCATAGCTTGCTGTGTCGGAACCGTCGCCGCCGTTCAAGATGTCGGCACCCGCCTTGCCGATCAGCGTATCGGCGCCCTCGCCGCCTTCCAAGGTGTCATCGCCATCACCGCCGCTCAGCGTGTCGGCACCCTCGCCACCTACCAAGGTGTCATCGCCATCACTGCCGTTAAGCGTGTCGGCACCCTCGCCACCTTCCAAGGTGTCATTGCCATTCCCACCGTTCAGCGTATCGGCTCCTTTACCACCTGCCAGCGTGTCATTGCCACCGCCACCGTTGAGAACGTTGTTGTTGTCATTACCCGTCAGCGTGTCGGCACTGCTGGTGCCTATCAGGTTTTCGATACTGGTGAATGTATCGCCAGCCGCTTCGCCGCCGGTCGCTACATTGCTCTTGAGGTTGATATTAACCGCCGCACTTCCCTCATAGCTCGCCGTGTCGGAGCCGTCGCCGCCGTTCAAGATGTCGGCACCCGCCTTGCCGATCAGCGTATCGTTACCGGCACCACCGATGATCGTGTTATCCTGCGCGCTTCCGGTACCGGTAAAGTCGCCAGTTCCTGTGTATTCCAGCGTTTCGACATAATCCGACAGCGCGTAGTTTATCGAGGACTGGACCGTGTCACTGCCCCCACCTGTGCCTTCGGAGACGATGACGCTGCTTCTGCCCACGACATAGGTATCGTCCCCTTTGCCGCCTGCCAGTGTGATGGTGCTTGATGCGGTAAATGTGTCGTTGAAGTCAGAGCCGATAATCTTGTCGATGCCGGTCAGCGTATCATGTGCTGCCTCACCGCCCGTATTCGTGCCGGTGACGAGATTGATTTGGATAGCGGCTGACGAACTGGCGTAGCTTGCCGTGTCAGTGCCAGCGCCACCGCTCAGCTTATCGGCACCCTCGCCACCTACAAAGGTGTCATCGCCATCACTGCCGGTCAGCGTGTCGGCACCCTCGCCACCTACCAAGGTGTCATTACCAATACCACCGTTCAGCGTGTCGGCACCCTCGCCACCATCTAGCGTATCGTTACCATCGCTACCGTTTAATATGTCGTCGCCAGCTAGGCCTGAAATTGTATCTGCCGCTGTTGTTCCGTTTAAAGTATTATTTCCAGAATCGCCCGTTAAAGTCGCCATGTTATATACCCCTGATTGCACCCTGATTTATAAATTGCATATCAAAATATAATCGCATAGAGGGAATTTAATCGTCTAATTTAGTAATTATTAAAACCAAGGATTGTCGCTACGCATGCCGCGGGCTCGGCAAATCTGGTTTGTTGCCAACCAGTCGTCAAAACCAGGGTTATCGAACTGTTGCAGGTCAACTGCATCAATGCCTGCTATGCCCGAATTTGTCAGGAAAAACGATTGGATTATACGGCAATCATCAATCCTGACAGGCCCAGCCAGAACGCAGACGGGACAGCGTAAGAGGTCAAGGTCAGAAATGACATGTGGCAGATCGTCGATCCTGCCCTGTTGGAAAAGGTCTTAACTACATGATTGGCCAATGAAATCAAAATTGAAACAGGAGCTCGTGGCCGGGGCGAAAGCACCCCGACCACAAGTCGTTTTTACATCAATGTGTCGCTTGATGTCAGGCTTGCATAGCTCAAGCCATGCACCGTCAGCGTATCGCCGTTGCCGAAGTTGAACAGCACGCCGTCCTCGATCTCGCTGGCATAGGCGGCGGCGTCGCTGACGGTGGCAAAGCCCATGCCGGTCAGATCGATTGTGTCCGACGAGGCCTGGAAGTCGAAAACGACATCATTGCCATAGCTGGTGTTGAACACGAACGCATCGCGGCCTTCACCGCCATATAGTCCGTCATTGCCGGTGCCACCATCCAGCACGTCATCGCCAGCGCCGCCGGTCAGCACATTGTCGGCGCTGTTGCCGGAGCCGGTGAAGTTGGCTGTGCCGGTATAGGTGAGGTTTTCGAGATTATCGCCCAGCGTATAGCTGGCACTGCTGGTCTTGACGAGATCAATCCCCGCATCGGCATTTTCCGTAATCGCGCTTGCCGAACTTGCGATGTCATAGGTGTCATCGCCAAGGCCGCCTGACAGGGTCTTGGCGGTGCTTGTGGTGAATGTGTCACCAAAGGCGGAGCCGACGACAACCTCGATGCTGCTATAGTGATCGCCCTCGGCGTAACCGCCGCTGCCGACATTTGTCACAAGGTTGACGGAAACACCTGCGGTGGACAGTTCATAGCTTGCGGTATCCGTCCCCGCGCCACCATTGATTTTCTCGGCGCCGGAGCCCGCCAAAATAGTGTCATTGCCAGCACCGACATTATATTCGGCAGCGTAGGTGCTGCCGGTATAGGTGTCACCATAAGCGCTGCCGGTGAAGGCCTCGATCCCGGTAAACGTATCGCCCGCCGCATAGCCGGAGCCGGTTCCTGTCGTCAGATCCAGCATTACCGCCGATGTTGCAGCAGAGTAGTTGAGCGTATCGTAATTCCCGGCGCCGCCATCGAGGACATCGGCGCCCTCTCCACCGTTCAGGACGTCATTGCCACCGCCGCCGATCAGAATATCGTCGCCAGCGCCGCCGGTTAACATTTCCGCCGCGCTGCTTCCAATCAGCGTATCATTGAAGCTGGAGCCGATGACACGTTCGATGCTGCTGAATTTATCGCCTTGTGCATCGCCACCTGTTGCAGTTCCAGTGCTGAGATCAACTTTGACTGCCGCAGCCGAGGCTTCATAGGTGACCTTGTCTTGGCCCGCGCCGCCATTCAGCGTGTCAGCACCCGCGCCACCGATCAATAGGTCATCGCCCGCTCCACCCGATAGTACGTTGGCGCCGGTGTCTCCTGTCAGCGTATCGGCATAGGCCGATCCTTCGACGTTTTCGATGCTGGTGAACACATCGCCTGTTGCGTAACCGCCGGAGATCGTTTTCGTGGAAAGATTAATGGTCACCGCGGCGGTCGAATCGCTGTAGCTTGCCGTGTCGCTTCCGTCGCCACCGTCAATGGTGTCGCCACCGCTGCCGCCACGGATCGTATCGTTGCCAGTATAGCCATAGAGCTTATCGACGCCGCCCTGACTGACGATGACGTTGTCGGCACTATTGCCGTAACCGAGAAAATTGGTCGAGTCGGTGTGGGTGAGGTTTTCGAAATTGGTTTTCAGCGTGTAGCTGGTCAAGGTTGTTTCAACCGTATCCTTGCCAGCATTTGCCTCTTCGACCAGGACCGTCGTACTGGCACCTTGGCTGACGACATAGGTGTCATTGCCACCGCCACCGGAAAGCGTTCCTGTTGATGCCGAGGTGAATCGGTCGTCATATTGAGAACCGATCACGCCTTCGATGCTGCTCAGTGTGTCATCTGCGGCATCACCGCCCGTATGGGTGCCGGTGACGAGATTGATCTGGATGGCCGCAAAGGAGTTGGCGTAGTTTGCCGTGTCACTGCCATCGCCGCCGTTCAGCGTGTCGGCGCCTTTGCCACCTGCCAAGGTGTCATTGCCGCCGCTACCGCTGAGAACATTGTTGTTGTCATCACCCGTTAACGTATCGGCGCTGCTCGACCCTGTCAGGTTCTCGATGCTGGAGAATGTGTCTTTCTCAGCTTCGCCGCCGGTCGCAAGATTGGTCTTGAGGTTGACATTGACTGCTGCGCTTCCAGCATAGCTTGCGGTATCGGAGCCCGACCCGCCAATCAAGGCATCGGCGCCTGCCTTCCCGATCAGCGTGTCATTGCCCGACCCGCCGATGATCGTGTTGTTCAGGGCGTTACCCGTACCGGTGAAGTTATTGGAGCCGGTATATACGAGATTCTCGACATTGTTCGTTAGGGTGTAATCAATTGATGTCCGGACAGTATCGCTGCCCTCATCTGCTGCCTCGGAGACGGTGACGCTGGTGCTGCCGACGACATAAGCGTCATCCCCTTCTCCACCTGCGAAGGTGATGGAGCTTGATGCGGTGAATGTGTCGTTGAAGTCTGAGCCGATAATCGTGTCGATGCCGGTCAGCGTATCACCTGCTGCATCACCGCCCGTATTCGCGCCGGTGACGAGATTGATTTGGATAGCGGCTAACGAACTGGCGTAGCTTGCCGTGTCAGTGTCACCGCCACCGGTCAGCGTGTCGGCTCCCTCGCCACCTACCAAGATGTCATCGCCATAACCACCTATCAGGGTATCGGCGCCTTTGCCGCCTGCTAGCGTGTCTTTGCCAGCGCCACCGTTGAAAACGTTGTTGTTGTCATCACCCGTCAGCGTGTCGGCGTAGCTGGAACCCGTCAGGTTCTCGACACTGAAGAATGTATCGCCAGCCGCTTCGCCGCCAGTCGCTAAATTGGTCTTGAGGTTGATATTGACCGCCGCGCTTCCCTCATACTTCGCTGTGTCGGAGCCCGATCCGCCTTCTAGCTTATCGGCTCCACCATTGCCGATCAGCGTGTCGTTACCCGCGCCGCCAACGATGGTATTGTTCTGATCGTTTCCAGTGCCGGTAAAGTCACCGGTTCCAGTATATTTCAGCGTTTCGACATAGTCCGGCTGCGTATAATTGATTGACGTAAGGACTGTGTCATTGTTGCCTTCGCCGTTGGCTTCGATCACAGTGAAACTTGTATTGCTAATTTCGTAGGTGTCGTCACCATCGCCACCTGCAAATGTAACTTTTGATTTTATCCCAGTAAAAGTATCATTGAGGTCTGATCCAATGACCTTTTCGATCGCGAGATAATCATCACCCTGAGCATCGCCACCCAATCCATAGCCATTGCCATTATCACGTTCATCGAAGATCACATGAACAGCGGTATCTGATTTGGCGTAGGTTACGGTATCACCGCCGCCAGCGCCGCCGTCCAGCGTGTCGGCCCCTTTGCCTCCGTCCAGCGTGTCATTGCCGTTGGCACCGGATATGACATTGTCACCGTCGTCGCCCGTAAGGGTATCGGCGGTGCCCGACCCTGTCAGGTTCTCGATACTGTCAAACGTATCGCCAATTGCATCGCCAGTTGCGCCGATGCTGCTGGCCAGGCTGACCGTAACGCCGTTGCTTCCGTAATAGCTGGCCGTGTCGGAGCCTAACCCGCCTTCTAGCTTATCGGCTCCACCATCGCCGATCAGCGTGTCGTTACCCGTGTCGCCGCTGATGGTGTTGTCCAGATCGTTACCTGTGCCGGTGAAGTTATTGGAGCCGGTATATACGAGATTCTCGACATTTTTCGTTAGGGTGTAATCAATTGATGTACGGACAGTATCGCTGCCCTCATCTGCTGCCTCGGAGACGGTGACGCTGGTGCTGCCAACGTAATAGGTGTCATCCCCTTCTCCACCTGCGAAGGTGATGGAGCTTGATGCGGTGAATGTGTCCTTGAAGTCTGAGCCGGCGATTTTTTCGATTGTGGTTAATGTGTCGCCTTCGGCATCGCCGCCGGTGTGAATGCCCGTGACGAGATTGATTTGTACTGCTGCGTCGGAGCCAGCATAGCTGGCCGTATCTGTGTTGGCACCACCTATCAGGGTATCAGCACCTTTGCCACCTTCAAGAACATCGTCGGAACCGCCGCCATCGATGACATTGTTACCGTCGTCACCAGTCAGCGTGTCTTTATTAACTGATCCTGTGAGGTTTTCGATGCTGGTGAATTCATCGCCAGCGGCATCTCCACCTGATTTCTCGCCGGTCTTGAGGTTGATATTGACCGCTGCGCTTTTCTCATAGCTGGCTGTGTCGGAGCCCGATCCGCCTTTTAGCTTATCGGCTCCACCATTGCCGATCAGCGTGTCGTTGCCTGAGCCGCCAACGATTGTATTGTTCTGATCGTTTCCAGTGCCGGTAAAGTCACCGGTTCCATTGTATTCCAGCGTTTCGACATAGTCCGGCTGCGTATAATTGATTGACGTAAGGACTGTGTCATTGTTGCCTTCGCCGTTGGCTTCGATCACAGTGAAACTTGCGTTGCTAATTTCGTAGGTGTCGTTACCCTTGCCACCTGAAAAGGTAACGGTAGACTTTATCCCGGTAAATGTATCATCGAAGTCTGATCCAATGACCTTGTCGACCCAGATATAATTATCACCCTGAGCATCGCCACCCAATCCATAGCCATAGTTATAACCACGTTCATCGAAGATCACATGTACAGCTGCATCTGACTTGGCGTAGGTTACCGTGTCAGTGCCGGTGCCGCCGTCCAGCGTATCGGCTCCTTTGCCACCGTCCAGGGTGTCATTGTGGCTGCCTCCGGATATAACGTTGTCACCATCATCGCCGGTCAGCGTGTCGGCGTTGTTCGACCCTGTCAGATTTTCGATACTGTCGAACGTGTCGCCAGCAGCGTCTCCACCAGATGTGATGCCGGTCTTGAGGTTGACGTTGACCGCCACACTTCCAGCATAACTGGCCGTGTCGGAGCCCGCCCCGCCCTTTAAAGCGTCAGCACCTGCTCCACCTTTTAGCGTATCGTTACCATCGCCGCCGTTTAATGTATCATCACCAGCCAGGCCTGAAATCGTATCAGCTGCCGTTGTTCCGTTTAAAACATTATTTCCAGAATCGCCCGTTAAAGTCGCCATGCAATATACCCCTGATTGCGTCCGATTCTATAGTTCGCATATCCAAATATAATCGCATAGAGGGAATTTTTTGTACTAATTTAGAAATATAAAATTATAAGTTGAAAGTTGAGGGCTTGAGTTACCATAAGCGCCGTAGTGCGTTCAAGAAACGCAGCCTTGAGCGTCAATCGGTTTGGCATTTGCTACGATAAAACCTGTTCATGTGCCTCTTTGTTTGGTCATCCTAAAGCGTTATCACTTTCTAGCTATAGGGGTTGTGGACTATGCTCGGTTGTCTCCCATTGGAGCTTTCCGACATTTTTTGAGTAAAGAGATGTAAAAACAATGCTGAACATCGCAGCTGTTGAAGTGCGCTCCTGGACACCTGAAATTTATGTTGCCGCCGATGCTGAGGGTGACGACGAGCTGGAGGCATTTCGACAGGCCATTCCGCTTGGTTACGTTAGCCCGGAAATCACCTTTCTCAGGCTTGGCGAGTCCTTCGTTCTGGGCTGGTGCGGTGCGATAAAATCGAAAAATTTCGGGGATATCAAGCACACGCTCTATGGCGTATATCCAGATATAGTCGATGAATTGGTTCCTAAAAATGCGAAAATATCTCAGATAGAGGAGATATCTCCGCTTATCATTGGTAATGGTTGGTACAAAAACTATTATCATTGGACGTTACAGGCCATCGGCTGTCTATTGATTTATAAAAAACACCGTGATGATGGTAATATTCTATTGGCAATGCCGCGTCTGAATGGTTGGAGGAATGAAGCTCTTTCTCTCACCGGATTCAATGGGCAATTGCTCGAAATGGACCATCACCATGTTTTGCATGTCGATGACTGCATCACGAGTAATCTGATAGGCGGCGGTTTTGCTCACGCGCCACATCCAGCCGTGATGGCTGAATTCGAGGCCCTTGCGCAGCGTGTCAAGATTGAGCGCCGGTTCAGCCGCAAGATCTATGTTTCGCGCCTGGATGCTGGAGATGTGCGCCGGGTTGTCAATGAAAGGGCTGTATGTGCGTTGCTCGAAAGCCGTGGGTTTGAAATCATCACACCTGGTGAGCTTTCCGTAAAGGAACAGGTCGTGGCTTTCCGCGATGCCGAGGTGATTGTCGCCCCGCATGGTGCAGGCTTGGCAAATCTGGTTTATTGCCAGCCGGGCGCCAAAACCAGCGTTATCGAACTGTTGCAGGTCCACTGCATCAATGCCTGCTATGCCCGAATTTGTCAGGAAAAACGACTGGATTACACGGCAATCATCAATCCCGATAGGCCCGGCCAGAACGCTGACGGGACAGCGAAAGAGGTCAAGGTCAGAAACGATATGTGGCAGATCGTCGATCTTGCCCTGTTGGAAAAAGTCTTGGCCGCATGACCGGCCGATGAAATCAAAATTGACGAAGGAGTATGTGGCCGGGGCGAAAGCACCCCGGCAACAAGTCGATTTTTACATCAATGTGTCGCTGGATGTCAGGCTTGCATAGTTCAAGCCATACACTGTCAGCGTATCCACGTGACTGAAGGTGAACAGCACGCCGTCTTCGATCTCGGTTGCATAGGCGGCGGCGTCACTGACGGTGGCAAAGCCCATGCTGGTCAGGTCGATCGAATCTGCCGACGAGTCGAAGTCGAAAATCACATCATTGTCATAGTTTGAGCTGAACACGAACACGTCGCTGCCGTCACCACCGTAGAGGGCATCGTCGCCTTCGCCACCGGCAAGAGTGTCATCGCCAGCGTCCGCATAAAGGACGTCATTGCCGCCATCCCCATGAAGCGAATCGTTACCTTCAAGACCAAAGAGCGTATCAGCGTCCTTGCCACCCCTAAGAACGTCCGCATATCCGCTTCCCGAAAGAGTGTCGGCGTAAACGGAACCCTCCAGCGTTTCTATGGAGATCAGCACATCACCTTCTGCCGAACCTCCGACGCCAGCGTCTCCAGAGAGACTTGCGCTGATACCAACGGAAGAGTCAGCGTAACTTGCAGTATCGCTACCGTCGCCGCCATCCAGAATGTCCGCGCCGCTGCCTGCTTTCAGCAGATCGTCGCCGCTGCCGCCGATCAGATGGTCATCGCCTTCTCCACCAGAAAGCACATTGCTGCCATCGTTGCCCGTCAGGTAATCCGCTTCGCTGGAGCCTGTGACATTTTCTATTGAGACGAGTACGTCGCCTTCTGCCGAGCCACCGGCTGTTTGGCCAGTTACGAGATTGATGATTACACCTGCGGTGGAGTCGCTGTAGTTTGCCGTATCTGAACCGGCTCCGCCATCCAGAAGGTCTGCACCCGTTCCGCCGGTTAGAACGTTAGCTTCATCGTCTCCAGTCAGACTGTCAGCATAGGCTGAGCCTTCCAGATTTTCGATAGAGATGATGGTATCTCCATTCGCATATCCACCAGATAGCGTGCGGCTTTGGAGATTAACTGTGACCGCACTGGTCGAATCCAGGTAACTCGTCGTATCGCTGCCCGCCGCGCCGTCCAATACATCGCCGCCATCGCCGCCGCGCAGTGTATTGTCTTCTCTGTCGCCGGTCAGTGTATCGTTGTATGCAGAACCTTCCAGGCTTTCTATAGAGATAAACGTATCTCCTTGTGCAAATCCACCTTGCGCAAGCTCCGTAGTCAGATTGACAGTAACCGCTGACGTCGAGTCACGATAGCTGGATGTATCATTGTCACCGCCACCGCTTAACTTGTCTGCGCCGGCCCCACCGATCAGCGTATCATTACCGTTGTTTCCATGCAGGTAATCCGCGCCGGCCCCGCTGATCATCACGTTATCGGCCACCGTTCCATATCCAGTGAAATTGGCCGTACCGGTGTAAGTGAGGTTTTCAAAATTCGTGGTCAGAGAATAACGGTTTAACCCGGTCGTCACGGTGTCGATACCTTCGCCCTCCTGTTCGATCAGATAAACGGAGGAGCTGTTGACAATGTAGTGATCATCACCCAGGCCGCCTGCAAAACGGGCATCTTTCGAGGCGGTGAATGTGTCATTGAAAGCAGATCCATGGACCTGAAGTATTTTCTCAAAAACATCACCTTCGGCATAACCGCCGGTGTTAATACCGGTGTCGATGTTGATCTGCACAGCTTCGTTCGAGTAGGTGTAGACTGCCGCTCCACCATCCGCCCCGCCCTTGAGTGTGTCGGCACCCAAGCCGCCATCCAAAAGGTCCCAACCGTAATATCCATCGATAACGTTATCGCCGTCGTCACCGGTAAGCGTGTCGTCATAGTAGGAGCCCATGAGGTTTTCGATGTCGATCAGGACATCACCTTGGGCATCGCCGCTCATCTCGCCGGTTTTGAGATTGACGACCACAGCCATGTTGTCGATGAAACTTGCGGTGTCGGAGCCGTTCCCGCCATTGATCACATCCGCATCCCAGCCGCCTGCTAACGTGTCATCGCCGTCGCCACCACTAATGGTATCACTGCCATAGCCGCCCTTGAAGACATTGTCGTCATCGTCGCCGACAAGAACATCGTCTTGGCTCGATGCACTGATGACCTCAATGCTGACAAAGGTATCGCCTTGCGCATCGCCTCCACTCGCCAGTCCCGTCGCGAGATTTATATTGATCGCACCGCTTGACGTATAATTGACAGTATCCGTGCCATCGCCGCCGTTCAGAATATCGGCCCCGGCTCCGCCATTCAGAACATCGTTACCGGCATCGCCGGAAAGGCTGTCATCGCCGGCTTCGCCATAAAGAGTATCAACTCCATCGCCGCCGGAAAGGCTGTCGTTGCCTGAGCCTCCTCGAATGGAATCGGAGCCGTCTTCTCCCGAAATTGCATCATTTCCCCCATCCCCTGAGAGGTAATCGTTGCCTGCGCCACCATTGATGGTGTCATCGCCTTCCCCCCCACTGAGATTGTCAAAGTCAGACGTACCTGTGAGCGTATCCTTGCCACTTCCACCCAAAATATATACCATTTAAACCGCCCCTGATTGAAACAGGAATAGTTTGCACGTTTAAATTTGGTTGTGTAGTGTGAAAATTACATACCAAAAATAATTCAATGATGATCGATATGCGGTTTGTGGAATATGTCGTCGGCAGGCGGTATGGTCTGGCGTTCGATCATCCGGTGGACGTGCGGTGGTTTTGAGCCTTTGTGCAGGTCTCCCAGCCGGTCGGTGATTTCGGCGTCGGCCTTGGTGCGGCGGTGGTTGTGGCGGACGTAATCGACCCAGGTCGGGGTGTGATAGGTTTCCGTCCAAATGTCAGGGTTTTCCAGGTCGCGCATCAGCGCCCAGTTCTGTGCGCCATCTCGCAGACGGATGCGCCTGCGCTCAACCATGACCTCTAAAAATTCCGGCACGTCCTTGTCGTCGATCTCGAAATCGATCTGGATGACAATCGGGCCGCTGCGCGGGCGGATATCCAGCCGCAGGGGCGGTTCGTTGAAACGGTTGAGCGGGTTGAGATCAAGCGTCGCAAAGGCGGGCATCGGCAAGGCGAGACCAATGCCGACACCGAGAGCCATCAGCCCCGCCGCCATCACCAGGGCATGACCTGCGCTGCCGGATTCGGCCAGCAAGCCCCAGATCCAGGCTCCGCCCGCCATGCCACCAAAGGTGGCGGTCTGGTAGAGCGACAGCGCCCGGCCCACCACCCAGCGCGGGGTCGAAAGCTGCACCACCGTATTGAACAGCGACAGCGACAGCACCCAGCAGGCTCCGGCCAGAACCAGGGCAGGGGCCGTCAGCCAGAAATGATGGCTAATGCCAGTCAGAACGGAGGCCAGCGCGAAGCCGGCGAAGGAACAGCTGACGATCTGTTCGCTGCTCAGCTTTTCACGAATACGGGCATTGGAGATCGCACCGGCAATGGCACCGATCCCGAAAGCGCCCAGCAAGCCGCCATAGGCCAGCGGGCCTCCGCCGAGATTATCCTTCACCACCAGCGGCAGCAGGGACAGGATCGCGGTTGCGCAAAAACCGAAGAAAAACCCGCGAAACAGCACTTTCATCAGGTTGGGCGACATGGCCATGTAGCGCAGGCCAGCGGCGATGGCGTGGCCGAGATTTTCGCGGGGCAGGGTGTTTTTCGGATAGACCGGCTTCCAGCGAAACAACGCATAGATCATCGCCAGGTAACTGACGGCATTGATGGCAAAGGCTGTCGCCGCGCCTGCCAGGGCGACGATCAGGCCGCCAATGGCGGGACCGACGCTGCGGGTAATGTTGAAGCCCATGCTGTTGAGCGAGACGGCGGAGGGCAGGTCTTCGCGCCCGACGATATCGCCGACCGAGGCTTGCCAGGCCGGGCTGTTCAAGGCCGTTCCGCAGCCGATCAGAAAGGTGAAGGCCAGAAGCGACCACGGCGTCAGCAGGCCAAACCACGTGAAGAGCGACAGGAGTGCTGAGACAGTCAGCAGAAAGACTTGCGCAAACAGCATAACCCGGCGGCGGTCGAACCCATCGGCCAGCGCCCCGGCCACCAGCGAAAACAGCATGATCGGCGCGGTATTGGAGGCCTGGACAAGCGCCACCATGCTTTCCGAAGAGGAGATCGATGTCATCATCCAGGCGGCGCCGACATCCTGGATCAGGCCGCCGAAGTTGGAGGTGATGCTCGCCAACCAGATCGTCAGAAAGATCTGGTTCTTGAAAGGCGCCAATGATGATTTTCTGTCCGGCACGGTTTTCCGCTCGATCGGTTGCAGGCTGGGATGGGCGATGAAGGGCAGCCGACCGAGAGGCGACTCGCCTGTTGCACAACCTAATCCCTTGAAACCAAGAAAACAGTCCTTATTTGGGCAAAATGAACTCACGTCTGCGTTTGAGGGCGATTGGATCGTCTTTTCTGAAATGCTTGCATTCTTGCCGCCAAGGGCGTATACGGCGTTCAAATTCTTGATCGCCAGATGAAGAGTGGGCCCGCAAGGACCCGCTCTTTTTTGTTGGCGATGGACCATGAAGCTCCATACCGAGGAGGACAGGTTTGTCCGAACACGTGCCAGCCGATGAGGCGCCCGAGCCACGTCTGATTACCGAAACCGGCCTGGACCGGCGCATCGCCGATATCATCGAGCCCGTCATTGTTGAGCTTGGTTTCAAGCTCGTTCGTGTGCGGATCCTCAACCAGAACGGCATGACCCTGCAAATCATGGCCGAGCGCAAGGACGGCACCATGACTGTCGAGGATTGCGAAGAACTGTCGATGGCGATTTCTCCGGTTCTGGATGTGGAAGATCCGGTCGATAAGGAGTATCATCTGGAAGTCTCGTCGCCCGGTATCGACCGTCCGATGGTGCGCGCATCCGATTTCACGCGCTGGCAGGGCAATCTGCTGAAATGCGAAACGTCCATTCTAATCGATAACCGCAAGCGGTTTCGCGGCAAGATTGCGGATGTCACCCCGGACGGTTTCGTTCTGGAGCGCGATCAGGTCGCCGATGGGGAAGAGCCACGGCTCACCATCCCGTTCACGGCATTGGCCGAGGCCAAGCTGATCCTGACGGATGATCTGGTGCGCGATGCGCTGCGGGCCGACAAACAGGCAAAGGCCGCGGCTGAAGCTGCGAACCAGAACGACGAAACCGGCGAAGACCAATAACCGATAACGCGCCTGGCAGGCGAACATGCCCCAGGCAGGAAGACGGAGACTTTAAACAATGGCAGTCAGTGCTAATCGGCTCGAGCTGTTGCAGATCGCGGATGCGGTCGCACGCGAAAAAGTCATCGACCGCGAAATCGTGCTTGCTGCGATGGCTGACGCCATCCAGAAGGCCGCGCGTTCGCGTTACGGTTCCGAGACCAATATTCGCGCCGACATCAACTCCAAGACCGGCGAGATCCGTCTGCAGCGCCTGCTCGAAGTGGTCGAAAAGGTCGAGGATTACGGCACTCAGATCGCACTCGAACTGGCGCGCGACCGCAATGTCGACGCCAAGCTGGGCGATTACATTGCCGATCCGCTGCCGCCGATGGATTTCGGACGGATCGCCGCCCAGTCCGCCAAGCAGGTCATCGTGCAGAAAGTGCGCGAAGCCGAGCGCGATCGGCAGTTCGACGAGTTCAAGGATCGCGTCGGCGAAATCATCAACGGTACGGTCAAGCGCGTCGAATATGGCAATGTCATCGTCGACCTCGGTCGTGGTGAAGGCATTATCCGCCGCGATGAAATGATCCCGCGCGAAACGATGCGTTACGGTGACCGCGTTCGCGCCTATGTCTATGACGTGCGCCGCGAACAGCGTGGCCCGCAGATTTTCCTGTCGCGCACCCATCCGCAATTCATGGTGAAGCTGTTCACCATGGAAGTGCCTGAGATCTACGACGGTGTCATCCAGATCAAGTCGGTGGCTCGTGATCCGGGTTCACGCGCCAAGATCGCGGTGATTTCCAACGACAGCTCGATCGATCCGGTCGGTGCCTGCGTCGGTATGCGCGGTTCGCGTGTTCAGGCCGTGGTCGGTGAATTGCAGGGCGAAAAGATCGACATCATTCCGTGGTCTGCCGATCCGGCATCCTTTATCGTCAACGCGCTGCAACCGGCAGAAGTCGCCAAGGTGGTTCTGGACGAAGATGCCGAGCGCATCGAAGTCGTGGTTCCCGATGAGCAGCTGTCACTGGCCATCGGCCGTCGCGGCCAGAATGTCCGCCTGGCATCGCAGCTGACCGGCTGGGATATCGACATCATGACGGAAGCGGAAGAGTCCGAGCGCCGTCAGAAGGAATTCAACGAACGCACCAACCTGTTCATGGATGCGCTCGACGTCGATGAAATGGTCGGTCAGGTTCTGGCGTCGGAAGGCTTTGCCCAGGTTGAAGAGCTGGCCTATGTCGATCTGGAGGAAATCGCTTCCATCGATGGTTTCGACGGCGATACCGCAGAAGAAATCCAGACCCGCGCCCGCGAATATCTCGAAAAGCTGGAAGCCGAACTGGATGCCAAGCGCAAGGCGCTTGGCGTGTCCGACGAGCTGCGCGGCATCGATGGCATGACAACGCAAATGTTGGTTGCGCTCGGGGGAGACGGCATCAAGACGGTCGAGGATTTCGCCGGCTGTGCTGCCGACGACCTGATCGGCTGGAGTGAGCGTAAGGATGGCGAGACCAAGAAATTCGAGGGTCTGTTCTCGAAAATCGACATTTCGCGCACCGAGGCGGAACAAATGATCGTTCAGGCTCGTCTGGCGGCTGGCTGGATCACCGAAGCGGATATTGCCGCCGAGGCTGAGGCAGAAGTCGTCGAGGATGAGGCGCAAGAGGCTGAGCAGGGCTCGTGATGGCCTCCGATCCATCTTTGGAGGAAGGGCGTCCGGCAAAACCGGTGAAGGCGATAAAGGACGGTCAGAACGACCGGACGTGCATCGTCACCCGCCAGCCGGGAACGCCAGACACACTGATCCGGTTCGTGGCAGGCCCTGATGGGGCGCTCGTGCCGGATCTGAAACGGGAATTGCCCGGCCGTGGCTGCTGGGTGTCCGTTTCCCGAGAGGCCGTGGACAAGGCTGTGGCGAAAAAGCTTTTCGCCCGTGCCTTGAAGACGGATGTCACTGTCGATCCCGAAATGGGAGCGCGTGTGGACAGGCTGCTTGTCCAGCAGGTGGCGGGAATGATGAACCTGGCGCGCAAGGCGGGCCAGTTTGTAACAGGGTCGGCCAAGGTCGATCTCGCGATCCGCAGCGGTGCCGCGCTTGGCGTGTTTCACGCCACCGATGCCGCCGCAGATGGCGTTCGAAAACTGGACCAGGCCCGCAAGGCCTGGCATCTCGGAATGGAAACGGATGAGGAAATTCGTTCTTATCGGCTCTTTTCCGAGGCGGAAATGCAAGAACTGATGGGCCAGAACGCTTTTATCCATGCCTGCGCGCTTGCAGGACAGGCGGGTGAAGGTGTAGTGAAGCGCGCAACTCTGCTTGAAACCTATCGTGGCCTTTCGCCGCGGATGGCAAGTAGCGCTGGCCGTAAACCACAATGACGCGGTCACCGGTGCAAACCGGCCTCCGTGGTGTAGGACAGTATGTGAACGGCGTGGTCTGATGCGGTAGTCATCCGGCCTCGCTCGAAGGAACGGGAACGGAATGACCGACAGCAAAGACGACAAGACACTCAGCGTTACGGGCAAGAAGACACTCACGCTCAAGCCGACGGGAGTGAACCAGGGTACCGTGCGCCAAGATATGGGTCGCGGTCGCACGAAGGCCGTTGTGGTCGAGACGCGCAAGCGCCGCCCGACCCGTCCTGAAGACGAACGTGCAGGCCAGCCGCAGGGTCGCGTTGGCGACGATGCACCGGCAACAGCAGCTGCTGCCCCCGTGCAGACGCCAGCCCCTGTGCAGGCTCCGGCGCCAGTCGCCGCTGCACCGCAGGCACCGCGCCCAGCCGCTCCGCCGCAGCGCGTTCAACAGACAAACCAATATTCGCAGCAGCGCCATCCTGGCCAGCAGAACCGTCCGCAGGCGTCGAGCCAGCCGAGCCGCCAGCCCGACCGGCCACGCGGCGCGGTACTGCACGATCTGTCCGCCAGCGAAATGGATGCTCGCCGCCGCGCTCTGGCCGAAGCCCAGGTCCGCGAAGTCGAGGACGCCAAGCGCCGTGCCGAGGAAGAGGTTCGCCGTCAGGCTGAAGAGGTCGAGCGTCAGCGTCTTGCCGCTCTGGAAGCCATTCGCCAGGCCGAAGAAGACAAGGCCCGCGCGCTTGAAGCCAAGAATGCGCCTGAGCCTGTCGCAGAGCCCGTCGCGCCTGTTGCGGAAACCCCGCGTCCTGCCGAGCCTGCTGCCCGGGCGCCGACACCTGCTGGTGCCAGACCGGCTGCCGGCGCGCCTGCTCCGAGCTTTGTGCGCGGTCGCAAGCCGGAAGGCGAAGAAGATGAAAATCGCGGTCCCGCCCGTGGCGGTCCGGTGCGCGGCAAGGTCGTGCGTCCCGAGCCTGCCAAGGTTCCTGCTCGCCCCAAAACCGAAGATGAGCGCCGCCGTGGCAAGCTGACCGTCACCACCGCCGCTGTCGATGAAGACGGCAATGCGCGTGGCCGATCGCTGTCGGCCATGCGCCGTCGCCAGGAGAAATTCCGCCGCAGCCAGATGCAGGAACCCCGCGAAAAGGTCATGCGCGAAGTGGTTCTGCCGGAAACCATCACCATTCAGGAATTGTCGCAGCGCATGTCCGAACGGGCCGTCGATGTGATCAAGTACCTGATGAAGGAAGGTCAGATGATGAAGCCGGGCGACGTCATCGACGCCGATCTGGCCGAGTTGATCGCCACCGAATTTGGCCATTCCGTCAAGCGCGTTTCCGAATCCGACGTTGAAGAAGGCATTTTCGACGTCAAGGACGACGCTGGCGAAATGGTGTCGCGTCCGCCGGTCGTGACCATCATGGGTCACGTCGACCACGGCAAGACCTCGCTGCTCGACGCCATCCGTCAGACCAGCGTCGTTTCGGGTGAAGCCGGTGGCATTACCCAGCATATCGGCGCTTATCAGGTGGAGCAGAACGGCCACAAGATCACCTTCATCGACACCCCCGGCCACGCCGCCTTCACGGCCATGCGTGCTCGTGGTGCCCAGGCGACCGACATTGCCATCCTGGTGGTTGCCGCCGATGACAGCGTCATGCCGCAGACGATCGAGTCGATCCACCACGCCAAGGCGGCCAATGTGCCGATCATTGTGGCGATCAACAAGATCGACAAGCATGAAGCCAACCCGGAAAAAGTGCGCCAGCAATTGCTCCAGCACGAAGTGTTCGTCGAATCCATGGGCGGTGAAGTGCTCGACGTCGAAGTGTCGGCGAAGAACAAGCTCAATCTCGACAAGCTGCTGGAAGCCGTGCTTCTTCAGGCCGAAATTCTCGACCTGAAGGCCGATCCGAGCCGTACTGCCGAAGGTCTGGTCATTGAAGCCCAGCTCGATCGGGGCCGTGGCGCCGTTGCCACCGTTCTGGTTCAGAAGGGCACGCTGCGTCCAGGTCAGATCATCGTCGCTGGCGATCAGTGGGGCCGCGTGCGCGCCCTCGTCAACGACAAGGGCGGTCACGTCAAGGAAGCAGGACCTGCCATGCCGGTCGAGGTTCTCGGTCTGTCGGGTACGCCTGCCGCCGGTGACAAGTTCGCCGTGGTTGAAAGCGAAGCCCGCGCCCGTGAAATCTCGGAATACCGTCAGCGTCTGGCCCGCGACAAGGCCGCTGCCCGCCAGTCCGGTCAGCGCGGTTCGCTTGAGCAGATGATGAGCAAGCTGCAGGATACCGGCTTCAAGGAATTCCCGCTGGTCATCAAGGCCGACGTTCAGGGTTCTGTCGAAGCCATCGTCGCAGCGCTCGACAAGCTCGGAACCGACGAAGTGCGGGCCCGGATCGTCCATTCGGGCGCCGGTGCCATCACGGAATCGGATATTTCGCTGGCCGAAGCATCCAACGCCGCGATCATCGGCTTCAATGTTCGTGCAAACGTTCAGGCTCGGGCCTTGGCCGAGCGCACCGGCACCGAAATCCGCTACTACAACATCATCTACGATCTGGTGGATGACGTGAAGGCAGCGATGTCGGGTCTGTTGTCGCCGGAACGCCGCGAAACCTTCCTTGGCAATGCCGAGATCCTCGAAGTGTTCAACATCACGAAAACGGGCAAGGTTGCCGGTTGCCGTGTTGTCGAGGGCAAGGTCGAGCGTGGCGCAGGTGTGCGTCTGGTGCGCGACAACGTCGTTATCCACGAAGGCAAGCTCAAGACGCTCAAGCGCTTCAAGGACGAAGTGGCAGATGTGCCGATGGGCCAGGAATGTGGCATGGCCTTCGAAAACTACGAAGACATCCGCGCTGGCGACACCATCGAGTGCTTCCGCGTCGAGCATATCACCCGCACGCTGTAACGGTGGTGGCTCAAATCGCATCGAATCCGCTTCATGCATCGTCCGCCATTTTGGCGGGCGATGCATGGATTATTGTGGATCAATGGGGTGGCGAAGACATAAAAAAAGTTGCGCAGATTGTTAGCTCGGCCCTGCGGCCGCAGAACATTGTGGCGCATGCGACCCGGCGTATTTTATTTTTCCTATTTATTGTTTTTGTTTTGATTTCTGTTGGTGTGTTGGCGGCGTGTGTAGCTGCATTAATATACAATTTTTTATTGAGAACGCTGAATGTTTCTATAGGAAATATTTTTTATATTTCATTGTGGTTTGCGGTATTCATGGCGTTAAAAGCATTATTGGTATATCTAATTATGCCGCGCTTCAGGAATGGAAAATTATACAAAATCCGACAGACCGCGGACGGAGCCGGATTAATAATCGAATTGCCGGGGATGCGATCAGAACTTCGCTGGTCCCATGTCGGACGATTGATCGATGATGCTGATTACATCATTTTGATGCACGAAGATGGGCGACACTATTTCTCCGTTCCGAAGCGTGCATTCGGCCCGAATACGGTGCAGGAGTTCCTCTCGTTCTGCCGTAAAAACATGGCGGACGCACAGACCCAAAATTAACGCCGCCCCTTGACCTCCTCGCGAGTAACAGGCATTGAGCCGCACCTAAGGGTTCGATCCCCACCCGCCTCTTGAAGGCTAATGAGAAACGATAATGAGCAAACCAACAAATTCCGCGCCATCGCAGCGCATGTTGCGCGTTGGCGAACAGGTCCGCGCCGCCATTACCCAGGTTCTGCAACGCGGCGAAGTGCGTGACGACCTGATTGAAAAGACCGTGATTTCGATTTCCGAAGTGCGAATGTCGACTGATCTGAAGGTCGCTACCGCCTATGTCTCGCCGCTCGGCGTCAGCGACCATGACACGGTGATCGCTGCCTTGAACCGCCACGCGAAGTATATTCGAGGCCGGATCGGTGGCCAGTTGCGGCAGATGAAATACATGCCGGAAGTGCGGTTCCGCGACGATACCAGCTTCGACAATTATCAGAAGATCGATGCGCTGCTGCGTTCGCCGGAAGTGGCGCGCGATCTGGGGCCAGACGAAGACAAGCAAGAAGACGAATAAGACGATGTCCAAACCCAGAAAACCCAAGGGCCGTCCGGTTTCCGGCTGGCTGATCCTCGACAAGCCCGTGGATTACGGCTCGACCGAGGCCGTCGGCAAGATCAAATGGCTGTTCAACGCCCAGAAGGCTGGTCACGCCGGAACGCTCGATCCGCTGGCCTCCGGCATGTTGCCGATTGCGCTGGGCGATGCCACCAAGACGGTTCCCTACGTCATGGATGGCCGCAAGATCTACGAATTCACCGTCACCTGGGGCGAAGAACGCTCGACCGACGATCTGGAGGGCGAGGCAACCCAAACCTCCGACCAGCGTCCGAGCGAAGAACAGATCCGCGCTTTGCTGCCGGATTATACCGGGGTGATCAACCAGATCCCGCCGCAGTTTTCGGCCATCAAGATTGCCGGGGAGCGTGCTTACGATCTGGCTCGTGAAGGCGAGGTGGTCGATATTCCCTCCCGCGAGGTGGAAATTCATCGTCTGACCCTGCTGAAGGTCGACCGCGACTGTGCCTATTTCGAAGTCGAATGCGGCAAGGGAACCTATGTGCGCTCGCTGGCGCGCGACATGGGTCGGGATCTTGGCTGCTACGGTCATATTTCGGAGCTGCGACGCTCTTTCGTCGCGCCATTTGCCGAGGACATGATGGTGCCGCTCGAAGATCTGGTGGAACTGGAGAAGATCGAAGATCGAGACGAGCGGCTGGCAGCCCTTGACGCCTTCCTGTTCGATACCGGTGAGGCGCTGATGGCCCTGCCGCAGATCCGCATCAGCGACGATCAGGCACATCGCTTGCGGATGGGCAATCCGATCATCCTGCGCGGCCGCGATGCGCCGGTGGCCGAACCCGAAGCGGTCGCGCTGGCCGGTGGCAAGCTGGTGGCGATCGGCGAAATCGGTGAGGGCGAGTTCCGCCCGAAGCGGGTTTTTGCCTGACATTCAGCTTTCCCGTCTGTTACTGGACGGGAAAGCATCATGCTTGCGGCTTGATTTGCGAGCCAAGCGCGCCTCTTCCCTTGGCTGCCGGAATAGTATATAGGCGGCCCCAGCATTGCAGAACTATGCGTGCATTCATGGCCTCCGCTGGACGACATCCCGGCCGCAGGCGACCTAATCCTCCCTTTCAAGAAAGGACATACGATGTCGATTACTGCAGAGCGCAAGTCAGCCCTCATCAAGGAATACGCAACCAACGAAGGTGACACTGGTTCACCGGAAGTCCAGGTCGCTATCCTGACCGAGCGGATCACCAATCTGACCGAGCACTTCAAGGGCCACAAGAAGGACAACCACTCCCGTCGTGGCCTTCTGACGCTGGTATCCACCCGCCGTTCGCTTCTTGATTATCTGAAGAAGAAGGACGAAGGCCGTTACAGCAAGCTGATTGCGAGCCTCGGCATTCGCCGCTAAAGACTGGACCGGCGGGCTTCTGATAAGGAAGGACCCGCCGGTACTTTTTCCGGGGCGCTGAAAAGGCTCCGGCTTGAAGGGTTTGCGCGGCAATTCTGCCCGCTGACAGACTGAATGAAGCCTGGGTCGTATGGACCTGGGAAAAGCCATGCACCGCATGGAGATGTTGCAACCTGCCCAGAGCTTTGAAAAGCTCGAGGCATTGCAAACCAGGCAGTCCGGATGGGCCGGTACTGCCGACGACAACCGATGGCCTGTCATGGGGCAGGATTGTTGGATGCTTGCGCCGCAAGGCGGATCTCTGGTCCGGATGTCTCCGGCAGGGATCATTGCGAAGCCTCCCACTGTCTTGCCCGTGATGGTTCAGCACGATGCGTCTGACCGCGATTTTGATGCCTTTGGCAGACAAATTGCCAGCGCATATGAAGGACAAGATATGTTTAATGTTCACAGCGTTGAAATCGAGTGGGCCGGCCGGCCGCTGAAGCTGGAAACCGGCAAGATCGCCCGTCAGGCTGACGGCGCCGTTCTCGCCAGCTACGGCGAAACCGTTGTTCTGGCCACCGTCGTTTCCGCCAAGTCGCCGAAGCCGGGTCAGGATTTCTTCCCGCTCACCGTCAACTATCAGGAAAAGACCTATGCCGCCGGTAAGATCCCGGGTGGCTATTTCAAGCGCGAAGGCCGTCCGAGCGAAAAGGAAACCCTGGTTTCCCGCCTGATCGACCGCCCGATCCGCCCGCTTTTCCCGGAAGGCTACAAGAACGACACGCAGGTCGTCGTTACCGTTATCCAGCATGACCTTGAAAACGATCCGGACGTCTTGTCGATGGTTGCCGCTTCGGCTGCCCTGACGCTGTCGGGTGTGCCTTTCATGGGTCCGGTCGGCGGCGCGCGCGTCGGCTATATCAATGGCGAATACGTTCTCAACCCGCATCTCGACGAGATGGATGAGTCCGTTCTCGACCTCGTGGTTGCCGGTACGCAAGACGCCGTGCTGATGGTTGAATCCGAAGCCAAGGAACTGAACGAAGACGTCATGCTCGGCGCCGTGATGTTCGGTCACCGTGGCTTCCAGCCGGTCATCGACGCGATCATCAAGCTCGCCGAAGTGGCTGCCAAGGAGCCGCGCGAATTCGAACCGGAAGATCATTCCGCTCTCGAAGCCGAAATGCTCTCGATTGCCGAAGCCGAACTGCGCGACGCCTACAAGATCACCCAGAAGGCTGATCGTTATACGGCCGTCGATGCCGTAAAGGCCAAGGTCAAGGCACACTTCTTCCCAGAGGGTGCAGAACCAAAATACACCAACGAAGTGATCGGCGCGGTCTTCAAGCACCTGCAGGCCAAGATCGTTCGCTGGAACATTCTCGACACCAAGAGCCGCATCGATGGCCGTGACCTCGAAACGGTCCGTGCGATCGTCTCGGAAGTCGGTATCCTGCCACGCACCCACGGTTCGGCGCTGTTTACCCGCGGCGAAACCCAGGCCATCGTGGTTGCCACGCTCGGCACTGGCGAAGACGAACAGTATGTCGATAGCCTGACGGGCATGTACAAGGAACGCTTCCTTCTGCATTACAACTTCCCTCCCTATTCGGTTGGTGAAACTGGCCGCATGGGCTCCCCGGGCCGCCGCGAAATCGGCCATGGCAAGCTGGCATGGCGCGCCATTCGCCCGATGCTGCCTTCGCCGGAACAGTTCCCCTACACGCTGCGCGTTGTCTCTGAGATCACCGAGTCGAACGGTTCTTCCTCGATGGCAACCGTTTGCGGCACCTCGCTGGCGCTGATGGATGCTGGCGTTCCGCTGGCCAAGCCGGTGGCTGGTATTGCCATGGGCCTGATCCTGGAAGGTGAACGTTTTGCCGTTCTGTCCGACATTCTCGGCGATGAAGACCATCTCGGTGACATGGACTTCAAGGTAGCAGGTACGGAAGCCGGTATTACCTCGCTGCAGATGGACATCAAGATCGCCGGTATCACCGAAGAGATCATGAAGGTCGCCCTGGCGCAGGCCCAGAATGGCCGCAAGCACATCCTTGGTGAAATGGCCAACGCCATCACCGAAGGTCGCTCGCAGCTTGGCGAATTTGCACCGCGCATCGAAGTCATGACCATCCCGGTCGACAAGATCCGTGAAGTCATCGGTTCCGGCGGCAAGGTTATCCGCGAAATCGTCGAAAAGACCGGCGCCAAGATCAACATCGAAGACGATGGCACGATCAAGATCGCTTCTGCTTCCGGCAAGGAAATCGAAGCGGCCCGCAAGTGGATTCACTCTATCGTTGCTGAACCGGAAATCGGCGTTGTCTATGAAGGCACGGTCGTCAAGACTGCTGACTTCGGCGCTTTCGTCAATTTCTTCGGTTCGCGTGACGGTCTCGTCCACATCAGCCAATTGGCTGTGGACCGCGTTGCCAAGACCCAGGATGTGGTCAAGGAAGGCGACAAGGTCTGGGTCAAGCTGATGGGCTTTGACGAGCGCGGCAAGGTTCGCCTGTCCATGAAGGTTGTCGATCAGGCAACCGGCAAGGAAATCGTCGGCGACAAGAAGGCCGAAGGCGATGCTGCCGCTGAATAAGCGGGGTTGATTCTATGACGAGGCGCGGGAGATTTTCCGCGCCTTTTTTTATCCGGGAGTTTGTCTGGGAAGCGTGAAAACCGGTTTTCCCGATGACAAACGAGAACAAAAGAAAATAGAGACTGTCTGTTTTGCCGTGAAACCGACAGAGTCTAATCACGAGATTGCCGAGCCATGAGCCGCGAAACCCTGAAGACCATTTTTCATCCCTTTGTCACCGAAGCCGTTGCTCTGCCGGGCGAAGACGAACGCTTCCTGTTTCTCGGCGCCGAGGCCGGTTTCGTGAAACCGGAAGGCTTTGGTGCCGAATTGACCGTGGTCCAAGGGTTCCGACCCGATTTTCGCCGCTTGGAGGCTGCGCGTCAGTCGCCGGTTCCTGTTGTCGCAGGTGAGGACTATGACGGCGCGCTGGTTTTGGCTGGCAAGCACAAGGGTCTCAACGAAAACCGCGTCGCGGAAGCGCTGGCGCGTGTCCGGGCCGGTGGCGTCATCATTGTGGCCGGTGCCAAGGAAGACGGCATTCAGCCGCTGCGCAAGCAGATCGACCGCCTTGGTCTCGAGCCGCAATCCCTGCCAAAATATCATGGCATTGCCGTGTGGTTCACCGTGCCTGACGATAAGGCTGCCGCGATTGCCGCACTTGCTTCCAAGCCTGTCGTGGTCGAGGGCCGGTTTGAAACTTATGCCGGACAGTTTTCCCATATGCATGCCGATCCCGGCTCTGAACTGCTTGTCAGCCGGTTGCCGGACGATTTCGATGGCAATGCTGCCGATTTTGGCGCTGGTTGGGGCTATCTGTCGGTGATGCTGGCGGAGAAGGCGCGGCGCACCAACCGTATCGACCTGTTCGAGGCCAACTACGATTCACTGGAACAGGCCAAGAAGAATCTGGCCCGCAACTGCCCTAATCTGACGGCGCGCTTCTTCTGGCAGGATCTGGGCGCTGAACCGCCCAAGGAAAAATACGATCTTGTTATCATGAACCCTCCCTTCCACGAAGGCCATGCGACGGAGCCGTCGATTGGCGAGGCCATGATCAAGGCTGCCAGTGACGCCCTGCGGGGCGGCGGGGACCTGCTGATGGTTGCCAATCGCGGTCTCGCCTATGAGCCGGTTCTGGCGGCCAATTTTCGTCAGCATGGCGAGACCTGCCGCAATGCCCGCTACAAGGTGCTGTGGGCGAAGAAATAAGCCGAACGATTACAAAAAAGGCGCCGGGAGAGATCCTGGCGCCTTTTTTATTTGAACGTGAATGTCAGTGCCTATTCAGCGTCATTGCTGCGCAGCACACCCAGGGCTGGCAGTGACGTGATGTTATAGCCACCATCGACGTAATGGATTTCGCCGGTTACGCATCTGGACAGATCTGAGAGCAGATAGAGCGCCGACCCGCCGATGTCCTCGATGGTGGGCGTGCGGCGCAGCGGTGCATTCTTCTGGTTCCAGCTGAAAATGGCGCGGGCATCGGAAATGCCTGCACCGGCCAGTGTGCGCACCGGGCCAGCCGAAAGGGCGTTGACGCGAATGCCGCGTGGGCCGTAATCGCTGGCCAGATAGCGCATGGAAGATTCCAGCGCCGCTTTGGCAACGCCCATGACGTTGTAATTGGGAATAACCCGCGTGGAGCCGCCATAGGTGAGCGTCAGCAGCGATCCGCCATCCGTCATCAAGTCGGCTGCACGCCGGGCAATTTCCGTGAAGGAAAAGCAGGAAATCACCATGGTGCGGGTGAAATTTTCCCTCGATGTGTCGGCATAGAGGCCTTTCAGCTCGTTCTTGTCGGAAAAGCCTATGGCATGAACGACAAAATCGAGCTTGCCCCAGCGCTCTCTAAGCGCGGCAAAGGTCGCATCAACAGAGGCCAGATCCTCGACATCACAAGGCAGAACAAGATCCGAGCCGAGCTGAGCAGCCAGCGGCTTGACGCGCTTGCCAAGTGCTTCGCCCTGATAGGTGAAGGCCAGTTCGGCACCTGCGGAGGCGAGAGCCTGGGAAATGCCCCAGGCAATCGAGTGATTGTTCGCAACGCCCATGATGAGCCCGCGTTTACCTTGCATGGAAGCGATCATCGCTGTCATCCGTTATGACGCTGGAACACCAGCGTCGCATTCGTTCCGCCAAAACCAAAGGAATTGGACAGCACCGTGTCGATCTTGGCATTGTCGATGCGCTTGCGCACGACCGGCACACCTTCGAATTCTGGATCGAGTTCGGTAATATGGGCGCTTTCGCCAATAAAGCCTTCCTGCATCATCAGCAGGCCGTAGATCGATTCTTGTACGCCTGCCGCTCCCAGAGAATGGCCGGTCAGTGACTTGGTGGACTGGATCGGTGGGATCTTGTCGCCGAATACCGAGCGGATCGCACCGATTTCCTTGCTGTCGCCAACCGGGGTCGATGTGCCGTGGGTATTGATGTAATCCACATCACCCTTGACGGTTGCCAGGGCCTGGCGCATGCAGCGGATGGCGCCTTCGCCTGAAGGTGCCACCATGTCGTAACCGTCCGAGGTCGCGCCATAGCCGGTGAGTTCGGCGTAGATCTTGGCGCCACGCGCCTTGGCATGTTCCAGTTCTTCCAGAACCAGGACGCCTGCGCCGCCAGCGATGACGAAGCCATCGCGGTTGGCGTCATAGGCGCGCGAAGCCAGAGCCGGCGTGTCGTTATAGCGGGTCGACATGGCACCCATGGCATCGAACAGGTCGGACATCGACCAGTCGAGATCCTCATGGCCGCCCGCGAACATGATGTCCTGCTTGCCCCATTGGATCATTTCAGCGGCATTGCCGATGCAATGGGCCGAGGTCGAGCAAGCGGACGAGATCGAGTAGTTGACGCCGTGGATCTTGAACCAGGTGGCAAGCGTCGCCGATGCCGTCGATGACATGGCCTTTGGAACGGCGAACGGTCCGATGCGCTTCGGGCTTTTGTTCTGGCGGGTAATATCGGCCGCCTCGACGATCTGCCGGGTCGAAGGACCGCCCGAGCCCATGATGATGCCGGTGCGCTCGTTGGCGGAATAATCCTTTTCCTCCAGGCCCGAATCGGCAATCGCCTGCTTCATCGCCACATGGTTCCAGGCACCGCCCTGTGACAGGAAGCGCATGGCACGACGGTCGACAAGGTCGGTCGTGTCCAGTGAAGGTTGACCCCAGACCTGGCATTTGAAGCCATGCTCGGCAAAATCGGGAGAAAAGGAAATGCCGGACCTGGCGTCGCGGAGAGATGCCGTGACTTCCTCGGCATTATTGCCGATGGAGGACACAATGCCCAGACCCGTAACTACTACCCGTCTCATGTAATCGACCTTTTGCTTGGTGGGGGTGATGCGCTCAGTCGGCCTTTTCCTTGAAAAGCCCGACACGCAGATCGGTTGCCTTGTAGATGACCTCGCCATCGGCCTTCATCCAGCCGTCGGCAATGCCCAGCACCAGACGTCCGCGCATGACGCGCTTGAAGTCGATGCCATATTCCACGAGCTTGGTGGATGGCGTAACCATGCCGGTGAATTTCACTTCGCCTGTCGAGATCGCCCGGCCCTTGCCGGGTTCGCCCAGCCAGCCGAGGTAAAAGCCGGTCAATTGCCACATGGCATCCAGGCCAAGGCATCCCGGCATGACCGGATCGCCCTGGAAATGGCAGGGAAAGAACCAGAGGTCGGGGGTGATGTCGAACTCGGCACGGATATAGCCCTTGTCGTGGGGGCCGCCGGTTTCCGAAATATCGGTGATGCGATTGAACATCAGCATGGGCGGCAACGGCAGTTGCGCATTGCCCTTGCCGAACAGTTCACCCCGACCGCAGGCGAGAATCTCGTCGTAATTATAGCTTGTCTGTTTTTCGTTCATCGGTCTTTCAATTCCCCCCTTCAGGCGTTCCGCTTAGGAGACTTAAAGCAAGATGGCGACGAATTGAAGCCGATGCCAATTCATTCCAACGCTTTACGCTGTGTCGAATGGCCTCGGTCCGGGCCGCTTTCCGTCGTCCGCATACAGGAAGCGTCCATACTCCACCAGTGCTAAAATCGGTCAACTGCCTCAATATAAGGGCTTTCACTGGATTTACCCGCCGTCAAACTATTGAAAGCAGGCCCGTCTACAGGTATATCAGTACGATGATAGTGAGATTTCAAGGGACAATGCGGAGATCGCCGGTATGATGGCGCAAGCCTCTAGGGACGTGGAAGCAAAACTGCGTCGGTCGGGCCTGAGGCCGACACGGCAGAGGGTTGCCTTGGCTTCGCTGTTGTTTGCCAAGGGTGACCGGCATCTGACCGTCGAAGAACTGCACGAAGAAGCGGTTGCCGCCGACGTGCCCGTTTCTCTGGCCACCGTTTACAACACGCTTCATCAGTTTACCGAAGCCGGCATGATCCGGGTTCTCGCGGTTGAGAGCAACAAAACCTATTTCGATACCAATGTGTCGGATCACCACCACTTTTTTGTGGAAGGCCGCAACGAGGTCCTGGATATTCCGGTCAGCAATATCGAAATCGGCAACCTGCCTGCACCGCCTGAAGGCATGGAAATTTCTCATGTAGACGTGGTGATCCGGCTGCGCCCCAAGGCTTGATCTTCAGCCGTCCTGATCTCAAAGCCCGTTGTGGCGACCATGATCGGCACAAACCATATCCGGTTCACATCACGTCGTCGGGATGTCGGCCTGCCTGATGTCCATATCTCGGAAATGTCCAACCGAAATACAGAGCGCCGCCGCGCACCATGAAGGCTGCCAGCATTCCACCTGCGCAAGCCCAGTATAAGGGCGCGGCCAGCATGAAAGCCCCGGTAAACACACAGGCGCCGATCAAGGCTGCGGTGATGTAAATTTCCGGACGCAGCAGCACCGACGGTTCATTGGCGAGCAGATCGCGCAGCACGCCGCTCAGGGTGGCCGTCATCATGCCCGTGACGATGGCGATGGTGGGCGAGCCGGTCGCGGCCATTCCCTTGGCCGCTCCCATCACGCAATAGGCGGAAAGCCCGATAGCATCGAGCCAGATCAGCAGTTTGTAGCGCGATTCCACCAGATGCGCGGTGAAGAACACCAGCACGCCGACAGCGCAGCAGATCAGAATATAGCTCGGGTTAACCACCCAGAACACCGGCAGGCGCCCAAGAATGATATCACGCACCGTGCCGCCGCCTGTGCCGGTGATCGTGGCAAAAAACAGGAAGCCGATCAGATCCAGCTGTTTGCGCGAGGCGGCCAAAGCGCCGGTGGCGGCAAATAGCGCGACGCCTGCATAATCCAGATAAAGAAGAAGCGACATAGTGGCCCTGACGTTGCGATGATCTGCCGATGAATGGACGCGAAATGTGCGGCGCTGGGGTGGATACGGGCTATTTTACAATATCATGCGTTACCCAAGACATAAGGATTCCGGCTTCAATAAGCGTCCGCTCTCGCCTGTGCCACCCAACCATCGCCAGCCGGGCCGTCGCAAACCGGATTGATGGCAAGGGCGGCACAAGCTGATTGCGCTATCGGAATCTTTGGCGCTGCGGGTGGTCCGTGATGCGCTAGATTTTTGTTCTCGCCATAGGGCTGCAATCCTATCGAAGGTTCATGCCGTGAAATTGCTTCTTCGCCTGCTCCTGTGCCTGTTGTTGCCCCTGTCTGCCTCGGTCGCCCTGGCGCAACAGCAATTGGTCAGTGACCCGGAAATCTACGAGAAGGATCATTTCCGTAAGGTCTGCAAGACAGCTGAGTTCGATGACAACTACGTCACCCGGTTGGATATCAATAATGACGGTATTGTCGATGCGATCGTCAACGAAGGCGCGCTGACCTGCGATGGCAAGCGCGGCCCCGACTGCGATGCCGAAGGCTGCCCCTATAATTTCTATGTACAGGTCAAGGAAGGCGGCTATCTGATGATCGCCACCGCCAAGATCTTTGGCTATGACTTCATCCAGCGATACGGCAATAAGGTTTTCGTGCTGAAAATGCCGCCGCATTTCTGCGACCGCACCGATGGTCCGCAATGTGAAATGACGGTGCGGGTGCGCGGCGTGATGTTCGTGACGATCGTCAAGAAATAGTCTGAAACAGCGACAGCATGGTGCATTTGGCAGAATGCATCATGCTGTCGCAACGTTTGTTTGAACGCATTTCCGCTTGGACTACGCCTTTGCCATGGATTGCGCACGCATACGATTGTATTCGTCCTTGGTGATCGGCTTTGCCGTCTTGTTGCCCAGCTCATTGATCGTGATTCGGTAGGTTTCCCGGGCCGAGAGTGCGGCCAGCGCTGAAATCACGGTAATGGCGAGCGTCCAGCAGCCGATGACAACAGGAATATTCAGCGAGCCGGGCGGAGCAACGGCGGTGAACAGGGCCGGGAACAGGGCCGTGATTGCCGTCCCGACATTCTGCGCGATGGCCATTGAGGAGACGCGGATGCGGCTCTGAAACAATTCCGGATAGAATGACGGGAAGACCGCGTTATATCCCTGATAAATCACGCCCCACATCAAGAGCGACATGGCGATGGCCATCGGGACATTGTGAATGCTGATCGCATAGAGATAGCCAAACGACAAAGCGCCAGACAGCAATGAACCGATGATGATCGGCGGCTTACGGCCAATACGGTCAGACAGTCCGCCGATAAAGGGAATGACCAGAACGGCAACAATGTTGCCGAGAACCGGAATCCAAAGGTAGACGTCCTTGCTGAAGCCGACACCGTAAGCCGGCTGCACGGCATAGGCCGCGCCGAACACCGTTGTCACGGTTGGAATGACGTTCATAAGCGACATGCACATAACGCGGATGATATCGGCCCAGCCATGGCGGAAAGCCTCAACGATGGGCGCTTTCGAGACCGCGCCGCTTTCGCTGGCGTTGACGAAGGTCGGTGTTTCCTCAACCAGACGGCGGATGACAAAGCCGACGATTACCACGAAGATCGACAGAAGGAAGGGAATCCGCCAGCCCCAGCTGTTGAATGCCGCTGGCTCCATATAGTGGGCGAGCGGCAGAAACACGGCGGCAGCCAAAATTTGTCCCGCCTGGACGCCCTGAAGTGCGAAGGATGCGAAAAAGCCCCGTCGGCCGGTTGGTGCATGTTCCAGAATCATCGAGGACGCGCCGGAGATTTCACCCGCGACAGCAAAACCCTGGATCAGGCGAAGCACGACCAGCAAAATCGGAGCCCAGATGCCGATTTGTTCATAGGTGGGCAACAGGCCGACCATCAGTGTCGAAAAGCCCATGAGAAACAGGCAGGTCAGCATCATTTTTTTACGACCGTAAACGTCACCCATGTGGCCCAGAACGAAGGCGCCGATTGGGCGGCTGACATAGCCCACGCCATAGGTCGTCAGCGATGCAACGATTGCGGTTGTCGGATCTGCGGATGGAAAAAACAGCTGAGGAAAGACCAGTGCCGCGGCTGTGGCATAAATGAAGAAATCATAATATTCCAGCGCAGAGCCAATCCAGCCGCTGGCCGTGGCGACACGAGATTGTCTCTGCGCCTTTTCACGATCAAAGGACATATCTGTTCCCTCCCAACACGCATTTCATCAGTGGGAAGAGGAAAAGCCACATTGCCAACGCTCCGTTGACAATTCAATGAGCGCAATTTTACCCACCAATGATAGTAGATTAATTTATTACAACCAAAATCCAGTCCGACCATAATAAGGTCAAAGCGGATGTACAACCGAAAAGCGCCAATATCCTTCAGGCCAATGATGGACAATCAAGCCGAATGAACAACGCTCGGATTATTGCGTTTGTCGCATCCCCGTTGACAGAATAGACAATTGTTAACAAGCGCTCTGATTGAGAAAACGCCAATTTTCAGAAAATTCGATTCGCTGATTGCTCATAGCGAGACGTGTCTCACGAAACAGATCGCTAAGCAGCGAAATACATACTCAAAGGAGATTTGGTGGAGCTAAGCGGGATCGAACCGCTGACCTCTTGCATGCCATGCAAGCGCTCTCCCAGCTGAGCTATAGCCCCATAAGGGTCCGGCATTTGCCGGGTCCGGGAACCGTGTGAAGCAGTGCTTCGTTCGGTGTGGCGGCTTCATACGTGCTGCTTTTGCACATGACAAGCCAAAAAATGCGCCCCCGGATGTTTTTTTATCATCCGGGGGCGGAGAGCTGTTGAATCAGACTTCGTCGTCGTCGCCGGTCACGCCGATAATGCCGGACATGTCGTCGTCTTCGTCGTCTTCATCGGCTTCCAGGAAGGTGTCGTCATCGTCGTCGCCGATTTCGACATCGTCATCGCCAATATCAGGAATGTCGTCGCCACCGGCTGCATCGTCCGCGTCTTCCAGCGAAACCAGCTCGACATCGGTGTTCTCGGTATCGACTTCCGCGACCTCTTCCTCTTCAGCCTTTTCCATGATGGCGGCTACCGAGGTCTCTTCAAAGTAAGAGAGCGGCCAGGATTTCTTCGTATAGGGGGATACGACCGGATCATTGTTCAGATCGTAGAATTTCTTGCCGGTGTCGGGGCAAGTGCGTTTGGTTCCAAGTTCTGCCTTCGCCACTGTCAAAGCCTCATGAAATCGTTGGAAAAGAGGGCATGCGCCAAGGACCCGGACCCGAAGGCCGGTCCAACTGTCGACGGTCCCTTAATCGTTGTGCTGGCTTCTGTCAAAGGCAATCTGGCTGGTCGATCCGCAGGCTTGCCGCTTTCGCGCCAGCCAGAGACAGGCCAGAGACACGAATGGCGGGCGATGAAGCGGGGATGACCTTGGACGTCGGGTGTGCTACGGGGCCGTGCAACATGAGGTATGCAGACAGGAAGAGGATGGCTGTTTGACTGAGGTGACGGAAAACACGTTTGTAATCGCCATCGATGGTCCTGCGGCTGCCGGCAAGGGAACGCTGTCACGCCGCATCGCCAACAGTTACGGCTTTCATCACCTGGACACCGGCCTGACCTACCGCGCCACAGCCAAGGCGCTTCTGGAAAAAGGCCTGCCGCTCGATAATGAGGCTGTGGCCGAGCAGGTGGCGCTGGGGCTCGATCTGTCCGGTCTGGACCGGGAGGTTCTGGCCAAGCACGATATCGGCGAGGCTGCCTCTAAGATCGCCGTCATGCCAGCCGTGCGCCGCGCACTGGTCGAGGCGCAGCGGCGGTTCGCGCTGAAGGCCCCGGGTACGGTGCTGGACGGGCGCGATATCGGCACGGTTGTCTGCCCGGATGCGGCGGTCAAGCTCTATGTGACGGCGTCACCGGACGTGCGTGCGCGGCGCCGCTATGACGAGATTGTCGCCCATGGCGGTGTAGCCGACTATCCGGCAGTGTTTGAGGATGTGAAGCGGCGCGACGACCGTGACATGGGTCGCGCCGACAGTCCGTTGAAACCTGCTGAAGACGCGCACTTGCTAGATACGTCCGAAATGAGTATAGAGGCGGCGTTTCAGGCTGCGCGTTCCTTGATCGATGCGGCATTGAAAAAGAATTAGCATGCATTCAGCAGACAGGACCGACGACCGGTTTTGTCTGGACCAGCCGAAACCAGCGTCCTTGCGCCGGGTTGTCCTTTTATAAAGGGCGGACGCGGGATCGGCCGTTATCAACACCAACCCACCGGCGCACTGCGCATTCCCAAGGGGATGCGATTAGGAGATTTCATGTCTGTTTCTACCCCGACACGGGACGATTTCGCGGCCCTGCTGGAAGAATCCTTTGCAAAGACCGATCTGGCCGAAGGCTATGTTGCCAAGGGCATCGTGACGGCCATTGAGAAGGACGTCGCAATCGTTGACGTCGGCCTCAAGGTCGAAGGCCGCGTTCCGCTGAAGGAATTTGGCGCTCGCGCCAAGGACGGCCAGTTGAAAGTTGGCGACGAAGTTGAAGTTTATGTCGAGCGCATTGAAAACGCGCTGGGCGAAGCTGTTCTGTCGCGCGAAAAGGCGCGTCGCGAAGAAAGCTGGATCAAGCTCGAAGCCAAGTTCGAAGCTGGCGAGCGCGTCGAAGGCGTTATCTTCAACCAGGTCAAGGGTGGTTTCACCGTCGATCTGGACGGCGCTGTTGCCTTCCTGCCGCGCTCCCAGGTGGATATCCGCCCGATCCGCGACGTGACCCCGCTGATGCACAACCCGCAGCCCTTCGAAATCCTCAAGATGGACAAGCGTCGCGGCAATATCGTGGTTTCGCGCCGTACGGTTCTCGAAGAGTCCCGCGCCGAGCAGCGTTCTGAAATCGTTCAGAACCTCGAAGAAGGCCAGGTTGTTGAAGGCGTTGTCAAGAACATCACCGATTACGGTGCGTTCGTTGACCTCGGCGGCATTGACGGTCTGCTGCATGTCACCGACATGGCATGGCGTCGTGTGAACCATCCTTCGGAAATCCTGTCCATCGGCCAGTCGGTCAAGGTTCAGATCATCCGTATCAACCAGGAAACCCACCGCATCTCGCTCGGCATGAAGCAGCTCGAGTCTGATCCTTGGGATGGCATTGCTGCCAAGTACCCGGTTGGCAAGAAGATCTCCGGTACCGTGACCAACATCACCGACTACGGTGCATTCGTTGAGCTGGAGCCAGGTATCGAAGGCCTGATCCACATTTCCGAAATGTCCTGGACCAAGAAGAACGTTCACCCCGGCAAAATCCTGTCCACCAGCCAGGAAGTTGACGTGGTTGTTCTCGAAGTCGATCCGTCCAAGCGTCGTATCTCGCTTGGCCTGAAGCAGACCCTCGAAAACCCATGGCAGGCATTTGCCTACAGCCATCCGGCTGGCGCTGAAGTCGAAGGCGAAGTCAAGAACAAGACCGAATTCGGCCTGTTCATCGGCCTCGAAGGCGACGTTGACGGCATGGTTCACCTGTCGGATCTCGACTGGAACCGTCCAGGCGAACAGGTTATCGAAGAATACAACAAGGGCGACGTTGTTCGCGCGGTTGTTCTCGATGTGGATGTCGAAAAGGAGCGTATCTCGCTCGGCATCAAGCAGCTCGGCAAGGACTCGGTCGGTGATGCCGCCGCTTCCGGCGATCTGCGCAAGAATGCTGTCGTTTCCTGCGAAGTGATCGCGGTCAATGACGGTGGCGTCGAAGTCAAGCTCGTCAACCATGAAGACATCGTGTCCTTCATCCGCCGCGCCGACCTCGCTCGTGACCGTGACGACCAGCGCCCTGAGCGTTTCTCCGTTGGCCAGGTTTTTGACGCTCGCGTCACCAACTTCTCCAAGAAGGATCGCAAGGTCATGCTGTCGATCAAGGCACTGGAAATCGCTGAAGAGAAGGAAGCTGTTGCTCAGTTTGGTTCATCCGACAGCGGCGCTTCGCTCGGCGACATCTTGGGCGCAGCCCTGAAGAACCGCAGCAACGACTAATCGTCGCGGTTTAGAAGATTAAAAACCCGCCGGGCAGCAATGTCCGGCGGGTTTTTCTTTGGCTTGATGGTTGCTGGCGTGATGATTGCTGAAAACCGCTCTTGCTGCAAATCGAACAATGCTCTAAATTTAGAATTATTCTAAATTGGAGATCTGCCATCATGTTCCGCTCCTTATTCGCCCCTGCGAAGCGACGTCTGGATAGTCTCACCGAACAGGAGGTTCTTGCGCTGGCGATTTCTTCTGAGGAAGACGATGCGCGGATCTATCTGGCCTATGCGGATCGGTTGAAAGAGCAATATCCTCAGTCCGCCAAGGTTTTCAAGGATATGGCGGAGGTGGAGCACACGCACCGCAACATGCTGATCGACATGCATCGCCAGCGATTTGGCGAGCACATTCCGCTGATCCGCCGGGAGCATGTCCAAGGTTTCATGACGCGCAAGCCCGATTGGCTTCAGGCCCAGCTTTCTGTTGATCAGGTGCGCCAAGAGGCGGAAGCCATGGAGCGCTCCGCCTATAATTTTTATGTCGAGGCCCAGAAACATGTCTCGGATGCCCGCACAAGAGCACTTCTGGGCGATCTGGCCATGGCGGAGCAGGGCCATGAGGATGTGGCCCATATGCTGGGTGAAAAGCACCGGCCTGAGGACGTCCAGCAACTGGAGCAGGAAACCACCAAGCGGCAGTTCGTTCTCACCTATGTGCAGCCCGGCCTTGCCGGATTAATGGATGGTTCGGTTTCAACCCTTGCGCCGATCTTTGCGGCGGCCTTTGCCACCGGCGATACCTGGCAGACCTTTCTGGTCGGCCTCTCGGCCTCGGTGGGGGCAGGGATTTCCATGGGCTTTACCGAAGCCTCCCATGACGATGGCAAGATTTCTGGCCGAGGTTCGCCGATCAAGCGCGGCCTTGCTTGCGGCATCATGACGACGCTGGGCGGACTGGGCCATGCGTTGCCTTATCTCATTCCGCATTTCTGGACGGCGACGGCAACGGCGGACGTGGTGGTGTTCATCGAATTATGGGCCATCGCCTTCATACAGAACAAATATATGGAAACGCCGTTCTGGCGTGCGGCCATGCAGGTGGTGCTGGGCGGTTCGTTGGTATTGGCCGCAGGTATCCTGATCGGCAGCGGTTGAAACAGTGCATGAAAAAGGCCTGGAGTGTTTCCACATCCAGGCCCTTTTTCGATTGTCTGTGCCGATTGTCTGTTGGCCTATTTCAACGCCGCGACCGGAACATCCTTGCCGCTTTCAATCGTGACCCAACGACCGGTATCGAAGCTCGCCTGCCGTTTCAGATAGGTGTAGGAGGTGTCGCTCCAGAGTTTTACATCGTCAACCAGATTGTCGAGAATATAGTCGCCTGTGGATGTGCGCAGCGTCAATACCGCATGGCCTTCGCCATCAGGCTTACGCACGACGGTAATCAGCAGATCCGATTCCGAAAATCCGGCCTGGAGCAGACGCTTGCGCTTCAACAGAACAAAGTCTTCGCAATCGCCTGCGTCAACGGGATATTCCCACCATTCTTCACGACCATAGACGTCCATATCGGTCATCGGCGTGATGGATTTGTTTACGTCCATGTTGACGGCGTGAACGATATCCCAACCGTGTTCGGTAACCTGGCGCGCGGGGCCAGGCTTGCTGCGCACCTGGCATTCGGCCTTGTAGCGCAAGCAAAATTCGTAATGACCGATGGGCTGCGAAGTGATGCCGCCGGTGACCATCGAGGCTGGAACAGCCGATGTCATATCCGCAGCCGCATTGCCCGCGAAAAACAGCGGAAGTGCCAGAAAAGCTGCCAGAGCTGAGAGCCTGAAGGTCATGAGACGCCCCTTGAATTCTTAACAAAGAGTTAAGATTACCCAGGGCAGAGAGTCAATCGTTCCAAGGTCGAGGGGCGGCTCAATCGGCCAATATGGTTAAAATCCGTTAATCAGTGTGAAGTTTTTGTCGCATTTTCGCCGAATGGCACACAAAGTTGGGCTTTGGCTTTGGCTTGGGTTTAGCCTTATGGCCTTGGTTCGATCATGGCGCGAATGGCACTGCGCATCCGGTCGATGTCCTGCGGACGCGACAGGCGGTGATCGCCGTCACGCACCAAGGTCAATACAACATCGTCGGCGGGCAGGTGTTCGACCAGTTTCAGCGCATGCTGGTAGGGCACATCAGGATCGGCCATGCCTTGCAGGATATGGATGGGGCAGCCAGTGTCGATCATGCCGGTCATCACCCGGTTAGCGCGCCCGTCTTCCATCAGCGCACGCGTATAGATATTCGGCTCCGGGCTATAGTCGGAGACTTCCTCGAAATAACCTTTCTCGGTCAGATCTGCCCGCTCCCGGTCGCCGAGCATTGGCTCAATCAAGTCCGAAGTGAAGTCGGGAGCCGGTGCGATCAACACCATTCCTGCCACCTGGGTCGGATTGTTGTGGCGGGCTTTCAGTTCCTGGATCAGTCGCAATGCAATCCAGCCACCCATGGAGGAGCCGACCAGAACGACGTTTGCCGGTTTGAAATGATCAACAACGGCAAGCGCTTCTTCCAGCCAGCGGGAAATGGTGCCGTCGCGAAAGGCTCCGCCAGAGGCACCGTGCCCGGAATAATCGAAGCGGATCGCTCCAACCCCAAGCGACCGGGCCAGGGCGTCCATTTCCAGCGCCTTGGTGCCTGTCATGTCGGATCGGTAGCCGCCAAGCCAGATGCAGGTGGCGCGATTCTCTCCTGTGGGTGCCCGGACCAGCGCGGCTATGCTGCGCGCATCGCTTCCCTGTCCCACGGTGATAGCATGGGTTTCGATTGTTCGTCCGGCATCGGTCATCATTGTCTCCAGGTGTGGTCCAACTGCGATTGAAGAGAGCAGTTGGTATTCCGGTTTCGAATATCTCAATGCTTTGAGCATTTGAGATATTCGAAATCTCTTGAAGGCCGGGATGCGTGAGCATCTTCAGGCCGTCGTATAAGGTATAAAACAGATTCTTCTCTTCACGACAGCAGGTGATTTTTTTAAAAAACTATGCTATCACCCTTTGAACAGCGGTCCGATAGAGAGCTCAGCCTTGCAAGGCGGGACAATCGGGCCTATCTGACGTTCCGAAATCACCGATATGACTATCCGAAATTATTGAGGAGAATACGACCATTCGCAGACCGTTCAAAGCCGATGCCCCCGTTAAGGACGGGCCGCGCTCCAACCGGGAGATCCGGGTTCCAAAGGTCCAGTTGATTGACTCAGAAGGCCAGAATCTCGGCGCCGTGCCGACGGACCAGGCGCTCCGCATGGCGGAAGAAGCCGGTCTCGATCTGGTCGAAATTTCGCCGAATGCTGAACCGCCCGTTTGCAAGATCCTGGACCTTGGCAAGCTGAAATACGCCAACCAGAAGAAGGCGGCAGAAGCGCGCAAGAAACAGAAAATCGTTGAAGTCAAAGAAATCAAGATGCGCCCGAACATCGACACCCATGACTATGAGGTGAAGATGAAGTCGATGTCGCGATTCTTTGAAGACGGCGACAAGGTCAAAGTCACCCTGAAGTTCCGCGGCCGCGAAATGGCCCACCAGGAACTGGGCATGAAATTGCTCATGCAGGTGAAGGAAGACACAGTCGAAGTTGCCAAAGTTGAGGCTGAACCCAAGCTCGAAGGTCGTCAGATGATGATGGTGCTGGCACCTAAATAAGCCAGCGACCTATCAGTCGGACCCGAGAGTATCTGCAAGTTTGAAGCGACATGCGTTTTATCGAGCGCAGGTCGCTTTTTTTTAATAAAGCCCTTGTTTCGCTTCGAATATGCAACCTGACAAAATCCTGACAATGGCGTCAGCGCGATGTCAGCGGTGTTTTGGCATTGTCATTCTCAACAGACGGGATTTACCCCACGTCCCCACAACGTTCCCAGTCTGTTATGTCATCCTATGCCCCTGGATGACAACCAAGGCTATTAGCCTATTGGAAACTCCGCCGTCTCTAAATGGAACGGCGGAGTTCCTTATTGGGGAATGTGCATACCTATGCACTTTTGTGGTCTATCCAGTTAATTAGTATGATTTATATTTTCCAATGAGTGTTCAATTGGACATCAAATTTGATTTGAATTGAAATTGATCGAATTTAGTATCTGAGGCATCTCAAAAAAGCCAAAAAATACTAGTGAAACCCTTTGTGTCATTTGTTATTTAGCTTTACAGCTATTGGCGACCTCTATATTCAAATGGCGCTATGCGAATCAGCCTGAGAATGCCGTCGGATAGGCTTGGGCATCACTCGTCGCGTTGACTGGATAATTTATCTGAGGTCCAATGGGATTTTATGACTGAATACAGGCAATCGAGCGCCGATTAAAGTTTGTCAGCCAGTGTCGCCCTGTGCCTATACCGGAATGGCCATGAGAAGCAGCTCAACGGAAGATGGAAAAATGGAGGACGCCAGAGCTATCCGGCGCCAACGTTCTTACCTGACGTGTTTTGCGACAGAAGGGCCAGAGCGCTACCGCGTCTATGGTCGCGGCGTGGCGACAATTCTGTTTCTTGTATCCCTGTTCTTTACCAGTTTCGCTATGGCTGACAATCGCAGTGGGCCGCCAGGCGGAGGCCCGCCAGGTGGTCCTCCAGGAGGCCCCCCAGGTGGAGGAAGAGGCGGCGATCCGCCGAGTGGCGGACCTCCTGGATTTTCAGGCGCTCCTGGGCCTTTTGGCAGCAGGCCCGGAGGGGGAGGTCCAGGCGGAACTCCAAACGGCTCGTTTACAGATGACGATCCGAGCATCGTCCGGCCCCAGGTACTGGACGGCGTCAAAAGTGGCCGCTATCGTTCGTTGCGAGAGGTGCTTAGCAATCTCAAGCTGCCTGAAGGCTCGCGGTTGATCGACGTGGATTTACGCTATCTTTCCAACGGTGATTTTTACTTGCTGACCGTAAAGGACATTTCCGGGCGGTTTCGCACCTTGAAAGTGGACGCGCGAACCGGAAAACTGGCACGATAAAGTTGACAGCGACTGTCTACACGGCATCGTACCGAAAAGTAGAAACCGGGTTTTGGACAATACGATGCAAACAAAATCCTATAGCGCCATGCATGATATCGTCTTGCGCGGATTGTAACTTCTTTCTCGGCGATCTTTTGGAGAGCATTGAATCTTGCGTATTTTACTGGCTGAAGACGATGCCAATATCGGTCGCCATGTGGCGGAGACGTTGCGAGGCGAGGGCTACGAGGTAACCTTGGTCAACAAGGGACCGGATGTCTGGGAAGCTGGAGAGGATACCTCCCTTGGCGCCATTATTCTCGATCTCGGCCTGCCTGGGCTGGATGGCCTTTCCATTTTGAGACGCTGGCGCAAGGATAGGATCCAGACACCTGTTCTGGTCCTGACGGCGCGGGGGTCCTGGATGGAAAGGGTTGATGGTTTCGATGCCGGAGCGGATGACTATCTTCCGAAACCGTTCCGGACAGAGGAATTGCTGGCCCGGCTTCGCGCATTGCTGCGGCGCGCTGGGAAAACCAGCCATACTCTGTTTTCAGCCGGGCGTTTCCAGGTGGATGAAGCCGGTCGGACAGTCACTTTCAATGGTGCCCTGCTGGACGTCAGTCCGCTGGAGTTTCGATTGATCCAGATTCTCGTCCAAAACAAGGGCCGGGTCTTTTCAGCCTATGAGATCGCCACCCAGATCCAGGGTCGCGATGACGATGCTTCGAAAAATGCAGTTGAAGCCATGGTGGCGCGGATCCGCAAGAAAACGGATGCCAGTGCTATCGAAACACGGCGCGGCTTCGGTTATGTCGTGCCGGACGAAAATTCATGCTGAGATCACTGCGCCTTAGGCTCGCGATCGGCTCCTTCCTGGCAATCGGGTTGGCGCTGATGGTCCTTTGGTTCTCGGTCGGTTTTTTGTTCATCAACTATGTCGGTCAGCAATTCAAAACCGAGATGACTGTCATTATCAATACCATTGCCTCCCGCCTGAAGGTGGAAAATGGCAAGATTGATATCGTCTCGCCGCCAGCGGATCCGCGCTTTTCCACCGTCAGCGGCGGGCGTTACTGGCAGGTATGGACGCCTGATGGCCGCAGCCTGCGCTCGCGGTCGCTCTGGGATGTGGAACTGCCCAGAACTGGACTGCACCAGGAAGGGCCATTCGATTTCAGTCGTGCGCAGGGGCCCGATGGCGAGGATATTTTACTGCTACGCAGCGAAATCAAAATCTCGGATGAGGGCATAGACTATCCTGTTATCATCTATGCCGGCTTTCCTTTGGCCAACCTGATGGAACCGCTTGATCAGCATCGGGAGCGCTCGCGGTCCGTCATGCTGATCACTGCCCTGGTTCTGCTGGGCGCGGCGCTGCTCCAGGCCCGGGTCGTGTTGCAGCCATTGACGCGTGTGCGAAACCAGGTGTCGATGGTTCGGGCCGGTCAGTTGCGGGTCATGGATGACGGCGTGCCGCCTGAAGTGATGCCGCTTGTCGAAGAGATCAATCTCCTGCTCACCGAACGGCAATACACGATCGAGAAGGCACGCAGCAGGGCCAGCGACCTGGCGCATGGGTTGAAAACACCGCTGACGGTGCTGGCGCAAATGGTGCAGCATCTGCCTTCCGCCGAGCGTGAAGCGGCTTTCGAGCAAATCAACCTGGTGCGTCAGCGAGCCGACCGGCAATTGCAGGCCGCTCGCCTTGGCGTCGAGCAGATGCAGGTGACCGACATGGAAGGCCTGATGGGCAAGCTGGTCAAAGTTCTTGACCCGATTGCCCGGGCGCGGGACCTTGCCTGGGATGTCGATGTAGAACCAGGTCTGGCGATTGAGGCCGACGCCGCCGATCTTGCCGAAGCAATCGGCAATATTCTCGACAATGCAACGAAATGGGCCTCCTCGGTCATTCACGTCCGCGCTTTTGCGGATCGGGACATGGCGATGATCGTCATTGGTGACGATGGGCCGGGTGTGCGTCCGCAAGACCGGCAGCAGGTGCTGCGCCGGGGCGAATTTCTGGATGCAGACCAAGGCGGTTCCGGTCTGGGCCTCGCGATCTGCGCCGATATCATGACCGCTTATGGCGGCAATCTCAGCCTGGATCAGGCCGATATTGGCGGCTTGCTCGTCACACTGCAATTTCCCCGCAATGGCGGACGTCAGATTCCGGCTCACCCGATCTGACGGCAGGTCATTTGGCCTGGATAACGCGCTTAAGCCGTCGATTTTCTGGTGTTGGCAGGCCGCAAAAGCGATTTTTGCCTCGCGCACTTGAATCCCGTTGCACTTTACCGGGCCTGCGGTTATAAGCGCCCGTCCGAACGGTCCGGCAGGGCATGCCGTGGCCGTTCTTTATGCTTGAAAACAGGCCTCGTCTGCCTGTTTCGATACAAGAACAATGGAGTAGCAAAATGCCCAAGATGAAGACGAAGTCCTCCGCCAAGAAGCGGTTCAAGATCACTGCCTCCGGCAAGGTCCTGGCTGCTGCCGCTGGCAAGCGTCACGGCATGATCAAGCGGTCCAACAAGTTCATCCGCAATGCACGCGGAACGATGGTACTTGCCGAAGCAGACGGCAAGAAAGTCATCAAGAACTACCTGCCAAACGGTCTCTGAGACCCTTTCGCTTTTTGGATCATTTAAGGAGATCATGACATGTCACGCGTAAAACGCGGCGTTGCCGCTCATGCCAAGCACAAAAAGGTTCTGAAGGCCGCCAAGGGCTTTTACGGCCGCCGCAAGAACACCATCCGCGCTGCCAAGGCTGCGGTGGATCGTTCCAAGCAGTTCGCCTACCGCGACCGCAAGGTCAACAAGCGCAATTTCCGCGCCCTGTGGATTCAGCGTATCAACGCAGCTGTGCGCGAATCCGGCCTGACCTATGGCCGCTTCATCGACGGCCTGAACAAGGCTGGCATTGAAGTTGACCGTAAGGTTCTGTCCGACATGGCCATCCATGAGCCGGCAGCTTTCGGCGCGCTGGTTGAAGCCTCCAAGAAGGCTCTGTCCTACCTCAAGGATGCTGGCACGAAGAATGAGTTTGAGACCGCGGTTAAGTAACCAGCGCGTCCCAAACTGAAATTTGGTTATTGGGAAACCCGCGCTGGGCAAACTGGCGCGGGTTTTTTCATGGTTTAACGCATTTCCGGACGCAAACCCGTTATACACTTTTGCTGGAAATGCTCTGGTGCTGGCGGCCGAACATAGGCAGGAAAGACGACAATGTCCGATCTCGAGAGTTTGAAAACATCCCTTCTGGCCGATATCGCCGCTGCCAGCGACGAGGCTGGCATTGAAGCCGTGCGTCTTGCCGCCATGGGCAAGAAAGGCTCGGTTTCCGAGCTTTTGAAAACACTGGGCTCCATGACGCCGGAAGAGCGCCAGACCCGTGGTGCGGCAATCAACGCGCTGAAAAACGAGATCACCGAACAACTGACCACTAAAAAGACCGAGCTGAAGGACGCCGCCATCAATGCGCGCCTGAAGGCTGAAACGCTGGATGTGTCGCTGCCCGTGCGTTCCTCGCCTGCGGAGCGTGGGCGTATTCACCCGATCAGCCAGATCGTTGATGAAATCACCGCGATCTTTGCCGATATGGGCTTTTCCATTGCCGAAGGCCCGGATATCGAGACCGACTATTACAATTTCACGGCGCTGAACTTCCCTGAAGGCCACCCGGCCCGCGAAATGCACGATACATTCTTCCTCCAGCCCGACGCCAATGGCGAGCGCAAGGTGCTGCGCACCCATACCTCGCCGGTGCAGGTGCGCACCATGGAAGCGCAAAAGCCGCCGATCCGCATCGTTATTCCGGGCAAGACCTACCGACAGGATTCCGACGCCACCCATTCGCCGATGTTCCATCAGGTCGAAGGTCTGGTGATCGACAAGACCGCCAATGTTGGCCATCTGCGCTGGGTTCTGGAAGAATTCTGCAAGGCCTTCTTTGAAGTCGATAGCGTCACCATGCGCTTTCGGCCGTCCTTCTTCCCGTTCACGGAACCATCATTCGAAGTGGACATTCAGTGCGACCGTTCCAGCGGCCCCATCGTCAAATTCGGCGAAGGCAAGGACTGGATGGAAATCCTCGGCTGCGGCATGGTCCACCCCAACGTGCTGCGTGCAGGCGGCCTCGACCCCGATGAATACCAGGGTTTTGCCTGGGGCATGGGCCTCGACCGCATCGCCATGCTGAAATACGGCATGCCGGACCTGCGCGACTTCTTCAATGCCGACGTTCGCTGGATGAGCCACTACGGTTTTCGTCCATTGGACATGCCGACATTGTTTGGTGGCTTGAGCGTATGATCGAGCTACCGGAGCCACACCGCGATGCTGTGACCTTCGCGTTTGGTGATTCGCCTGAGCTGGCGGATCAGCTTCTGGGGTTGGTGCTCGCAGGCAAGAAAACTGCAACATGCGGTGCATTGCGGGATTTTGGCCCAAAAGGTGAGCCCATTCCCGTCGTCGGGCGTCGTGACGTCGTTCTGGATGGTGCAGGGCGCGCTGCCGCAGTGATTGAGACTGTAGAGGTCACAATCCGGCGTTTCGATGAGGTTGATGCCGCATTCGCCCATGACGAAGGCGAGGATGACCAGACATTGGAAGCCTGGCGGGTTGGGCACGAGGTCTATTTCGCCCGCAATGGCGGGTTCACGCCGGATATGGAACTGGTTTGCGAGCGGTTTCGTCTCGTGGACATATTAAAGCGAGATCAGGGCTAAGGCCCAGTGCGGAAGAAGAGATTGCTAAGATGAAATTCACACTCTCCTGGTTGAAAGACCATCTGGACACCGATGCCACGCTGGATCAGGTCTGCGAGCGCCTTACCGCCATTGGCCTTGAAGTTGAGGATGTTGATGACAAGGCGGCCTATAAGCCGTTTGTGATTGCCAAGATTTTGAGCGAGGAAAAGCATCCGTCTGCCGATCGTCTGAAAGTTCTCTCGGTCGATGCTGGCGACGGTAAACCTGTGCAGGTCGTTTGCGGCGCGCCAAATGCGCGGGCGGGCTTGATTGGCGCGTTTGGCCGTCCGGGCATGTATGTGCCGGGGCTGGATGTGACGCTGGCTATTGGCAATATTCGTGGCGTGGAAAGCCACGGCATGATGTGTTCTGAAAAAGAACTCAACATGTCTGACAATCACGATGGCATTATCGATCTGCCGGACGATGCGCCTGTCGGTACCTCTTTTGCGGCCTATGCGGGCATTGATGATCCGGTCATCGAGATCAATCTCACGCCCAATCGGCCCGATTGCACCAGCATTTACGGCATTGCCCGTGATTTGGCGGCCTCCGGCCTTGGCACGTTGAAGCAGCCAAAAGCTCCAAGCTTTGCAGTGGAAGGCGAGACCTCGGTTGAGGTCAAGCTGGAGCTGGATGATGCCAAGCTTTGCCCCGGCTTTGCCTATCGCCTGGTGCGCGGCGTCAAAAATGGTCCAAGCCCGGTCTGGATGCAAAAGCGGCTGATTGCCATTGGCCTGCGGCCCATCTCGGCGCTGGTGGATGTGACCAATTACATGACCTTTGATCAAGGTCGCCCCATGCATGTGTTTGATGCCGATAAGGTGAAGGGTGCGCTGACCGTGCGCCGTGCCAAGGATGGCGAGGAAATTCTGGCCCTCGACACCCGCACCTATAAGCTGACACCCAACACCGTGGTGATTGCCGATGACAATGGCGTTGAATCCATTGGCGGCATCATGGGCGGCGAGCATTCCGGCTGCGATGAAAACACCAGTAATGTGTTGATTGAATCGGCCCTGTGGGACCCGATCAACATTGCCAAATCGGGCCGTTCGCTCGGCATCATCACCGATGCCCGCTATCGGTTTGAGCGCGGCGTTGACCCGGACTATATGGTGCCCGGCCTTGAGCGCACCACCGAACTGGTGCTGGAAATGTGCGGCGGTGTGGCTGCCACCACCAAGGTGGTTGGCTATCAGGGCCACACTAAGAAGGTCGTTGATTTCCCGTTTTCCGAAGTCAAGCGCCTCACCGGCCTGAATGTCTCCACCGACGAATCCCGCTCCATCCTCACCGGCCTCGGCTTTGAGGTGTCGGGCGAGGGCGAAGCCGTTAAGGTGGCCGTTCCATCATGGCGGCCAGATGTGGACGGCAAGGCCGATCTGGTGGAAGAGGTCATGCGTATGCATGGCGTGGATAAGATCACGCCTGAGCCTCTGCCATCCATGGGTGCGGTCAACAGCAAGATCCTCACCACCTTGCAGATCCGCACCCGCACAGCCAAGCGGGCGCTGGCCAGCCGAGGCATGATGGAAGCGGTGACGTGGTCGTTCATCTCAGCGGAACAGGCCGCCCTGTTTGGCGGCGGTAGCGCGGCGCTGAAACTGGTCAACCCGATTGCCGCTGATATGTCGGACATGCGCCCATCGTTGCTGCCGGGTCTGCTCACCGCTGCCCAGCGCAACGCTGACCGTGGTTTTGGCGATGTGGCGATTTTCGAAGTCTCCGGCACTTATGAAGGCGATACGCCCGAAGGCCAGCGCCGCGTGGCAGGCGGCGTGCGCCGTGGTACGGCATCGCTTAGCGGTGCTGGCCGCATGTGGTCCAACGCAGCCAAGGGAGGCGGCAAGCCGGTGGATGTCTATGATGCCAAGGCCGATGCGCTGACCGTGCTGGAAGCCTGCGGCCTGCCGATGGGCAATGTGCAGATCGAGCAGGGTGGGCCGGAATGGTATCATCCGGGCCGCTCCGGCACCATCAAGATGGGGCCAAAGGTAGTTCTCGGCTATTTTGGCGAGTTCCACCCCAAGACGCTGGCAGCACTGGATGTGTCTGGTGCGCTCTGCGGCTTTGAAATCTATCTCGATGCCATGCCGGAGCCGAAGAAGAAGGCCACCCGCACCAAGCCAGCGCTGGATCTCTCACCCTTGCAGATGGTGAAGCGCGATTTCGCCTTTGTGGTTGAAAAACAGGTGGAAGCGGGCGCAATCATCAAGGCCGCCACCAGTGCCGACCGCAAGCTGATATCAGGCGTCAACGTGTTTGACGTGTTCGAAGGGGCAAGCGTTGGCGAGGGCAAGAAGTCCGTTGCCATTGAAGTTCTGATCCAGCCATCGGACAAGACCCTGACCGATGAGGATTTTGACGCGCTGACCAAGAAGATCGTCGGCAATGTTGAAAAGACCACAGGCGGTGTTTTACGCGCCTGACACCTGTCTTCAGGGCCGGGTGGCGGGAACTTTGTCCCGCTGTTTTTATCGTGATTGTAAAAACCCCTCGAATATTTCGAGGGGTTTTGCGTTTCTCAGGTTTTCAACACAGTCAGACGCTTAAATCATCGGAATGGTGAGCGGCAGACCCGCAGGCGGCCATCCCCGGCGATGTAGCGGTTGGTTTGTGGATCATAGGACCGATAGCGGTCCATGCACCAGCGGATATGGCGGTTGGATACCCGCGGCGGTGTCGCTGGACGATAATAGCCGGGTGGCGGAGGTGCGGGGCGGTAATAGGGCGGCGGAGGCGGTGGTGGGACTGGCCGGTAATAGCCTGGCGGCGGCGGTGGCGGCCTGCCGTAATCGGGTCGGTCATAGCAACCATAGACATCACAGACATAGCGGATATCGATGACTTGGGATGGGTTGCCGCTCGGCGGGGCCACGGCAAATGGCATGGTCGCCGATGCGACAGCAGGCAGGCTGCCGACAAGGGCGAACGCAACCCCAGCCAAGGCATTGCGGAACACTGGCATTCTACGCCTCCTCACAATAATCGGAAATGCCGAATTACATAAATCTCATCGCCTAAGCTTCAAGGCCCAAGCTTCGGGGGTGGGGACAATTTCAAGGCAAGGCAATTTTTCTGGTGACATGATTCCATCTGCCTTCCGCTTGCACCTCTCAAAAACTCAGTCTTTCGGACGAGATCGCTTTGTATATTAGGTAAATCTTTTATTGGCGTCAGTTTTTTCTGTGTCGCGGATTGTTCCTATTAAAACCACTAGATTCAGGTGCTTGGGCGAATGTTGAATGATGCTGCAAAATGAACGGGATAGAGGCTCCCGGAAAAAAATCGGTCCTGACATGAAAACTTCAAAAACCGTGTTGACAGGCGCGGGCTGGCCTACTAAATCCCTCCTCGTCGCCCAGATGGCGGAATTGGTAGACGCGCCAGCTTCAGGTGCTGGTACTCGAAAGGGTGTGGAGGTTCGAGTCCTCTTCTGGGCACCAATTCCCAAGCCAAATCTTTGATTTGGTTTATGAATACAAAAAAGCCCGGTTCGCCGGGCTTTTTTGTTTTTATACGTTTTTCGTGTTCTAGAGTTTGTCAGGGAAAAGTGGAATCCGGTTTTCCCTGACAGACTCTAGGTCTTATTCCCCGACATCTCTCGGATTGATCCCCGGCAGCCAGGCCCCGGTGCGCGGTTGCTCGCTGCCCATATAGGTAATGCCTTCGTCCGTGGTGCAGCGATAGACGGTTCGCGGCATGCCGGAGCCGAGAAAATGAAAATCGCGGGTGCCGCGCCCTTGCATCAGCACGGTCTCGGTTTTGCAGCGGTAACTTGGCTGGAGGTTCTGCCGGTCGATTTCGGCCTGCGTCTTTACGCCGGGCAGGTCCTTGTAAGCTTTCAAGGGCTGCGACCAGTTATCCATGGTGGGTTTCTTGTTCTGGTCGGCAAAGGCTGGCGCCGCAATGGTCAATCCTGCTGCCACCAGCGCTGCCGTCCATCTTGCTGCTTGGTTCTGCATGTCGATCTCCATGTGCTGACACGGCGCCAAAGGTCCAGATGCGCAGTCCTTTTCTCAGGCCCTTTTTCTCAGGTTTGCAGGGGTAGGGAAATCGGTATGTGTTTTTCCCTGGCAAACAATCGAAGATCTGTTTCTGAGCTGCTCAAAGCCGTGCGTGTTCTCTTTGATATAGGAAGGCTGTCGCATGGACAAAAGGGCATAAGGCAGGCCTTGCCGATCACGGTTTCGCCAACTGGTATCGGATCGTGAAATCCATCAAACGTCTACCCTGCCAAAATACCTAGAACCGGTCGGAGACGCGAATACCGGCTGGACCAAGAATAACAGCGACCAGCACCGGCAGGAAAAACAGGATCATCGGCACGGTCAGCTTTGGGGGCAGGGCGGCGGCTTTCTTCTCAGCGGCGTTCATCCGCTCGTCGCGGCCCTCCTGCGCCAGAACGCGCAGGGCCTGGCCGATCGGCGTTCCATAGCGTTCCGCCTGGATCAGTGCTTGGCAGACGGATTTGACGATTTCCAGCTGGGTGCGGTTTCCAAGATTTTCATAGGCCGTGCGGCGGTCCTGAAGGAAGGACAGTTCCGCCGTGGTCAGCACCATTTCCTCGGCCAGAGCCGGAGATTGAGACGCCATTTCATCGGCGACGCGCCGCATCGCCGCTTCCATCGACATGCCGGATTCGACGCAGATCAGCATCAGATCCAGCGCATCGGGCCAGGCCCGGCGAATCGAATGCTGCCGTTTGGTAATCCGGTTGGAAATATAGATATTGGGCAGGTAAAAGCCGACATAACCCGCCACAACCGCCGCCAGGAAACGCACGGCAAACGGCCGGGACTGCATGTTGTGCAATCCGAAGATCCAGGTGGTTGCCAGCGCCAGGAACAGGAAGGGCAGCAGGAACCGGGCCGTCAGAAACATGTTCAGGGCATTTTGGGAGCGCAAGCCAGCGGTTTTCAGCCGGTCCATGGTCTTGTCGTCCACCAGCGCCTTACGCAGGTTGAAACGCTCGACGATCTTGCGGGCCGAACTGTTATCGGTATTGCGCAGGCTGCCGCGTCCGCCCTCGCTGTTCATCCTGGCCCGCTCACGGGCGCGGATCAGTTCGCGCTCGGAGGAAACGGCCTTCATCCGCTTGTTGAGGTCGCTCCGTTCCAGCAACGGTGAAATCAGGGTGTAAAGGGTGGCAAAAACCGCAATGGCCACCAATACGGCGATCAGCAGGGTCGGGTTGGTCAGTGTGGCGGCAAGATCGGCAGACATCGCATGTCCTCAAATGTCGAAATTGATCATGTTGCGCATCACAAGAATGCCGATGGACATCCACACCGCCGACACTCCCAGAATCATATGGCCGCGCGGGTCGGTAAACAGCACCATGATATAGGCGGGGGAGGAAATGTAGACGAGAAAGGCGACGATGAAGGGCAGCGCGCCGATGATCACCGCCGATGCCTTGGCCTCCATGGAGAGGGCGCTGACCTTGGCTTTCATCTTGCGCCGCTCGCGCAGCACTTTTGACAGATTGGCCAGTGCCTCGGAGAGATTGCCGCCCGCCTGGGACTGGATGGCGATGACGATGGCAAAGAAGCTGACCTCTTGCAGAGGCATGGAATTGAACATGCGCGCGCAGGCTTCCGGCACGGTTATACCCAGTTGCTGGGCATCGACCACACGGCGAAACTCGGTTTTGACCGGTTCCTGCGCATCGACGGCGATCATCCTCAGGGAATCATTGAGCGGCAGACCGGATTTGATCGACCGCACCATCACGTCCAAGGCATTGGGAAATTCGGTCAGGAATTTTTCCTGACGCCGGCGGATCAGGAAATTGACGATCCAGCGCGGCAGGCCGGCACCAGCCGTAAAGGCGATACCCAGGGACACAAACAGGGACATGCCGAGGACAAAGCACAGGCAGAAAAACACCAGGCCAAGCGTGGTGCTGGCAATGCTGAACTGGGTCAGGCTGACATCGAGACCGGTCTGGCCGAGCCGCTGTTTCAGCGATTGGTTGGAGATTTTCTTGTTTTTCTCATTCTGCTTGCGTTCGATTTCCTTCAGCGTGTCCTGCACGGACTTGCGCCGCTTGGAAAGCTCCTGAACCCGGTCGCGCGCCACCTGTTTCTTGGCGGTATCGGCTTCCGCATTTTTCACCCGGGCGAGGCGGGTGGCGGTTTTCTTGTCGGCCTGCACCCGTGAAAACAACAATACATAGGCCAGCGATCCCGCCGCGAGGGCTGCAAGAAACACGATGGCGAGCACATTGATGTTCATGGGCTTAAACTACACCGGTTTTCTGTTCCATGGCGTCGAGCGCCGCCGCCAGGCGCCGCTCCTCGTTGTAATAGCGGGCGCGTTCCCAGAAATGCGGCTTGCCAATGCCGGTGGACACATGACGGCCAATGATCTTGCCGGTCAGGTCCTCGCCTTCCATTTCAAAGCGCATCAGGTCCTGGGTGATGATGACATCGCCTTCCATGCCAACCACCTCGGTAATCTGGGTGATGCGGCGTGTCCCGTCACGCAGACGGGCGGCCTGGATGATGATGTCGACCGAGCCGGAAATAATCTCGCGCACGGTCTTTGCTGGTAGGGAATAGCCGCCCATGGCAATCATCGATTCCATGCGGCTCAGGCATTCGCGTGGGGTATTGGCGTGGATGGTGCCCATCGAGCCGTCATGGCCGGTATTCATCGCCTGCAACAGGTCGAAGACTTCCGATCCGCGCACCTCACCGACGATGATCCGTTCTGGTCGCATGCGCAGGCAGTTCTTGACGAGATCGCGCATGGTGATTTCGCCTTCACCCTCGATATTCGGCGGGCGGGTTTCCAGCCGGACGACGTGCGGCTGCTGCAATTGCAATTCTGCCGTATCTTCGCAGGTGATCACCCGTTCGTCGGCGTCGATATAGCGGGTCAGGCAATTGAGCAGGGTGGTTTTACCTGAGCCGGTGCCGCCGGAAATCACCACATTACAGCGCACCCGCCCGATGATTTGCAGGACTTGCGCGCCTTCCGGGGTGATTGCGCCAAACTTGACCAACTGGTCGAGGTTGAGCTTGTCCTTCTTGAATTTACGGATCGTCAGCGCCGGACCGTCGATGGACAGCGGCGGAGCGATCACGTTGACGCGCGAACCGTCCGGCAGGCGGGCGTCGCAGATCGGGCTGCTCTCGTCAACGCGACGGCCAACCTGGCTGACGATGCGCTGGCAGATGGAGAGAAGCTGGGAATTGTCGCGAAACCGGATGTCCGATTCGATGGTCTTGCCGCCGACTTCGATAAACGTCTGGCCGGCGCCATTGACCATGATGTCGGAAATATCGTCGCGGGCCAGCAAGGGTTCCAATGGGCCATAGCCCAGCACGTCATTGCAGATATCGTCGAGCAGCTCTTCCTGCTCGGAGATCGACATGGCGAAATTCTTGATGGAAATGATATCGTTGACGATATCGCGGATTTCCTCGCGCGCACTTTCCGCGTCCAGCTTGGCAAGCTGCGACAGGTCGATCGTGTCGATCAGCGCCGAAAAAACCTGGCTCTTGGTATCGTAATAATCCTCGGTCCGGTTCTGGCGACGACGCTGCGCTGGATCGGCGGGAGCGGCTGGCCTGGGTGGCTCGGCGCGGCCCGGTTCGATCCGCCCGGAGGCCGACACAGACGCTGGCATGCCGGGCGATGACAGTGCCGAGACCGGCGGCGCCATGCCGGAACCGGACTTTACAGACCCTTCATTTCCACGTTTACCGAACATTGTCTCGTTCCAGTCGAGCGCCTATGCAAAAGACGCTCTCGGTTGCATGTTTATTTGCGGGCCAGCTTGGCGAATATCGTGCCGAGTCCTGCTTTTTTGGGCTTTTTGATACTGACCCGTCCGGTGATGAGATGGGCGAGCTGCGAGAATGTTTCCGCCGTCGGACTTTTCGCATCGATCTCGGCGATCATCCGGCCGCTATTGGCAGCATTGCCAAACAGCTGGATATCGAAAGGAATGATCGCGGCGGGCTGCATTTCCAGCGGTTCGAAAAAGTCGCTGGGCGAAATTTCCGGCCGTTTCGGCATTCCGGCCTGATTGAGGATCAGATGCGGTGCCTTGTCGTTTGGCCGCAGCCGCTTCAGCGCATCGAGCAGGTTCTTGACGTTGCGCAAATTGGCAAGATCCGGCACGCAGGTCAGAACGATCTCATCCACTTCCGACAGCAGTGCCAGCGTCCATTCATTCCAGCTATGCGGCAGGTCCAGCACTGCGACCGGGGCGCTGCGTTGCAGGGTTTCCAACAGCGGCAGGAAGGCGCCGCGCTCAAAATCATAGGCCCGGTCCAGCAGGGAAGGGGCGGCCAGCAGGGACAGGTTTTGCGAACACGAGGTCAGCAGCCGGTCCAGAAACACTTCGTCCAGGCGCTCCGGAGCAAAGACCGCTTCGGCTATGCCCTGGGCCGGGTCCTGATCGAAATCGATATTGGCCGTGCCATAGGGAAGGTCCAGATCGGCCAGGATGGTTTCGGAGGAAAACAGCGAGGCGACCATGAAGGCGGCATTATGGGCGATGGTGGAGGAGCCGACGCCGCCTTTTGCGCCGATGAAGGCGATGCTGCGTCCAAGCGGCTCGGCATCGGGATCGATGAAGATCGACGACAAGGCCCCGATGACGTCGGCCATGCTGACCGGCGCAACGATATAATCGGAGACACCATTGCGCATCAATTCGCGGTAAAGAGCGATGTCGTTATAGCGTCCGACGACGATGACCCGGGTCGAGGGATCGCAGACATCGGCCAGCGGCGCCAGCTCGGAAAGCAGGTTCTCAGGCTTCGCATCGGTTTCCAGAATGACCAGATTGGGGGTCGGCGCCCCTGCAAACATATTGACTGCCGCCGAAATGCCGCCGCTTGTTACCCGCATGCTGACCTTTGTCATGCGCCGGTCACGGGCGGCCTCTTCCATCACGGCCAGCACATTGTCCGAGATGCAGAACGCATGGACGGAAATGCGCGGCAAGGGCCGCAATTGCTCGAGATTGCCGGTTCTCACCGGCTCTGAGGCTAGGCCGTCTTCTTTCGATCCGGCGATATCGTATTTGATGGTATTCATCAGCCTGCCCCGCGATCCTTGTCGATCAATCCGTGGATGTCGTGGTAGAGGTATCCTTGCCGTCGCGATAATTGTCGATCACCGTCGAGCGCCGCTCGGCATCGATCGGCGTCATACCGCGCGGGGCGATCAGGTCCGTCGGGCTGGCAACCTGCGCGGCCAGATTGGCCTGGGAGGCACAGCCGAAATTCTGCCAGTTCTTGTTCTGCGCCGTGTCGTTGGAGAGATCCTCCGGCCATTGACCACACGGTCCGGCCACCGCCGTGGTTGCGACATAGCTCAGCCGGATCGGCGCGGCATCACCTGTTGCGCCCGCCCGGTAAGGCCGTTCAACGATTTTGGGGGCGGCAATGCCCTTGGAAACCAGCAGGCTGCGCACCTGGCGTGCGATGCTGGAGGCCGCCATTGTATTGGGAGAGCCTTGCGGCACCAGGATCTGCACATAGCCGGTGGACGCATTGCGGTAGTCCTGGGCAAAGCCCGTCACTGCATCGCTCATGCCGATTGTCAGACGGCCTGAACCCTGCGCGACCGGAAGATCCAGCGAATGCTCGACATCGGTGACGATGATCGGGTGGCGGGTCCGGTAATCGTCGGGGATCGAGCCGGTGGACATCTCGTCTTTCATACCGCCGCAACTGGCTAGCGGCAGGATGGCTATCACGCCAAGGCAGAGTGCCACGGTGCGGGCCAAGCGACGAGTCAAGGTATGACTCTGGGCAAAAGCTGGGTGAAGTGTCATCGCGTCCGCCCTCATTTGTAAATATAGCCGACAGTGCCGTGATAGGGGCCGTTCGCCGTGGCTTCCTTGCGGCCGTAAACCTTGTTGACACGGTTCAGGAAATACATGGCGCCGTCTCCGGCAGGATTGAAATTGTCGTCAGGACGCGCCAGCGCATTGCGGGTAACGGGCCGAACCAGATAGGGCGTGGCGATGATCACCAGTTCGGTTTCGTTGCGCACGAAGTCCTTGCTGCGAAACAGCGTGCCGAAGATCGGGATTTTCGAAATACCCGGCAGGCCGGACATGGCCTGGCGGACATTGTCCTGAACCAGACCGGCGATCACAATCGATCCGCCGGAGGGCAGCTCGACCGTGGTCGAGGCTTCGCGCTTGCGGATCGACAGATAGGTGGAACCAGGGATGGATGCATCCGAATTGCCCTCTACCACCGATCCTTCATAGGTCGGTTCGGAAACATTGGTTTCGATCGCCAGGCTGATCCGGCCGGGAGAGAGCACGACCGGCCGGAAGTTCAGCTGAATACCGTAATCGACGGTCGAGGTCGTACGAGAGACGGTTTTCTGCCCGGTTGTGCTGTCGGTGCTGATTTCCTGGCCGGCTGCCAGCCGATATTCGCCGCCGACATAGAATTTCGCCTGTTCGCCGGAAATCGCCGTCAGGCTGGGCTCGGCCAGCGTGCGCATCACACCGGCCTGTTCCATGGCGTTGACATAGGCGCTGATGCCAAAGCTGCCGAATGTCTTGGAAATTGTGGCGGTGCCGCCAACGTCGACGGAGTTGCCGAGATTGGAAGGATTGGCGTAGCTGATGCCGCTGGTGCCATCGGTGGCGCTGGCGCTGACGCCGAGCTGTTTCAGCACCTGGCGGCTGACCTCGGCAACAGTGACTTTCAACGTGACCTGATCTTCGCCTTCGATGGTCAGCATGTTGACGATCTGCGAGGTCTGACGGTTTTCCGCGTAGATGGCCACCGCACCGTCGCCACTGCTGTCGCTGGTTGCGGTTTCTCCGCGGGTGGTGGCTTCACCACCCTGGAGGAAGGCCTTGGCAAGGCTGACGGCCCGCGACGAATCCTGCGGTGTGCGCACCGTGCCGCTCAGCACGACGTTGTCAGAGATAATCTCGACCTTGATATTGGACTCAGGGATGAACCGGCTCAGGTTGGTTTGCAGACCCTCGATATCCCGTTCGATTTGCAGATCGAGACTGACGATCTCGCGGCCATCTGCCCCGAAAATGAAAATATTGGTCTGGCCGACCTTCTTGCCGAACAGATAGATCCGGCGCGAGGTGCGGGTAACGGCATCGGCCAGTTCCGGGTCGGCCACCAGGATATCATGCGCATCTTCAGGCAGATCGACGACGATGGCCTTGTTGAGGCCAAGCTTCAGATCACGCCGCACACCGGGGCCGGTTTGGGCGATGCGCACCAGGCTCTGGGCTCCCGCGGCAAGCGCGTCGGCCTGCCAGACAAGCATATTTTCTCCCGGCAGGCCGGTGATCGACAGGCCAAGCGAAAGGCTGCCGGTGATCATCATCCGCAGCAGGCGGGCGGGGGTAAGGCGCATGGCAAATCGTCCGTTCATTGTTTTGCAGCTCCCGCGCTCTTGACGATCTGCCCGGATTTGATGACCTGCACCTGTGGCCCGCCGCTATCGCCGCTCAGCAGGTAGCTGGCGGAACTATTGTCCTGCTCCTGGGCATCCGCCACGGAACGCAACGCCAATGACAGGCGCTCGGCCATCTGCTGGGCAACCGTCAGCACCTTGGTTTGCTCCGGTGTCAGTTCCAGCGTTGCGGTGGTGCCGATGACCGAACGGGTGCCGTCGTTCTTTTCCTCGATCTGCTGGTCGATGGCGAGAACGCGGACATTGGACAGCACGGTTTCGGTCAGATGATTGTCGTTATCGCCCTTGCGGACCATGATTACGTCAACGCGGTCATTCGGCAGGATGAAACCACCAGCACCGGTTGCCACGGAAATTTCCGTGGAGATTGCCCGCTTTCCGGCTGGAAGCAGGGCTGAAAGGGTACGGCTGGAGGCGTCGGCGATCTTTTCGATCCGTATCGGCTCACCTTCGAAAATCGGCAGGCGCACAACAAGCCCGGCAAGGTCGCTCAGGGCCTGGGGACGGTTTTCCTCCGTCACGAAGCCGTCGACCAGATCGGTCTTCGGCCAGTCCATCCAGCGCATGGCCTTATCGGTCAGGCGGGCGCCGACCGGCAGACTGGCGGCGGCGATCAGCACCTTGGTGGTCGGCTCCTTCGTCACCACAGGCTCGGATTGCTGCACCACCACGTGCTTTTGCCCGCTCAGCCCCATGGCCAGCAGACCGGCCAGCCCGGCCGCAGCCACGGCGACAAAGAGAATGAGAATGCGGGCGGGCTTCATGGTCTGTCCTTAAGTCGGCGGAAGCTTTCTTAAGGTCGAAAAGAACAGAAATTGGTGTAATTATAGTTAACAACCGCCTTACTGGTGTGGTTAACAAAATATTGCTGGATTTATTTCGGCGAAACTGTCGCCAAGGCCAATGTCACCACTGGGGCACTGAGAAAACTGCAAAAACCACCAATGGCGATCGCAATGCCATAGGGGATTTTTTTCTCGACGATCAGCGAGCGCGGCAGGCGCAGGCCAAGGGCCATCACGGTATTGGCCTGGCTGCGCAAAGCCAGGATCATCAGGGTCAGCACGCCGCCGAACACCGCGACTTCGATCAGAAATTCCACCAGGCTGATGTTGAAGCCATACCAGACGGCAGCAGCGGTCAAAAGCTTGGCGTCGCCGCCGCCCATGACATTGACGGCAAACAGCGTGAAGCAACCGAAAAATACAATCAGACCTGCTGCGAGATGCAGACCGGCCAAGCCTAAAGGCAGGCCCAACACCAGGGCGAGGGCGGCAAAGCCGATAAGCAGCGCAAGCGGGATCGCATTGGGGATCTTCATCTCGAACAAATCGGTAAAGGCCGCCAGTGCCAGACAAAGAGGCATGATCAGTGACAGCGTGACAGCCAGCATGGCGGACGTATCCCTTGAGGAGGTGATTTGGACGCAATAATCATGACGCAAAGCCTTTACGGAATCTCTCCCGAAACCGAAAATGCGGCAATGATAATAATTTTAGGATAATAATTTGGGGCGGGGACCCGCGAAAAAACAGGAAAGCCGCCCTTGCGAGGCGGCTTTTGTAGCCATGAGGCTGCTCACTTGAAGCTTATTTTGTTGCCTCAACACCCTTATTCATCTGCGTTGTCAGATTGGTGAACGTGCTGTTGATGCTGGTTCCGAGCGTCGTTGCACCAGCGACGAGGGCCACGGAAATCAAAGCGGCGATCAGACCGTATTCGATGGCGGTCGCGCCGGATTCATCCTTCATAAAACGTGCGAAAATCTTGGACATGCTCTTCTCCTGCTCCATAAGGGTTTCTCTGGTCCGCCAACTGTTTTTTGTTGTCCGGTTGAACTGAAATTACAGGTCGCCGCATTGCTATCGCCTTAAGAAAACAAGTTAATTATCCTTGAACGGCAGCTTGATTTCAGTGTGGTAAATGAAGCTGAAAGATAGTCGGAAAAATTGTATTCACTTCGGAAAAAGGGCCAACCTACGGCATGTTTACATGCGAAGTTATGCAAGTATGTGTCAGTTATGGCCGCGGACATGCCAATGTTTATCGGGAGATGAACCGTATTGTGTTCTGAGAGGAGACGGCGGCTTCATGGTTCATTTACCATTTTACCTCAATCTATGGTTCTTATCTGCACGAGAGAATATTTTCCATGACGCTGACGATGTCGTTTCGCTGCTGTTTTGCGTTATTGCTTGCCGGAATGGCGACAGTTTCCGGCACGGCTCGTGCTGAAGACCCACTTTTGCGCGTGGTCATGAACCAGGCCCGCATTCTCAAACTCGACCGTCCCGTCAGCAAGGTCATCATCGGTAATGAGAAAGTCGCCGATGCCACCGTGGCCGACCCGAAAACCATCGTGTTGACAGGGCGGAGCTTCGGAACGACGAATTTGGTTCTGCTCGACAGCCAGGGCAATGCTATTTTCGACGAGCGCATTCTTGTCTCTATCGATGAAGCCAATACAGTTCGGCTGTACAAACAGACGCAACGCACGGTCCTGTCCTGCACGCCAAGCTGTGAGCAGCATTCGCAGTCTGGCAATTCCACCGGAGATGCGTCTTCCAGCAATAGTGTTTCCAGCGTAACCAGCCAATAGCGGCAGGTCGCTACGCGACACAGTGAGACTTTATCTGCCGTATCGTTGCGGAATCAGCGCCTGCATAAGAAATCATGCAGTAACAACATGAATTTATTCAAAATACCTAAAATTAAGTTTTAAGTCGTTTCCGTATTATCCTGTTCAAACTGAAGGAATTCGGCAACGAAAATTAAATAGATCCAGCCCTAGCTTGCTATCAGGCACAACAACCGGCATTCAGACGATGGTCTTTCCAGATGGCACCCGTGACAAACGCGACGGACGATGGCGCAGATGGATATTAGCGGCCAGGCGTTTGCGTCGTTCCCGTGACGGATCGGCGGCCATCGAATTCGCCATTCTGGCCATTCCTTACTTCCTGATCATTTTTGCCATTCTGGAAACATTCGTGGCTTTCATTGCCGAACAGACCGTCAATTCAGCGGTCGATACGCTCGGCAGGCAATTGCGCACCGGCAATATCACCTATAACCTGACCCGCAGCACCGATAAGACGGCCACGGAATTCCGCCAGCTATTCTGCAACGAGATTTCCTTTCTTCTCACCTGCGACGCGGATGAAGTGGCAACACCTAACCGGCTCTGGCTCGATGTGCGAACCTTCTCGGCCTTTTCCGCCATGCCCACCACCATCGCCACCACGGGGGGTAGTCTCGATACGAGCAGTTTTGCTTTCACGCCGGGTGGAGCAAGTTCGATCAATATGCTGCGCGCCTTTTATTACTGGCCGGTCACCACGGATCTTGTCCGTCCCTATATCGCCACGATCCATCGCCCCGGCGTCTCCAGCAACTCAGATTATCTGATCGTGTCGACCATGGCATTCCAGAACGAGAATTATCCATGAGGTCGATATCGGTGTTGATGTTCCGTCTGTGCAGACCGTTCCGGCGATTGGCCCTGGATCGATCCGGCGTGGGCGCGGTAGAATTTGCCCTGATCGTACCCCTGCTGCTGGTTTTGTATCTCGGCGCGTTCGAACTCACCATGGCACTCAGCGTTTCCCAACGCGCCACCAACAGCGCCGGGGCCATCGCCGATATCGTGGCGCGCCAGCAGAAAACGGTCAACAAGACCTTCCTGGCGACCATGCCGGATGTGCTGAAGGCCATGTTTGCGCCGACTGCGACCACGGGCTATGCGCTGAAGATCACCGGCATCAAGGTGGACAGCAACGTCAAGGCGACGATTGCCTGGTCCTGGGCGCAGGATGGCTCCAAACCCTATGCAACCGGTGCAACGGTCACGCTGCCGTCCGGCATGGCGGCTGCCAATGCCTTTTTCGTTCACGCGGAACTGACTGTGCCGCATGAGCTTGTCACCTATCTGCCGGGATTTTCGGGATCGAGCGTCAACACCATTACCATCGCCAGGGATTATTACTTCCGTCAGCGGGAGAACGGTGAGATTGCCTGCTCGGATTGCTGATCTGAGTAGAGATTTGCCATTGCCTGCCTAAATGTCTATTCAATCCGTCCGATTGATATTCAACTGCCTGCTGCTACGTCTCATCTGAATCACGAAGCGATTTAAGGTGAAATGCAAGGCATGACCGGGCGTGACGGGTGAAGCATGGCGCGAGCCTTTCTGTTTGTTCTCGATTCCTTCGGTGTCGGCGGCGCCCCCGATGCGCCAGCCTATGGCGATGACGGGGCCGATACGCTGGGGCATATCGCAGAATTCTGCGCCGCCGGTGCCGGAGACCGCGATGGCCTGCGTTCCGGGCCGCTGATATTGCCGAACCTGTCGGCGCTGGGCCTGTTGCAGATTGCCAGCCTGGCCAGCGGCAGCCTGCCTGCGGGCATGGCCCTGCCGGAACGGGTCTTTGGTCTCCACGGTGCGGCCAACGAAATTTCCCGGGGCAAGGATACACCGTCCGGCCATTGGGAAATCGCCGGTACGCCCGTGATGTTCGACTGGGGTTATTTCCCGCAAGAAGGCGATGCCTTTCCCGCCGATCTCGTCGCCGAGATTTGTAAACGCGCCGATCTTCCCGGCATTCTCGGCAATTGTCATGCCTCTGGCACCGACATCCTGGCCCGGTTGGGTGAGGAGCATTGCCGAACGGGCCAGCCGATCTGCTATACATCCTCCGACAGTGTCTTCCAGATTGCCGCCCATGAGCATGTGTTCGGGCTGGAGCGTCTGCTGCAGCTCTGCGAAATCGTCCGGGAATTGCTCACCCCCTACAGGATCGGTCGGGTGATCGCCCGCCCCTTTATCGGCAACAGTGCTTCGACTTTCCAACGCACCGGCAATCGGCGGGATTATTCGGTCCCGCCCCCGGAGCCGACCCTGCTCGACCGGCTGAGTGAAGCGGGCCGCACGGTGCATGCGATTGGCAAGATCGGCGATATCTTCGCCCATCAGGGGACAGGCCGCGAAATCAAGGCCAATGGCAATGCCGCCTTGATGGAGACGACGTTGGCGGTGATGGACGAAGCGGCAGAGGGCGATCTGGTTTTCACCAATTTCGTCGATTTCGATATGCTGTATGGCCATCGCCGCGATGTACCGGGTTATGCTGCGGCGCTGGAAGCCTTCGATCTGTGGCTGCCGGATGTCTACCGCAAGCTTATCCCTGGAGACATGGTGATCCTGACCGCCGATCATGGCTGCGATCCGACCTGGCGTGGCACCGATCATACGCGCGAGCGGGTGCCGATCATGGCGTTCGGTCCCGGCATCCGGGCGCGTTCTATCGGCATTCGCGACACCTATGCCGATATCGGCGAAACGATTGCAGCCCATCTCGGCATTGCTCCGGGGCGCCATGGCAGGAGTTTCCTATGACCGCATCGCTGTTGAAAGCCGAATTGCATTGCCATATCGAAGGCGCCGCACCGCCGGCTCTGGTCGCGGCCCAAGCCGAGAAATACGGTATCGACGCCCGAGCCTTCCTTCGGGATGACGCTTATGTCTGGGGGGATTTCACCAGTTTCATAGCGGCCTATGATTTTGTCGCCTCGGTGTTTCGCAGCGAGGAGGATTTCGCCGCCCTGGCCGAGGCCTATCTGAGCGAACTGGCGGGCGTCAATACGATCTATAGCGAGCTATTCGTTTCGCCTGATCACGGCGAGGCGGTGGGATTGTCCGCCGAAGCCTATATTGAAGGGCTGGCAGAGGGCATTGCAGCTGCCCGGGCCAAGACCGGTATCGAATGCCGGATGGTGATAATCGGCGAACGGCATCTGGGGCCGGAAAACGTCTTGCGCCGGGCGAAATGGCTGGCCGATTACCAGCACCCGCTGATCACTGGCTTCAACATGGCGGGGGAGGAGCGGATGAACCGGGTGGCGGACTACGCCCCGGCTTTCGACATCGCCCGCGAGGCGGGCTATGGCATTACCATCCATGCTGGCGAACTCTGTGGCGCGTTCAGTGTTCGTGACGCGTTGGATCTGGTGCGCCCGAGCCGCGTCGGCCATGGGGTTCGCGCCATTGAGGATGCTGATCTGGTCAGGCGGTTGGCGGATGAAGGCGTGGTCCTTGAGGTCTGTCCGGCTTCCAATATCGCGCTCAAGGTGTTTGAGGATTATGCCAGTCATCCGATGCGGGCTCTGGCCGATGCCGGGGTGCGAATGTGTATCAATTCCGACGATCCGCCGTTTTTCCAGACATCACTGGCACGAGATTATGCCATCGTTGCGGAGATGGGCTTTTCAAATGCCGAGATCAACGCCATGACGAACACGGCAATCGAAGCGGCTTTCGTGGATGAGGCGACCCGCCAAAACCTGTTGCAGCGGCTGCAAGCGGCTGGTTCTGGGGATGAGGCAGCGATTTAACGGCTGCAAGCCTTGCTCATCCCACCGATTCGTTGGAAGAAACATCACAGTCAGGAATAGAGCGGAAGAGACAAGAGGTTTCCCATGGACGGCGTCACAGTCATCAATCACCCCCTGGTGCAGCATAAGCTGACCTTCATGCGCCGCAAGGAAACCTCGACGGCGGGCTTTCGCCGGCTGCTGCGGGAAATCTCGACGCTGCTCTGCTATGAAGTGACCCGCGATCTGGAACTGACCGTGGAAACCATCGAAACACCGATGGTGGAAATGGAAGCGCCGGTGCTGGAAGGCAAGAAGCTGGTATTCGCCTCCATTCTGCGGGCCGGAAACGGCCTGCTGGAAGGCATGCTGGATCTCGTCCCCTCTGCCCGTGTCTCGCATGTCGGCGTCTACCGCGATCACGAGACCTTGCAGCCGGTCGAATATTACTTCAAGGCCCCGGAAAACCTGTCGGAGCGGCTGGTGATCGTCGTCGATCCGATGCTGGCCACCGGCAATTCCTCCATTGCCGCCGTCGATAAGCTGAAGGAGCGCGGTGCTAAAAACCTGCGTTTCGTCTGCCTGTTGGCAGCTCCTGAAGGCCTGAAGCATTTCCGCGAAGCTCATCCAGATGTGCCGATCTTTACGGCGTCGATCGACAGTCACCTGAATGAGCAGGGCTATATCGTGCCTGGCCTGGGCGATGCCGGTGACCGGATGTACGGCACGAAGTAAAACTTTCTTAACGACGAACGGCTTCAACCCCGGTGCTTCCTGTGCCGGGGTTTGCTTTTGAGCGTTTGTGTTAACCGAAGTGAAATCCTGCCCACCGTTTCTATCTTCGATAGATCTGGAGAGAGATGTGATGTTCATGCGGGTTGTGGTTTTTGCCGGTCTGACAGTCCTCGTCGCCACGCAATTGCCTGCCTATTTGCAGGACAGGGCGGAAAGTGGCCAGGAAAAGCAATCCCAAGCGGCGCGCCTTGAGGCAACCCGTCTCGCGGCCACGCCACAGCCGGTCGCCGGTTCAGGTCAGGCGATCCTGAAAGCCGATGGCCGGGGCCATTTCATTGCACCTTTCCGCATCAACGGCAAAACCGTCGATGCGATGATCGATACCGGCGCAAGCACGGTTGCCATCAATGAAACCACGGCCCGCAGGCTGGGTTTCGGCGGCAACGATCTGAACTTCAAATACAAGGTTAATACCGCCAATGGCGACACTTTGGCTGCGGTGGTAATGTTGGACCGGGTGGAGGTTGGCGGGGTGCGCGTCACGCAGGTTCAAGCCATGGTAATGAAGGACAAGGCCCTGTCCGGCACGCTGATCGGCATGACATTCCTGAAACAGCTCGGCAGCTACAAAGTTGAAGATGGCCAGTTGAAGCTCAGTCAAAAATAAGGGCTCCTCTTGGAGGAGCCCTCAGACTGCTGACAAACCCCGTATTTATCCTCGACGTCATGCTCGGCCTTGTGCCGAGCATCTACGCACGTTAATTTTGTCTAACAACGTCAATGCTTATTCAGCGATAGCAGACCCTCGGGGCAGGTCCGAGGGTGACGAAATGCCGAGATTGGGGTTTGTCAACAAACTGAGGGCTCCTTTTGGAGGAGCCCTAACGTCATTGGTTTAAAGTTGATGAACCTGCGCTCAATGCGCGCCGGACATGTCGCCCAAGACCTCCTTGGAGGCCACGGTGGAATCGGCGTTCAGCTTGTAGACCATCGGCACGCCGGTGGCGAGATTGACGCTGAGGATCTGTTCCTTGGTCAGCTTGTCCAGCACCATCACCAGCGAGCGCAGCGAATTGCCATGGGCAGCCACCAGCACCTTTTCGCCCCGCAGCACGCGCGGCAGGATTTCGGTGAGGTAATAGGGCCAGACGCGGGCGCCGGTATCGCGCAGGCTTTCGCCGCCCGGTGGCGGGATGTCGTAGGAGCGGCGCCAGATATGCACCTGTTCTTCGCCCCATTTGGCCCGGGCGTCATCCTTGTTCAGGCCGGAAAGATCGCCGTAATCGCGCTCGTTGAGCGCCTGATCGCGGATGGTTTCAAGGCCGGATTGGCCAAGATTGTCGAGAATGATACCGCAGGTCTTCTGGGCGCGGGAAAGATCGGATGTGTAGGCGATATCGAATTGAATACCGTAATCCTTCAGCGCCTTGCCGCCAGCATTGGCTTCCTGCACGCCAAGTTCGGTCAGGTCGGGGTCGCGCCAACCGGTGAACAGGTTCTTCAAATTCCAATCGCTCTGGCCATGGCGCACGAGCACGAGGGTACCGGTCATCGACAAAATCCTCTCATTGACGTTACTGGAAACATTATTGCGGAGATGAAAGCCCGAGAACATCGAGCATGGAGTAAAGGCCGGGCTTCTTATCCTGCGCCCAGAGCGCGGCCTTGACCGCGCCGCGTGCAAAGATTGAGCGGTCGCCAGCGCTATGGGAAAGCGTCACGATCTCACCTTCGCCAGCCAGAAGCACGGAATGTTCGCCGATCACCGAGCCGCCGCGCAGCGTTGCAAAGCCGATCGAGCCGGGCGCACGCGGGCCGGTATGGCCGTCGCGCACTTTGACGGCATTGTCCTTCAGGTCGATGCCACGCCCCTTGGCGGCGGCTTCCCCCAGAAGAAGGGCGGTGCCCGAGGGCGCATCGACCTTGTGTTTGTGATGCATTTCCAGCACTTCGATATCCCAGCCAGACGCTTCCAGAGCCTTTGCCGCCTGGGCGACCAGAACAGAGAGCAGATTGACGCCGAGGCTCATATTGCCGGATTTGACAATTCTGGCATGGCGCGCTGCCGCTTCGAACTTCGCCTCGTCGGCTGGCGAGCATCCCGTGGTGCCAATGATATGGACGATGCGGGCCTGGGCTGCCAGGGCGGCAAATTCCACCGAGGTTTCCGGCCTGGTAAAGTCGATCACCCCATCGGCATTGACGAAGGCGGCCAGTGCATCGTCGGTGACGGGAACACCCAGTGGACCGACGCCGGCCAGATCACCGGCATCCCGGCCAATCGAGGCAGAGCCCGGACGGCCCACCGCCGCATGCAGCACAGCACCTTGCGTCTCGCAAATGATCCGCACCAGGGCCTGGCCCATGCGTCCGTTGGCGCCAACCACGACCAGTTTCATCGGTCCAGCCTTGATCGTGTTGGCCTTGATCGGATCGGTGTTCAACGCAACTGTCATGCCTCTCTCCGTCCTCATCCGTCCTTCTGCACAGGCTTTGCACTTACAATGAAGGGCTTCCGTTGGTTGCCTGCATGTTGTTCAGCCGGGCGTAAAGCCCTTCCGGCCTTTCGGTCAGCGTCCTGTGGTTGCCCACTTCGACCACGCGGCCCTCCTGCATCACGACGATCTTGTCGGCCTTGACCACGGTGGAAAGCCTGTGCGCGATGACCACGACGGTGCGGCCGTTCATGGCTTCGTCCAATGCCTTCTGCACAGCGGCTTCCGATTCGGTATCGAGAGCGGATGTCGCTTCGTCCAGAAGCAGGATCGGCGCGTTGCGCACCAGAGCGCGGGCGATAGACAGGCGTTGGCGCTGGCCACCGGACAGCGTCAGGCCGTTTTCACCCACCGGCGTTTCATAGCCATAGGGCTGGGCCAGGATGAAGTCGTGGGCGTAGGCAAGGCGCGCGGCCTCTTCCACTTCGGCATCGGTGGCGTCGGGGCGGCCATAGCGGATATTGTCGCGGATCGTGCCTTCGAACAGGTAGGGATGCTGCGATACATAGGCGATATGCTTGCGCAAAGAGGCCTTGGTCACATCGGCAATGTTCTGCCCGTCGATCAGGATCTGGCCCTGCGGCGGATCGTAGAAGCGCGGAATCAGTGTGATGATGGTGGATTTGCCGGCACCCGATGGCCCGACCAGCGCCGTGGTCTTGCCGCCTTCGGCAGTGATATCGACGCCCTTCAGAATTTCAGGGCCGTTGCCATAGGCAAAATGAATGTCTTTGAACTCGATGCGGGCTTCGGTGACCTTCAATTCGCCAGCGTTTGGCTTGTCGCGCTGGTGCGGCTGGGTGTCAAGGATCGCATAGATCATCCGGGCATTGACCACGGCCCGTTCCATCTGGATCTGCAATTTTGCCAGCCGCTTGGCAGGCTCATAGGCCATCAGCAGGGCGGCGATGAAGGAGAAGAACGCGCCCGGCAACATGCCTCCGGCGATGGTGCGGTAGGAGGCATAGGCAATCACGGCGGCAATGGCGAGGCCAGCAAAGCTCTCGGTAATCGGCGAGGTGCGTTCGCTCAGGCGGGCAATGCGATTGGCGCGGCTTTCGGCGCTGTCGATAATGCCTTCCACCTTGCGGCCAAGCTCCTCCTCCATGGTGAAGGCCTTGACCACCGCGATGCCCTGGACGCTTTCCTGCATGGCGCCGAGCACCCGGCTGTTGAGAATGACGGAATCCGTCGTCGCCTTGCGCAGCCGCTTGGAAATATAGCGCAGCGAATAGAGAACCGGAGGCGCCACCACGAAGACGATCAACGTCAGCACCCAATCCTTGGCGAGCATGACCGCGATCAAGCCGATGAGGCTGAGCAGATCCCGTGCCGTCGACGTGACGGTCAGGTTCAGGACATCCCTGATGCCATTGACATTCTGGCTGACCTGGGCGGCCAGATGCGCCGAGCGGGCCTCGTTGAAATAGCCCATCGACAGCGTCATCAGATGGCTGAACAACCGCTTCTGATAGCGCGCGACAATATTATTGCCGATCTTGGACAAAGCCACGGCCTGGCCATAGCTGGCAAGGCCACGCAGGGAAAAGGCAACGAAGATCGAGACGCAAATGATCCAGACCAGATCGGCGCGCTTGTTGGCGAAGGCCTCGTTGATGACAGTTTCCATGATCCAGGCGGTAAAGGCCGTCGTCAGCGCCACAGTTGCCAGGCAGATGATGGCGAAGACATAGCCGCGCACATGATCGCGGCCGTTTTCGGCGATGACCCGCTTAAGAACTGCCGTGATGCTTTCCGAGGATTCTGGCAGGGAGGTCTTGATGGTGTCGCGCAAGAAATGTCTTTCCCATTCGGTTCGTCATAGCGACCATCATGGCCGCGCCAGCCGGTCTATAGCCAGTCCGGCGGCTTTTGACCATAGAGCAATGCGCGACGCAATCAACGCTGCCAGCGACGCCCTTCATGCTTCACGCCATAGCTCGATGGCGTGCGGGCATAGGCTGCCAGTCCCGAAAGGGCGGCCTGCGGGTGAATGGCGACAAAGGTGGGAATGGACTGCATCATCTCCGTATGCGGCGCCTTGTCCTCGAATGCGGCCCGGAAGACCGGGCTCTTCAGCAGGGGGATGATCTTTTGCGAAATGCCGCCAGACAGGAAAACGCCGCCACGGGCCATGAAAACCAGAGCCATGTCGCCTGCAATCCGGCCAAGATAGGTGACGAACAGTGTCATGGTTTCCACGCAGACCGGATCATTGCCCTTTAGGGCATGCTGTGTCACATCGGCGGGATCGGTCCATACAGGCGCAATGCCATCGGCCGCGCAGATGGCATTGTAGAGATGCAGGATGCCGCGCCCGCACAGGATCTGCTCGCCGGAAATCCGGCCTTCGATCCGCTCGATATGTGGAAAAATCTGCCAATCCCGCTCGCTGCGCGGCCCGATATCCACATGTCCGCCTTCGCCGGGAACCGGAAACCAGGTATGATGGGTATAAAGCAGCCCACCAACACCAAGCCCGGTGCCGGGGCCCAGAATGACGCGGGAATTCAGCGATGTTTCGGTCAGGGGACCGATCGGTTCACGGTCGTTGCGCCCCAGTGATGCAGCGGCCAGCGCCTGCGCCTCGAAATCATTGACCACCAGCACATCGTCAAAGCCGAGATCGGCAATCATCGCCTTGGGACGAATGACCCAGGGACAATTGGTCAACGGAATTTCGTCATCCTTGATCGGACCGGCCACAGCCAGGATGGCCGAGCGCGGCTGGAAGCCGGATTTGTCGAGAATGCAATCCTGTATGGCCTGGTCGATGGTCGGGAAATCCGCTGTCCGGATATTGGGAAATTCCCTTGGCGCGGCATGGGCATCCGTCAGAATCCAGAAACGGGCATTGGTGCCGCCGATATCGCCGACAAGAACCGGAAAGGGCATGTGATCATTGTCATGAGGTTTTGGCATTGAAAAATCCATTTCTGGTCACGCGGCTTCGGCCTTGCGGTTTGATATTATTCCGTGATCACGGGCAACAGACGGTCGGCTGTCGCCCGGTTGAGCGCCATCGGTGTGTCGTAAAGAATAGCCAGTCGCATCAGCGCCTTGACATCGACGTCATGGGGCATGGGGGTGAGGGGATCGACGAAGAAGATCAGCATGGCGACTTCTTCCTGGGCGATCATCGCACCGATCTGCTGGTCGCCGCCCAGAGGGCCGCTTTTCATCCTGAGAACGTCCAGTTTCGGACAGGCGTCCTGCACCCGTGCGCCCGTGGTGCCGGTGGCGACAATCTGCCATTGCTCAAGAAAACTCTGATGATGGCGGGCAAACGCCGCCATCTGGTCCTTCATCTTGTCATGCGCGATCAGCGCAATCTTCTGGCGCTCAGCCATTGGTTCTCCCCTGAGCGTTTAAATCGATTTGCGGATCTCTTATACCAAGGGGCAGGGAATTGAAAAGCCGCCCCCGCCTGATCTTAGGGGCGCGGCGACGGCGATGGAACGTCCTCGCTCGGCAGGTTGGCATCATCAGGGGCGGCTGAGGAGGCTTTTACCGAGGCAGACCCCGGACTGACATAGGCCTTGGCGCCGCCAAAAGTCGCCTGTTTCTCGCTGGCGACAGCCGGAGCATCCAGCACCGCGGCACAGGCCTTGGGCAGGTCCGAAACCATCACGGGGCGTGGCGGCGGCGGGGGCTTGGCATTCGGGTCGCGTTTCTTCTGTTCCCACGGTTCCTTGGTAAACCACCAGGCCAGCGATTTGTCGCAGCCGTCGCCGGGAGCAACAGGCGCTTGCGGCTTGCAACCGGCGGCACCGGGCGGGCAGGAAAGCCGGATATGGAAATGGGCGTCATGGCCATAGATCGGACGGATCTTGCCCATATTGGTCCGGTCGCCCGTCCAGCTTTCGCAGAGTTTCTTCTTAATGGTTGGATTGACGAAAAGCCGCTCGACCTGCGGATAGCTTGCCGCCAGCATCAGCAGCCGGGCATGGGTCGGTGTCCAGGTCTGCGGATTGATCGTCAGGAACTTGTCCTTCAGGATCATCGAGGTAAAGGGCAGATCCTCGCGTTGCTGCACGGTCAGGCGTTTTGCAGGCATCGGGGTCAGCCAGATATCGGCGTCCAACCCGATCTGGTGGGAGGCATGGCCATTGGCCATCGGCCCGCCGCGCGGCTGGGCGATATCGCCGACCAGCAGCCCCGGCCAACCGATCTTCTGCGCATCGCGCGACAGTTGCTCAATGGTCTGGATCATCGCCGGATTGCCCCAGCGGCGATTGCGCGATAGCCGCATCGCCTGCCAATTGGGTCCATCCGTCGGCAGGGCGACCGCCCCGCTCATGCAGCCGCGCGCATAGGAACCATAGGGCATGACCGGCCCTGCATTGGGAAGGGTTTCCTGGGGGAAGGCGAGTTTTGCGGGTTGATCCGGCCCTGCCATGGCCATGTCGATCCCGAGTGAAAGAACCGCCAGCCCGGCTGTCATCGCCCGTAGCACTGTTGATCGTCTCGTCAAATTTCACCTCGTCCTTGCGGAATCATCCGTCTGCACCTCGATGAAACTAGGGTTTGCCAGACGAAAGTGGAACCCGGCTTTCCGCAAAACCGGAGAGTTTGTGTGGGTTTGCGTGCCAAAGCCTGTCTTTCGCCCGGTTTTGTCTTATCTTGTCAGCCAAATCACCACTGCAAGGGTCTCTTTCTCCGACAGAAATGTGGGGCATCACGCAGGTGGAAAGGCATTGTCGGCCTTTCTGTTGAAGTTCGAGGGTAATTTATGGCTGTCATCCGCGCCGGGGCAAAAATACGCGCATTGTTTTTGGGCCCATTGTTCTTGGGTCTCTGTGCCGCACAGAGCTTGGCCACTCAGGCTTTCGCAGAGGAGCCGCAATGGCGCTACGCCATCGGCGTGATCGATGCACCCAAATATCCCGAGGGTTTTCAACGCTTCAACTATGTCAATCCCGATGCGCCGAAGGCGTGGGAATTGAAACTTTCGTCGCTCGGCAGCACCTTCGATACCTTCAATCCGATCGCGGGTAAGGGGCAGTTGGCAGATGGTGTCCAGGTGCTGCTATCGTCGCCCCCTGGCGCATCGCTTGTGACCGAAACCCTGCTCAAATCCTCGCTCGATGAGGATGGCGTCAGCTACGGTCTGCTGGCGGAGGCGCTCGCCTATCCCGACGACGTTTCCTATGTGAAATTTCGGCTGCGGCGCGAGGCCAAATGGGCGGATGGCCAGCCAGTCACCCCGGATGATGTTGTTTTCAGTTTCGATGCCGTCAAGCAGCTCAACCCGGCGGCTGCGATTTATTATAGTCATGTTGTGAAGGCCGAAAAGACTGGCGACCAGGAAGTCACGTTCACGTTCGATCAGAAAGGCAACAAGGAACTGCCTTCGATTGTCGGGCAACTCGACGTCGTTCCAAAGCATTGGTGGCAAGCCCAGGGACCCGATGGCAAGCCGCGTGACATCTCCAAGACGACGCTTGAGCCGATCATGGGATCTGGTCCCTATCGCATCGCCGGATTTTCGCCGGGTGGATCGGTGCGCTACGAATTGCGGGATGACTATTGGGGCAAGGATATCAACGTCAATATCGGCTACAATAATTTCCGCAGTATATCCTACACCTATTATGCCGATATCAATGTCGCATTCGAAGGTTTCCGTTCTGGCGCGACCGATCTGTGGCTTGAAAATTCCGCCATGCGCTGGACCAAGTCCTACGATTTTCCGGCTGCCGTCCAAGGCAGAATCAAGCGCGAGCAGATCCCGAACGATTACCGCAAAGCCGGCTTGATGATGGGCTTCTTCCTCAATACGCGGCGGGAGCAGTTCAAGGATGTGAATGTCCGCAAGGCGTTGAATTATGCTTTCGATTTCGAGGAACTGAACCGAACGGTGTTTTTCGGGCTCTACAAGCGGATCGACAGCTATTTCTATGGAAATGACCTGGCCTCCAGCGGCTTGCCTGAGGGCAAGGAGTTGGAGATCCTGAACGGGATCAAGCAATATGTGCCGCCGGAGGTGTTCTCCACGGTCTATAAAAATCCGGTCAATGGAGACCCCGCAAAGCAGCGTGACAATCTGCGCATGGCTATTTCGCTTTTCGCCAAGGCAGGCTACGAATTGCGCGGCAACCGGATGGTGTCCAAGGCGACCGGCAAACCGTTCACGTTCGAAATTTTGCTGGATGGTCCGCTCATCGAGCGGGTGGCATTGCCCTATGCCAATAATCTGCGAAAAATCGGCATCGAGGTCAATGTCCGAAGCGTCGATTCCTCCCAATTCACCAGCCGGTTGCGTAGCTTCGATTATGACGCCGTCTATTATGTTGCGGAGCAATCCACCAATCCCGGCAATGAGCAGCGCGATTACTGGGGGTCGGCCAGTGCCGACACCACGGCTTCGCGCAATTATGCCGGTATAAAGAATCCGGGCATCGATGCCTTGATCGACCAGATTATCTTTGCGAAAGACCGCGACACTTTGATCGCAACCGCCCACGCCCTCGACAGGCTGCTGCTGGCGGGCGCTTATGTCGTGCCGTCCTACACCCGCGGCGAGATGTGGTTTGCCTATTGGGACAAGTTTGCCCATCCCCAGGACCTGCCGGAATTTGCCAGTGGTTTCCCCGATATCTGGTGGTCAAAGCAAGCCTCGAATTAACCCTATGCATGACCATACGGCGGCATAGGCAGTGACAGCCTGCTTTGCAGGCCGCATTTCAGCCGCTACCAATAGGCGGGGCGAATCAGCGCCCCGAACATACGACAAGAGCAATAAAGGACGGATGGATTGGCAAAACATGATGGCATGGTGAACACGGGAGCGTTCCGCTGATGGGCGCCTATATCCTGCGCCGCCTGCTGTTGATGATCCCGACCATGGTCGGCATCATGGGCATTTCCTTCCTGGTCATCCAGTTTGCCCCCGGCGGTCCGGTGGAACAAGTGGTGGCGCAGTTAAGCGGCCAGGGCGACAGCGCCGACCAGCGGCTTTCCGGCGGTGGCGATATCGTCAGCCAGGGCGGCATGGGCGATGGCGGATCGAACTATCGCGGCGCCCAGGGGCTGGACCCGGATCTGATCAAGAAACTGGAAAAGCAGTTCGGCTTCGACAAGCCGCCGCTCACCCGGTTTCTCGACATGATGTGGAACTATATCCGCTTCGATTTCGGCGAGAGCTTCTTCCGAAACACCTCGGTGATCGACCTGATTGTCGAGAAAATGCCGGTCTCGATCTCGCTCGGCGTCTGGGTTCTGTTGCTGTCCTATGCGATTTCCATTCCGCTCGGTATCCGCAAGGCGGTCAAGGACGGCTCGACCTTCGATGTCTGGACCTCCGGCATCGTCGTGGTCGGCTATGCCGTGCCGGGCTTCCTGTTCGGCATTCTGCTGATCGTGCTGTTTGCCGGTGGCTCCTTCTACAATTGGTTTCCGCTGCGTGGCCTGACCTCCGATAATTTCGCCGATCTCAGCTGGTGGCAGAAGATCCTCGATTATTTCTGGCATCTGACCCTGCCGCTGACCGCATTGCTGCTTTCGGCCTTTGCCACCACGACGCTGCTCACCAAGAATTCCTTCATTGACGAGATCAAGAAACAATATGTGGTGACGGCCCGCGCCAAGGGCCTCAGCGAGCATCGGGTGCTCTATGGCCATGTGTTTCGCAATGCCATGCTGATCGTCATTGCTGGTATTCCCGGCGCTTTCGTTTCGGCCTTCTTCACCGGTTCGCTGCTGATCGAGAATATCTTCTCACTGGATGGCCTGGGGCGTCTCGGCTATCTGTCGATCATCAACCGCGATTATCCGATCGTGTTTGCCACGCTTTATATCTTCTCGCTGCTGGGGCTGGTGGTCAGCCTTGTCTCGGATTTGATCTATACCTGGATTGATCCCCGCATCGATTTTGACCGGAGGGATGTCTGATGGCAGCCGTTCCCGAACACCTGGCCAAGCCGCCAAAAAAGCCGTTCCTGACCCCGATCAACCGGCGGCGCCTGGAGAATTTCAAGGCCAACCGGCGCGGCTCCTGGTCCTTCTGGATCTTCATGGTTCTGTTCGGGCTTAGCCTCTGTGCCGAGCTGATCGCCAATGACCGGCCAATCATCGCCTCCTACAAGGGCGAGATCCTGTTTCCTGTCGCCATCAATTATCCGGAGGAAAAATTCGGCGGCTTTCTGGCTGTCACCGATTATCGCTCCAGCTTTGTCTCGGACGAAATCAACGCCCATGGCTGGATGATCTGGCCGCCGATCCGCTATTCCTATCGCACGGTGAATTCGGAAATCCCGCAATCGGCCCCGACGCCGCCCTTCTGGCTGATGGACGCCAAGCAACGCTGCTCGGCCTATCCGAAAGGTGCGGATGACCCGAATTGCATTCTCGGTAACATGAACTGGCTTGGCACCGACGATCAGGCTCGCGATGTCATGGCGCGGATGATTTACGGCTTCCGCATTTCCGTACTGTTCGGCCTGGCGCTGACGATGATTTCTGCGGTGATCGGCGTGTCCGCGGGTGCCGTGCAAGGCTATTTCGGTGGCAAGACCGATCTGTTGATGCAGCGGTTCATTGAGATCTGGTCATCGATCCCGCTGCTTTACATTCTGCTGATCATCGCCTCGCTGCTGCCGCCGGGCTTCTTCATTCTGCTGGGCATCATGCTGCTGTTCACCTGGGTGCATTTCGTCGGCATCGTGCGGGCGGAGTTTCTGCGGGCCAGAAACTTCGAATATGTCAATGCTGCCCGAGCGCTTGGTGTCGGTAACTGGACCATCATGCGCCGCCATCTGCTGCCTAATGCCATGGTGGCAACGTTGACCTTCCTGCCCTTCATCCTGTCGGGATCGATCACCACCCTGACCTCGCTGGATTTCCTTGGCCTCGGCATGCCGCCCGGTTCGCCTTCGCTGGGTGAGTTGATCGCCCAGGGCAAGCGCAATCTGCAAGCGCCCTGGCTGGGGCTGACGGCCTTCTTCACCATGGCGATCATGCTGTCCCTGCTGATTTTCGTCGGCGAGGCGGTGCGCGATGCCTTCGATCCGAGGAAGACCTTCAAATGAGCGCGCCTCTTCTGTCCGTTCGCGATCTATCGGTCGCCTTTCATCAGGGCGAAAGCCAGAGCCTTGCCGTGGATCACGTCAGCTTCGATATAGCACCGGGGGAAATCCTGGCGCTGGTGGGCGAATCCGGCTCCGGCAAATCGGTCTCGGCTGCCTCGATCCTCAAACTCCTGCCCTATCCCGCTGCCAGCCATCCCTCCGGCCAGATCCTGTTTGACGGGCGGGATCTGATGACCCTGTCCGAGCCGGCGTTGCGTGCGGTGCGCGGCAATGACATCACTATGATCTTCCAGGAGCCGATGACCTCGCTCAACCCGCTGCACAGCATCGAGCAGCAGATTGGCGAGATCCTGGAACTCCATCAGTCGCTGACCGGAGAGGCCGCCCGCAAGCGGACGCTGGAACTGCTGCTTCAGGTCGGCATTCGCGAGCCGGAAAAGCGGCTCTCGGCCTTTCCGCATGAATTGTCCGGCGGCCAGCGTCAGCGGGTGATGATTGCCATGGCGCTTGCCAACCGGCCAAAGCTGCTGGTGGCCGATGAGCCGACCACGGCGCTGGATGTGACGGTGCAGGCCCAGATTCTGGAGCTTCTGGCCGGGCTGAAGCATGAGCATGGCATGTCCATGCTGTTCATCACCCATGATCTCGGCATCGTCCGTAAATTCGCCGACCGCGTCTGTGTGATGACCGGCGGTAAAATCGTTGAAAGCGGCCCGGTCGAGTCGATCTTCGCCAATCCGCAACATGCCTATACCAGGAAATTGCTGGCATCCGAGCCGCGCGGTGTGCCGCCGGAAACCGATCTGGCAAAGCCTGTCGTAATGGAAGGGCAGGAGATCCGTGTCTGGTTCCCGATCAAGGCCGGGTTTCTGCGCCGGGTAGTGGACAATGTGAAGGCCGTGGACGGTGTCGATCTGACGCTGCGCGCCGGACAGACGCTTGGCGTGGTCGGTGAATCCGGCTCCGGCAAGACCACGCTGGGGCTGGCGCTGGCCCGGCTGATCTCGTCCGAGGGCCGGATCGGCTTTCTCGGCAAGAATATCGACGGCTATTCATTTAAGCAGATGCGACCGCTGCGTGACCGTTTGCAAGTAGTGTTCCAGGACCCGTTCGGGGCGCTGAGCCCGCGCATGTCGGTGGGGGATATCATTGCCGAGGGATTGCGAGTGCATGAGCGGAGCCTGTCGGCAGCAGAGCGTGACAGGCGGGTCTGCTGGGCGCTGGAGGAAGTAGGTCTGGATATCGCCACCCGCTGGCGTTATCCGCATGAGTTTTCCGGTGGCCAACGGCAGCGTATCGCCATTGCCCGTGCCATGGTGCTGAAACCGCGCTTCGTGATGCTGGATGAGCCGACCTCGGCGCTGGATATGACCGTGCAGGCGCAGGTGGTGGATCTGTTGCGCGACTTGCAGAGCCGCCATGACCTCGCCTATCTGTTCATCAGCCACGACCTGAAAGTGGTGAAGGCGCTGGCCAATGACATCATCGTCATGCGTTCAGGAAAAGTTGTCGAGCAGGGACCGGCGCAGGAGGTTTTCGGCGCCCCGAAACAGGATTATACCAAGGCTCTTCTGGCTGCCGCATTCGACCTCAAGGCCATGAATATCGGTGGCGTCAGCCAATAATACCAGTCTCTGCAAGGATGCCCCCACATGTCCGCCAAGCCTCCCGTGGTGATCGACCTCAAGTTTTCACGCGCCGCCATGCAGGCAGCGCTGGCCGGGGCCTTTGCGGACCGTGAGGTGATCGATCTCGGTGATCCCGAGAACGCTGGCAGGGACCTGTCGGCCGCAGCCTATGCGGTGTTGTGGAAGCCGGAGCCATCGCTGTTTACCCGCGCTTCGGGTCTCAAAGTGCTGTTTTCCGGTGGCGCCGGTGTCGATCACGTCCTGACACTGCCGGGTCTGCCCGACTTGCCGATCGTGCGCTTCGTTGACCGCAGCCTGACGGACAGGATGAGCGAATGGGTGGTGGTGAACTGTCTCTATCACCTGCGCCATATGGGCCAATATCTCAGGCAGCAGCGCGATACGGTCTGGAATGAGAAGGATCTCCAGCCGGAAGCCCGCGATGTTACCGTCGGTGTCATGGGGCTGGGGGTTCTGGGCCAGGATGCGGCGCGCAAACTGAAGGTGATGGGATTTGACGTGATCGGCTGGTCGCGGCGCAAACGCGAGATTGACGGGATCGACACCTATGACGAGGCGCGGATCGATGAATTCCTGGCCCGTACCGATATCCTTGTCGGCCTCCTGCCGCTGACCCCGGAAACCCGGGGCCTCTATGATAGCAGCCTGTTTTCACGCCTGCGGCAGGGCGGAGCGCTGGACAAGCCGGTGTTTCTCAATGCTGGTCGTGGGGGGAGCCAGGTGGAAGCGGATGTCATCACCGCCTTGCAGAAAGGCGTGCTGGGTGGCGCATCGCTTGATGTGTTTGAAAAAGAACCGCTGGCGATGGATAGCCCGCTATGGGCCATGGAGAATGTCGTCCTGACCCCTCATGCGGCTGCGGCCTCGGATGTACGGGCGCTGTTTGCCCATGTGGAGACGCAGATCACGCGGTTTGAGGCGGGTGAGGCGCTGGATCATGTCGTGGACCGTTCTGCGGGGTATTGATCCCGGAACCTTTGCCTTGTCGGTACGTTGGCCTTCATGAGTGTTTACGTATGATTGCGTATGAAACAGATGGAGGCTCTTCGCATGGCAGGACCAGGCAATTTCGACCCCGCTGATAGAAACCTGAATACGACGCCCGAAACGCCGGGAGCAGAGCGCCCGCTGGAGCCGACCGAGGCGCGGCAGGGCTTTCGCGGGAAGCCTGTGCTGATCGTTCTGTTGGCAGGACTGGTTCTGGCGCTGGTTGCGTGGATACCGGCGGAATGGTGGGGGCAGAAAATTGCACCCTCAACGGACCCGGCCACCGAAACGACACGCCCAACGACTGCGCCGCAGCAGCCGAGCCAACCAAGCACCACGCCGTGATTGCGACAGGCGGGCGGCGCATTCGGCCAAGATAGGATTTCCCCGCCACTGGACTTTGGTCACAGTTTTTTCGATAAGGTTGATCCTGAAGGCCAACGCCATGCGGCGGTGGCTATAATGGTGCGGCCAAAACCAGGCCGGCGGCAGGCGGCGAGGACAAATGGCAAAGGCGGATATTGCAAGGCGGGTCTATAACCATGCCTGGAAGCTTGACCCTATCGTGCGCAGCCTGCTCGATACCGATTTCTATAAGCTGTTGATGTTACAGATGATCTGGAAGCTTTATCCAGATGTCGATGTGACGTTCACGCTGATCAACCGTACGACTACGGTGCGAATCGCCGACGAGATTGACGAGGCGGAACTGCGCGCCCAACTCGACCATGTCCGCACGCTTGGTATCAGCAAAAAAGAATTGATTTGGCTGGCGGGCAATAGTTTTTATGGCCGTACCCAGATTTTCGAGCCGGAATTTCTGTCCTGGTTGTCGACAATTCGCCTGCCGCCCTACGAGCTTTCCAAGCGCGATGGCCAATATGAGCTGACCTTCCGCGGGCGATGGATGGAAACCACGCTGTGGGAAATCCCGGCCCTGGCGATTATCAACGAACTGCGTTCGCGGGCTGCGCTGAAATCACTCGGCTATTTTACGCTGGATGTTATCTACGCCCGTGCCAAGGCGAAGATGTGGGAAAAGGTCGAGCGGCTGAAGCAATTGCCGGGCCTGCGGATTTCCGATTTCGGCACCCGCCGTCGCCACAGCTTCCTGTGGCAAAGGTGGTGTGTGGAAGCCCTAAAGGAAGGTATTGGCGAAGCTTTTACCGGCACCAGCAATGTATTGCTGGCTATGGATTCGGATCTGGAAGCGGTCGGCACCAATGCCCATGAATTGCCGATGGTGGCGGCGGCCTTGGCAAAGACCGATGCTGAACTGGCCAATGCGCCCTATAAAGTGCTTCAGGACTGGAACACGCTCTATAACGGCAATCTGCTGATTGTTTTGCCCGATGCCTTCGGCACATCGGCTTTCCTGCGCGATGCGCCGCCCTGGGTGGCGGATTGGACCGGTTTTCGACCTGACAGCGCCCCACCGATCGAAGGCGGCGAGAGGATCATTGCCTGGTGGGAGAAAATGGGCCGCGATCCGCGCCAGAAACTATTGATTTTTTCCGACGGTCTGGATGTGGATGCCATCATCGACACTTACCGTCATTTCGAAGGCCGGGTGCGAATGAGCTTTGGCTGGGGCACCAACCTCACCAATGATTTCATCGGCTGCGCACCCCATGATATTGCCGGGTTAAAGCCGATTTCCATCGTCTGCAAGATCACCGAAGCCAATGGCCGGCCCGCCGTCAAACTCTCCGACAATCCCTTGAAGGCAACTGGAGAACCCGCCGAAGTCGAACGCTACCTGAAATTCTTCGGGTCCGAGGACCGTGTGGAGCATGCTGTAAAGGTATAAGGCCTGCGTCGAGGGATCAGGAGGGTTCGTTTTTGGCAAGCCAGCTTTCCAGCGCCGCGATGGCTTTCAGCCTCAATGCGGCTTTGCGTGCCAGAGCCTTTAACAGGCTCCTGTCATTGGCGCCAAAACCGAGTTCCTGCATGACCTCGCCCGGCTTCAGCCGCCGCCGCGCCATGACGGCTTCAATGCGGATAATCGTTTCCGGCAACAGATAGCGGCCATTGGCAATCGGGCCGGAGGCAGATTTTTGCACGGACAGGGTTGACCGGGGCAAAGTGCTTTCCAGTACCTCGCCGTTTTTCTGGGTTGTCAGCCAGGCGATAAACGCCTGCCGCTCTTCCAAGCCCGCCTTTTTCCAGGAGTTTTTCAGCTTCTCCAACCGGCTGCGTTGCGGTCGCAGTCCCGCCAATTCAAGCGCCACCCGCAGAGAACCAATGCGGCCCGCCAAAAAATCACTGTAAATGCCGGGAAACGTTGAGCGGAGACGCTCTACCTCCGCAGCTTTCATCTGTCTTTCCGCTTTCGCCATCGTCCGATCACCGCTGCTTTTTCGAAGCGGTGTATCCGGGATCAGTCGTCAAGACCATGGCACAAAGAGAAAGCCAACACATTCTGTCGAACCTGCTGGACGTTTTAGACAGTCAATATAATGGAATTACCGGCTTACGGGACTTAATGGCGGACAGGGAGGGATTCGAACCCTCGGTACGCTTTCACGCACACACGCGTTCCAGGCGTGCGCCTTAAACCACTCGGCCACCTGTCCGTTTTTCGAAAAGCTTGCTGCTGGGCAGCTTGACCGTTCGGGCGGGACATATATCAAGGATTCGGCGGCGATCAACCCAAATCTGACAGTTTTTCGACAAAGCCTCGGAAATCTTTTATCAGGCGCTGGATTGCGCGCTTGGGCCTACAGCGCCGTACGCCCTATATGGCGCACAAAGGTTGGCTTTAGCGCTTTATATCTGCTGCATAATTTTCTCTTTAAACCGATTCCGGTTTAAGGAATTATGCAGTAGACCGGCAATCCTGTAAAAGCGGGCGCGGGCAAGATGGAAAGAGACGGGGATGATCCGGTTTTTATTGCGCATTCTCAGTTTCATCATGCTTGTTCTCGCCATCGTGGCGGGGACGACCGATGCCATAGAGTCCGTCGCTTCCTCGGATGTCGTCACAACGGGTTTCGGTTCGCTTTGGGCCGATATCGGCCCGGCCAGCCTTGCCGTGGTCAAGCAGGCAATCACCGCCCATATCAGCAGTGACGCCTTGCAGCTGGCGGATAAAGGCATATTGCAGCAGCCGGCTTTTGCGGTTTTCCTGACCATGGCTCTTTTGCTGTGGATCGCCGGCTATAAACGGCGGTCGCCTGCCGGGCGGTTCGCAGCCTGATATTCCGATCTACTGCATAATTCCTTAAATCGGAATCGATTTAAGGAATTATGCAGTAGATTTAAAGTGTTACAGCGTCCTTTGTGCGTTTTATAAAACGCACGGCGCTGTAATGCACGCTCCCGGTCTATGACGTCGGTAATACCTATCGCTCTGAGGTGTATTCTGGCGTCATGTGGATTTAGAGCTGTAAAAGGCTATTTGCGGAGAGACGTCTGCCGTAAAAACTACTCGGGCGGGTCTGTTTTATGGCGCCGAGGAAGGCCATCAACACTCTCTGGCCAAGAACGCCTGTGGTTAACGCAGGCTGTGCTATACAGGCGTGCGTCGCCTGCCGCTAAAAATACAGCAAACAAACCGTTGATGCGGCTGGTTTTTCGTCTTTCAGCTTTAAAAAACAGCAGTCCTGTTAATATTTACCAGTTGAAAAAAATCTGGTGAATTTTTTGGAAAGCCGTGCAAGGATGCGGCCCAGCCGAACCTAAGAGGGGGCGGGCTGGCCGTGGTGACGCAATTCTCCGTCGCGCATGGAAAGCCTATAAAGAACAACACAAGCAACATCAGGGCTGCACAATGAAGAAATCCCTTATCACGCTGTTTGCCATGGCCGCCATGTCGGCCTCGGCGCTCGCTGCCGACATCAAGCCGGCGCTCGTCTATGGCACCGGCGGCAAGTTCGACAAATCCTTCAACGAGGCAGCATTCAACGGCGCGGACAAGTTCGAAAAGGAAACCGGCATCAAGTTCCGGGATTTCGAACCGACCAGCGATACCCAGGGCGAACAGGCGATCCGCAACTTTGCCTCCAAGGGTTTCAGCCCGATCGTCGCGGTATCCTTCGCCTGGACCTCGGCCATGGAAAAGGTCGCGACCGAATTTCCAGAAACCAAATTCGTGATCGTCGATTCGGTCGTGGATAAGCCGAATGTCCGCTCGGTGGTCTTCAAGGAAGAAGAAGGCTCCTATCTGGTTGGTCTTCTGGCCGGCATGGCCTCCAAAACCGGCAAAGTCAGCTTTGTCGGCGGCATGGACATTCCGCTGATCCGCAAGTTCGAATGCGGCTATGAGCAGGGCGCACGCGCTGCCAATCCGAAGATCCAAGTGTTGCAGAACATGGTTGGCACGACAGGTGCGGCCTGGAACGATCCGGTCCGCGCTGGCGAGTTGACCAAGAACCAGATGGACCAGGGCTCCGACGTGATCTACGCGGCGGCCGGTGCATCCGGGATGGGCGTGTTGCAGACCGCAGCCGATGCCAAGAAACTGTCAATCGGCGTCGATTCCAACCAGAACCATCTGCATCCGGGTTCCGTGCTCACATCCATGGTCAAGCGCGTCGATCTGGCTGTCTATAACGCCTATGCCGATGCCAAGGCTGACAAGTTTAAGCCTGGCCTGGAAGTGCTTGGCGTCAAGGAAGACGGCGTGATGGCAGCACTCGACGACAACAACAAGGCATTGATTACACCGGAAATGAAGGCGGCTGTTGAAAAGGCCCGCGCCGATATCATTGCCGGCACAGTCAAGGTTCATGATTACATGGCAGACAATTCCTGCCCGAAGTGATCTGAAACGAGGGCGCGAGCGGCATTCCGCCTCGCGCCCTTTTCATGTCCGTTAGAGCGTTTTCGCTTTTCGTCGAACAGCGAAAATTCTCTCTCTTTTTGCATTTCCGGACGCAAAACTGCTTCGCACCTTTGCTGGAAATACTCTCTCCGGAGTTTTGCACGTGGCCCAAACCCCTGCGATTGAACTCATCGGGATCGACAAGAAATTCGGTCCGGTTCATGCCAACAAGAATATCAACCTGACAGTGGCCAAGGGCTCGATCCATGGCATTATCGGTGAAAACGGTGCCGGGAAATCGACGCTGATGTCGATCCTCTATGGATTTTACCAGGCAGATGGCGGCGAGATCAAAATCGGCGGCCAGGCGACGGTCATCAAGGACAGCCAGGCGGCCATTTCCAGCGGCATCGGCATGGTGCATCAGCATTTCATGCTGGTCGAAAATTTTACCGTGCTGGAAAATGTCATGCTGGGTGCCGAAGGTGGCGCTTTGCTGGCCAAGGGAACGGCAGCGGCCCGCGCCTCCCTAAAGCAGCTGGAAACGGATTACGGGCTGGATGTCGATCCCGATGCCGTGGTCGAGGAATTGCCGGTCGGTCGCCAGCAGCGGGTGGAAATTCTGAAAGCGCTGTATCGCGGCGCCGATATTCTCATTCTCGACGAGCCGACAGGGGTGCTGACGCCTGCCGAGGCCGATCATCTGTTCAAGATCCTGCGCGTGCTGCGCGATCAGGGCAAAACGGTTATCCTGATTACCCACAAACTGCGGGAAATCATGGCGATTACCGATACGGTTTCCGTCATGCGGCGCGGCGAAATCGTTGCCACCCGCAAGACGGCGGAGACCACTGTAGAGGAATTGGCGGAGCTGATGGTTGGCCGCCGGGTGCTGCTGCGGGTCGACAAGCAGCCTGCACAGCCGCGAGACGTTCTGCTGTCGGTGCGCAACCTGACCGTCAAGGACAGTCGCGGCGTCGTCATGGTCGATGATGTGTCCTTCGATGTGCGCGAAGGTGAGATTGTCGGCATTGCTGGCGTAGCGGGCAATGGCCAGAGCGAATTGCTGGAAGCGATCACCGGCATTCGCAAGCCGGTATCGGGCGAGATCCTCATCGCTGGCAAATCAGTCACCGGTTACGATCCTGCTCGATTAAGAGATCTTGGCCTTGCCCATATCCCTGAAGATCGCCATCATATGGGCCTTGTCCTGCCCTTTGAGGAAAGCCAGAACGCTATTCTTGGCTATCACCGCGACGAGCGCTACGGAAAAGGCATGTTTCTCGATCCGAAGGCGATCCGCGCTGCTGCCGAGGTCGAGATTGCCAAATATGATATCCGACCACCCAATCCCCGATTGAAGACGGCCAATTTTTCGGGCGGCAATCAGCAGAAGATCGTCGTTGCCCGCGAGATCGAGCGCGATCCGAATGTGCTGATTATCGGCCAGCCGACCCGTGGCGTCGATATCGGCGCCATTGAATTCATTCACCGGCGCATCGTCGAAACCCGTGACAAGGGCAAGGCGCTGCTGCTGGTATCGGTGGAACTGGATGAAATCCGCTCCTTGTCCGACCGCATCCTGGTGATGTTTGCCGGCAAGGTGGTGGGCGAAAAGACGGCAGATGCCGATGAACAGACGCTGGGCCTGATGATGGCCGGCATTGCCGCTTGAGGTTTTGATGAGTACCGCTTCCATTCCGCTGCCGAACTGGATCACCTACGGGCTTTTGCCGTTGATCAACCTGCTGCTGGCTTTTTTGATTTCAGGCCTGGTCGTGTGGATCATCGGCGAAAATCCCTGGGACGCTCTGGTCCTCATGCTTCAGGGCGCGCTGGGTCGCGGTGAAGGCATTGGTTTTACGCTCTATTATGCCACCAATTTCATCTTTACCGGCCTGTCGGTTGCGGTTGCCTATCATGCCGGGCTGTTCAATATCGGCTCCGAGGGTCAGGCCTATGTCGGTGGCCTTGGCGCGGCGCTGGTGGCCTTGGCATTGGACCATTATTGTCCCTGGTATGTCACCATGCCGTTTGCGGTGATCGGGGCGGCTCTGTTCGGGGCGGCCTGGGCGTTGATCCCGGCCTGGTTGCAGGCAAAACGCGGCAGCCATATCGTTATCACCACCATCATGTTCAACTTCATCGGCGCGGCGCTGATGGTGTATCTGCTGGTGCATGTGCTGATCGTGCCGGGCAAGATGGCGCCGGAAACCCGGACCTTTCTTGTGGGCGGTCAATTGCCGAAGCTGGATTGGCTGATGGCGTTGTTTGGCCTGAAGCTCGGCCCGGCACCCTTCAACGTCTCCTTCATCATCGCTCTTGTCATGGCGGCGGCTGTCTGGGTGCTGATCTGGCGCACCAAGCTTGGCTATGAAATGCGCACGCTCGGCATCAGCCGTTCGGCGGCGGCCTATGCCGGCATTCCCTATGTGAAAATCGTTATCATCACCATGCTGATATCAGGCGGTCTGGCCGGTATGATGTCGCTGAATACGGTGATGGGCGCTTCCGCTCGCCTCCAGGTGGAGTTTGTCGGCGGCGCGGGCTTTGTCGGTATTGCGGTCAGCCTGATGGGCCGCAGCCATCCGCTCGGCATCGTCATTGCGGCCATCCTGTTCGGCGTGCTCTACCAGGGCGGCGCGGAACTGTCTTTCGACATGCCCAATATCACCCGCGACATGATCGTGGTCATCCAGGGTCTGGTGATCCTGTTTGCAGGCGCGTTGGAATTCATGTTCCGACCGGCGCTGGTGCGTTTCTACCAGACGATTGCCCGCCCGGCTGCCCGCCCCGCCTCGTCAAGCCCAGCCAAGTCAAACAAGTGAGGATCTGACGATATGGACAATTTCGATATGATTGTCAGCATCCTGGGCTCCACAGTGCGTCTGTCGATCCCGCTGATTTTCACGGCGCTGGCCGGGCTGTTTTCCGAACGGGCCGGGGTTTTCGATATTGGATTGGAAGGCAAGATGCTGGCGGGCGCTTTTGCGGCGGCCTGCGTTGCCTATCTCACCGGCTCGGCCTGGGCGGGGCTTGCAGGCGGCATTGCTGTGTCCATCGGCTTTTCGCTGATCCATGGCTTTGCCTCGATCACCAATCGCGGCAATCAGATCATTTCCGGTGTGGCGCTGAATTTCGTCGCAGCGGGCCTGACGGCGGTCTTGGGCCAGGCCTGGTTCAGCCAGGGCGGACGCACCCCGCAACTGCCTGGTGATGCCCGCTTTCAGCCAATCGTGCTTCCGGGCGCTGAGGCCCTGCTTGACGTGCCGTTTCTCGGCCCTCTCTATGCCAATGTCGTTTCCGGCAACAATGCCTTGACCTATCTGGCCTTTCTGGCTGTGCCGCTGAGTTGGTGGGTACTGTACCGTACCCGCTTTGGCCTCAGGCTGCGGGCCGTGGGCGAAAATCCCGGTGCTGTCGATACGGCAGGGATATCGGTTGCCTGGCTGCGCTACCGGGCGGTGATCGTTGCAGGCTTTCTCTGCGGCTTTGCCGGCGCCTATCTCGCCATCGCCCAATCGGCTGCCTTCATCCGCGACATGTCGGCGGGCAAGGGCTATATCGCGCTTGCCGCGCTGATCTTTGCCAAATGGAAGCCGGTGCCTGTGATGTTCGCCTGCCTGCTGTTCGGCTTTCTCGATGCGATGTCCAATTTCATGCAGGGCAAGGCGGTGCCGGGCATTGGGGAAGTGCCAGTGCAGATTTTCCAGGCTCTGCCCTATATTCTCACCTGTATTCTGTTGGCTGGCTTTATCGGAGCCGCCAATGGTCCCAAGGCGGGCGGCGTGCCCTATGTGAAGGAACGGTAATATGTCTCACGATCTGTTCGAGGCGGCCCGCGATGCCATGCGCCATGCCCATGCGCCCTATTCGAAATTTCCGGTCGGTGCCGCGATCCGCGCCGATGATGGCAAGATCTATGTCGGCGCCAATATCGAGAACCTGTCTTTTCCTCAAGGCTGGTGCGCCGAGCCGACGGCCATCGGCTGCATGATTATGGGCGGCGGACGGAAGATCGTTGAGATCGCCGTCATCGCTGAAAAGCTGGCGCTCTGCCCGCCTTGCGGCGGCTGTCGTCAGAAGATCCGGGAATTTGCTTCGCCTGAGACGAAAATCTACCTCTGCGATGAAGTGGGCGTGCAAAAGGTGATGAGCATGGACGAGTTGCTGCCCTTCAGCTTCGAGACGGATACACTCGGATGACCCCGGCGGTCGATCTGCTCATCGACAGGCTGAACGGGCTTCTGCCACGCATCGCCATCGTGCTCGGTTCCGGCCTTGGCGGGTTGGTGGACGAGGTGGAGAGCGCGGTTCGCATTCCCTTTTCCGATATACCGGGTTTTCCGCAGGGTGGCGTTTCCGGCCATGCCAAGGAACTGGTGGCCGGGGTTTTCGCCGGTCAGCCGATTATCATGCTGGCGGGCCGGGTGCATTATTACGAAGCGGGTGATGCCGCAGCCATGCGGCTTCCCATCGAGACGCTGGCAGCGCTTGGCGTAACCACGCTGATCCTGACCAATGCTGCCGGTTCCTTGCGGGCCGATATGCCGCCCGGCTCGGTGATGCAGATTACCGATCACATCAATTTCTCCGGCATCAACCCGCTGATCGGCGAGGCGGGGGATGGACGGTTTGTGGGCATGACCCAGGCCTATGACGGCGAGTTGGCCGAGGCTATGCGCCGTGCGGCAGACGATGAAGACATTTCCCTGTCATCCGGTGTCTATATGTGGTTTTCTGGACCAAGCTTCGAGACGCCGGCGGAAATCCGCATGGCGCGGACGATGGGCGCCGATGCGGTCGGCATGTCGACCGTGCCGGAAGTCATCCTGGCGCGTTTTTTTGGCCTGAAGGTTGCGGCCGCGTCGGTTATCACCAATTATGGAGCAGGGATGACGGGCGCCGAACTCAGCCACGAGGAGACCAAGGATATGGCCCCGATTGGCGGGAGACGGCTTGCCGCCATCCTCAAGCGAATGATCGTTCATGGAGGAGCAGATCTTGGATAGCCGTGAACTGCGCGAATGCGCTGCCGTCGCCTTGTCGGTGCTGGATCTGACCAATCTGAAAGACGATTGCAGACCAGAAGAGATCGATGAACTGTGCGTCCGTGCCGTGACGCCATTTGGCCATACGGCGGCGATCTGCATCTGGCCGCGTTTCGTTGCGCAGGCGCGCGGCTTGCTTGGTCATGACGGCCAGGTGAAGATCGCAACGGTGGTCAATTTCCCCTCGGGCAATCTCGGTATTGCGGCGGTTGTCGCGGAAACCGAGGCGGCTCTGGCCGACGGCGCGGATGAGATTGATCTGGTCATCCCCTACCAGGCTTTGTTGCAAGGCGATGAAACGGCCGTGATGGAGATGATCCGGGCTGTGAGGGCCGTGATCGCCTCGCCCGCAATTCTCAAGGTCATTTTAGAAACCGGCGAGTTGAAAAGCGCCGCCCTTACCCGCCGTGCCTCGCAGATCGCAATTGCCGAAGGTGCCGATTTCATCAAGACATCGACCGGCAAGGTTACGGTCAACGCCACCCTTGAGGCAGCCGATATCATGCTCCAGGAAATCCGCGACAGTGGCCGCAAGGTCGGCTTCAAGCCGGCGGGTGGCATTTCCACGGTCAAGGATGCGAGCCTGTATTTCCGCCACGCCAGCGCGATCATGGGTGAGGATTGGGTGATGCCCTCTACCTTCCGCTTCGGCGCATCCGGCCTGTTGAACGATATCCTGGCCATTCTATCCGGCGAAAAATCCTCAGGCCCAGCCAGCGGCTATTGATATGCAGGCCGTGGAGATCATTCGCCGCAAGCGCGACGGGGCGGAGCTTTCCAGTGCCGATCTTCAGACCTTCATCCGCGCCTTGAGCCGGGATGAATTGTCGGAAGCGCAGATCGGCGCCTTTGCTATGGCGGTCTTCCTGCGGGGCATGAGCGATGCCGAGACGGTGGCGCTGACTTTGGCGATGCGCGACAGCGGCACAGTTCTGTCCTGGAAGACGGCAGGCCGTCCGGTGGCCGACAAACACTCCACCGGCGGCGTCGGCGACAATGTCTCGCTGATGCTGGCGCCGATGATGGCCGCCTGCGGGCTGGCCGTGCCGATGATTTCCGGGCGGGGCCTTGGCCATACCGGTGGGACGCTGGACAAGCTGGAATCGATACCCGGCTATGATATTGCGCCGGATGCCTCGGTCTTCCATGCATTGGTGGAGGAGATTGGCTGCGCCATCATCGGCCAGACCGCCGATCTCGCCCCCGCCGACAAACGGCTTTACGCGGTTCGCGATGTAACGGCCACGGTGGAATCCGTGCCACTGATCACCGCGTCCATTCTCTCCAAGAAGCTCGCCAGCGGGTTGGAGAGCCTGGTGATGGATGTCAAATTCGGCAATGGCGCCTTCATGGGCCAGATCGAAGAGGCGCGGGCGCTTGCACACTCACTGGTGGCGGTCGCCAATGGCGCAGGCACCAGAACCTCGGCGCTGCTGACCGATATGAACGAGCCTCTGGCGGATTGTGCGGGCAATGCCGTTGAAGTGGCCAATGCGGTCGCCTTTCTGAGAGGTCAAAAGGCAGGAACCCGGCTGGAAACCGTGACACTAGCGCTCGGTGCCGAGATGCTGGTCAATGCCGGGATCGAGCCAGATCGGAACGCCGCTGACATCAGCTGCCGCCAAGCCCTGGACAGCGGTCGGGCTGCCGAGACTTTCGGACGCATGGTGCATGGGCTGGGCGGGCCGGTGGATTTCATCGACAGGGTTGGGCAATATCTACCCAAGTCGGTGCTCGACATTCCGGTTCTTGCCACGCAATCCGGCTTCGTTTCCACGGTCGCCACGCGCGATATCGGCCTTGCGGTGATCGACCTTGGTGGAGGTCGCCGCCGCGCTTCAGACAGGATTGACCATTCGGTTGGCTTCAGCGGCTTCCTGCCGGTGGGAACCGCTGTTTCCAAAGGCGACGTTCTGGCTGTCGTCCATGCTGCCGATGAGGCCAGCGGCACCCGCGCCGCGCAGGTCATCGCGGCAAGTTTTGCCATCGGCGATGAGGCACCTGCACCGTGGCCTGCGGTGGTTGAACGGCTCAACTCTCAATCGTGAACTGCACCCTGTCGGCGGGAAAGCGCGTCACGGCATATTGAACCGGCACGCCGTCCATATCGGTGTTCAGGGCCTTTGTGATCATCACGATGGCACCGGGTGACAGGCCCAGTTCATCCCGGTCGGAAGGATCGGCATGGACGGCGCTGATGTCGGTGCGCACGCGCAGATAATCGGCAAGGCCGCAGGCGGCGAAGGCGGCGGTGATTGAGCCGCTCTGCCGATATGCCACATCGATCCCTTCGAAACGGGGCAGGGGAAACCAGCTGGTGGAGCGTGATACCGCCCGGCCATCCGCTTTGCGCAGCACTTCCAGCCGGATCACCTGAACGCCGTCTGCCAATTGCAAATGGTCCATCAGCTCAGAGCTGGGTGTCTCGACGGCGCTTTCCAGCAACAGGCCTTCCAACGCCCGCGCCTGACCGCCGATTCCGGGCGTGAAACGGGTGCGTTTTGAAATCGGAAAACTGATCCGATCCCGTCGCTCGATCAATGTGCCGCGTCCCTGAACCGCGCGCACGATCCCCTCCTGGGCAAGCGCTGCCAACGCGCTGCGCACAGTATGTCTATTGACGCCAAATTCTCCGGCCAGAATCGTTTCCGGCGGCACCATGCCCGTCGTGTCATAGGTGCCATCGCTGATCGATACCCGGATTCGATCGGCAATCTGACGCCAGAGCGCCACGCCTGTCTGTCTTTCGATTGCTTTTTGCCCCGCCACCTTCTGCCCCATCATGTCACACGCTTGTCATCCCGGAGGAATATTTGTAAAGATAAGTTGTATGGTTGTCTATATTAATAGACAAATGGAGATTTGACAATGGACGCACGAGCAAAAAGTGCAAATCCGGACGGTATGCATCGAAAAAGAGTTGTCGACCTTCTGGCGGCGGCCCAACTGGATGAATTGAAGGCGCTGTGGAGCGCGCTGCCGTCTGCACCGGAAGCACACTTCCTGCGCGGACCGGAGACTGGTCTGGTCATGGTGCGCGGACGTATCGGTGGCGGTGGCGCGTCCTTCAACCTGGGTGAAGTGACGGTGACGCGGGCGACATGCAGGCTGACATCGGGCCAGGTCGGGCATGCTCAGGCCCTTGGCACATCAAAGGAAAAGGCGCGGCTCTCAGCGATTTTCGATGCGCTTTGGCAGGATGAGGCGCATCGCGACCGGATTGAGTCTTTGTTGGCGGCTGTGGAGCGGCGCCTGAATGAGGGCGACCGCGTCAAGGCGGAGCAGGTGGCGGCAACGAAGGTGGATTTCTTCACCATGGTCAGAGGAGAAGACTGATGCTCGAAGCGGAAAGCCTGACCGGCGGTTTTTCTCAGCCGGTATTTGAAGCTCAAAGTGTGTTTCGCGCCATCATGGACGGTATGGCCCGGCCCGGCACCCACCAGATTGTTGACCTGTCGCTGCAACCGCCAGCCCCTTTCGGTCTGGCGCAGGCGGCCATCGCCCTGACGCTGTGCGATGCCGATACCCGTGTCTGGCTGAGCGGCGGGCTTGCCAAAAATGCGACGCCCGCCTGGTTGAGCTTTCACACTGGCGCGGTGGCGACAACCGACAAGACCGAAGCGCAGTTTGCGTTTTTCGAAGCAGGCAGCCCGCTTGCGACATTCGCGCAATTTTCCACCGGCACGCAGGATTATCCTGACCGCTCGGTGACCCTCATTTATGAAGTCGCCAGTCTCGAAGGCGGTCAACCGCTCACGCTGAAGGGTCCCGGTATCCAGGACCTGACAATGATCGCTCCGCTTGGCTTGCCGGACGGGTTCCTGCGCCATTGGCAGGACAATCATGCCCTGTTTCCACGCGGCGTCGATGTGATTTTCACTGCCGGTCGGGATTTTCTCTGCCTGCCGCGCAGCTGCGCGATACTATCCGAGGAGGCGTGAATGTATGTTGCTGTAAAGGGCGGCGAAACCGCCATTGCCAATGCCCACAGCTTGCTGGCCGACCGTCGCCGGGGTGATCGAAGCCTGCCGACAATGACCGTCGATCAGATTGTCGAGCAATTGGCGCTGGCCGTTGGCCGCGTCATGGCCGAGGCCTCGCTTTATGATCGCAAGCTTGCGGCGCTGGCTATCAAGCAGGCGCGGGGCGATATGATCGAGGCGATTTTCCTGCTGCGCGCCTATCGCACCACGCTGCCGCGGTTTGGTCTGTCAGAGCCGGTCGATACCGGCGCGATGCGGATCGAGCGCCGGATTTCCGCCACCTACAAGGATTTGCCCGGCGGCCAGCTATTGGGGCCAACTTTCGACTATACTCACCGTCTGCTCGACCCGTCATTGTTGGAAGAGGGCGACGTTGAGCCGCCGGTCCAGAAGACGCCAACCAGCGAAGCCGCCATGCGGGTCTCCGATATATTGCGCGAGGAAGGGTTGATCGAACCTGATGGCGACATGCCGGAGGATCATCTGGCCGGTGATATTACCCGCCAGCCTATCGAGTTTCCGATGGCGCGGGATCTGAGGCTGCAATCTCTGGCTCGTGGTGATGAAGGCTTCCTTCTGGCGCTCGCCTACTCCACCCAGCGTGGCTATGGCCGCAGCCATCCTTTTGCCGGCGAAATCCGCCTGGGCGAGGTTGAGGTGGAGCTGGATGTGCCGGAGCTTGGCTTTGCCGCGTCGCTTGGGCGTATTCAGGTTACGGAATGCCAGATGGTCAACCAGTTCAAGGGCTCATCAAAAGCCCCGCCGCAATTCACACGCGGCTATGGCCTGGTGTTCGGTCAGAGTGAGCGCAAGGCGATGGCCATGTCGCTGGTGGATCGGTCACTGCGCGCCGAAGAGTTGGGCGAGGATATCACCGCCCCTGCCCAGGATCAGGAGTTTGTCCTGTCCCATTGTGACAATGTGCAGGCAACAGGGTTCGTTGAACATCTGAAACTGCCGCATTACGTGGATTTCCAGGCAGAACTCGATCTGGTGCGGCGTATGCGCTCCGAACACGAACAGGCCCGCCAGCAAGGGCTGGACCTGAGCGAGGCGGCGGAATGACCGGTCTATCAGTCGTGATCGGCATACCAGGCGGCGCAAAGCGTCGAGACGCCCAGCATGAGGGTCACGAAGACGGCGAACATCATTTCGATTTCCATGCTCATTGCTCCCTGTTTGCGAATTTCTGGAAGGGTAACGCACAATGATTACGGAAGTTTCATTAGCGGACGAAATTGCTACTTATAATTTTGCCTATCTCGATGAGCAGACTAAGCGGATGATCCGCCGGGCGATCCTGAAGGCCATTGCCATCCCCGGCTATCAGGTGCCGTTTGCCTCGCGTGAAATGCCGATGCCCTATGGCTGGGGCACTGGCGGCGTCCAGGTGACGGCGGCGATCCTGGGGCCGGAAGATGTGCTGAAGGTGATTGACCAGGGCGCCGACGACACCACCAATGCCGTGTCGATCCGGGCGTTTTTCCAGAAGGTCGCCAATGTTGCGGTTACCACCCATACGGGCGATGCCACCATCATCCAGACCCGCCACCGGATTCCGGAGGAAAAGCTGCGGGCGGGCCAGGTTCTGGTCTATCAGGTGCCGATCCCGGAACCTCTGCGCTTTCTGGAGCCGCGCGAGACAGAAACCCGCAAAATGCATGCGTTGGAAGAATACGGGCTGATGCATGTGAAGCTCTATGAAGACATCGCCCGCAATGGCCGGATTGCCACCACCTATGCCTATCCGGTCAAGGTGGCGGGCCGCTATGTGATGGACCCGTCTCCGACACCGAAATTCGACAATCCGAAAATGCATCGTTCCGAGGCCCTGCAACTGTTCGGCGCGGGCCGCGAAAAGCGGATCTATGCCGTGCCGCCCTATACCGATGTCGTCAGCCTGGATTTCGAGGATCATCCTTTCACGGTGCAAAGCTTCGACAAGCCCTGCGCGCTCTGCGGTGCCGAGCATGTCTATCTCGATGAAGTGATCCTAGACGACAAGGGCGGGCGAATGTTCGTCTGCTCCGACACCGACCATTGCGAGGATCGCCGCGCCAAAGGTCATCGGGGTGAGATGCTGGCCGAAACACAGCAGGAGGAGGCTGCCCAATGACCCAGCAACCGCTTTTGAAGGTTCGCGACCTGTCGAAATTCTACGGACGGCGGATCGGCTGCGCCAATGTCTCCTTCGATCTGTGGCCGGGTGAAGTGCTGGCCGTGGTTGGTGAATCCGGTTCCGGCAAGACGACGCTGCTGTCCTGCCTGTCCACGCGACTGATGCCGACCACTGGCAGCGTCGATTACCGGATGCGTGACGGCGCTTACCGCGAGCTTTATCACATGAGCGAGGCCGAGCGGCGCTTTCTGATGCGCACCGACTGGGGCTTCGTTCACCAGAACCCCGCCGATGGCCTGCGGATGACCGTTTCAGCCGGAGCCAATGTCGGCGAGCGGTTGATGGCGGTCGGCGAACGGCATTACGGCAATATCCGCGCCACCGCCACCGATTGGCTGGACCGGGTGGAAATCGCCGCCGACCGCATTGATGACCAGCCGCGTGCCTTTTCCGGCGGCATGCGTCAGCGCTTGCAGATCGCCCGCAATCTCGTCACCAATCCGCGTCTGGTGTTCATGGACGAGCCGACCGGCGGGCTGGATGTGTCCGTCCAGGCAAGGCTGCTGGATCTGGTGCGTGGGCTGGTGGCCGACCTTGGTCTGTCGGTCATCGTGGTCACGCATGACCTCGCTGTTGCTAGGCTGCTGTCGCATCGGATGATGGTGATGAAGGACGGCCATGTGATCGAGCAGGGTCTGACCGACCGGGTACTGGACGATCCGCGCGAGCCCTACACGCAATTGCTCGTCTCCTCGATTCTTCAAGTGTGATTGGATAGACCCATGCCCACACCTCTTATCGTTTCCGATGTCGCCAAAAGCTTCACCATGCATCTGCGCGACGGGCTTGTCCTGCCGGTGGTGCGCAATGTCAGCTTTTCCGTGGAAAGCGGCTCCTGCTCCGTGCTGGGCGGCCCGTCCGGCATTGGCAAAAGCTCGATCCTGAAAATGCTCTATGGCAATTACGCCGTCGATAGCGGCCAGATTCTGGTGCGTCATCACGATACGGTGGTGGATCTGGCATCGGCCATGCCACGCATGGTGCTGGATATCCGCCGGGATACGATGGGCTATGTCAGCCAATTTCTGCGCACCGTCCCAAGAGTGTCGGCGCTGGATGTCGTGGCCCAACCGCTGACGGCGCGCGGCGTGGCCATCGACGAGGCAAGGTCGGTAGCAAGCGATCTCTTGGCCAGGCTGAACCTGCCCAAGGCGCTCTGGCAATTGCCGCCCGCTACCTTTTCCGGCGGCGAACAGCAGCGCGTCAATATTGCCCGCGGCTTCATCACCGATCATAAAATCCTCCTGCTGGACGAGCCGACGGCCTCGCTCGACGCGCAAAACCGCACCGTGGTCATCGACCTGATTGCCGGGAAAAAGGCCGAGGGCGTCGCCATGCTCGGCATTTTCCACGACGAGGAAGTGCGCGAAGCGGTCGCTGATACAATTCTGGATGTTTCGCAATTCTCACCTAGAGGCCGTCAGGTTCAGATTGAACCAGCCATCCTCTAGCTTTCTTGTTTTCGTTTGTCTTTTCGGGAAAGCCGGTACCCACTTTTCCCTGACAAACTCTAGGAGCATCGCCGCATGAGCACCCGTCTTGGGCTTGAGCCCCAAATCAACCCGACCGCCAGCGTCACGAACAGCACGCTTGGGCGCTACACCGAAGTGGCTGAGCGCAGCCGTCTCGAGGAAGTCCAGATGGGCGACTATTCCTATGTGATGCAGGATGTTTCCATCTGGTGCGCCACCATCGGCAAATTTGCCAATATCGCTGCCAGTGTCCGCATCAATGCCCCCAATCATCCGACCTGGCGCGCCACGCTGCACCATTTCACCTACCGGGCCGTCGATTATTTCGAAGGGGCGGATCTGGAAACGGATTTCTTCGACTGGCGGCGGGAAAACCGGGTGATGATCGGTCATGATGTCTGGATCGGCCATGGCGCCACCATCCTGCCCGGCGTCACCATCGGCAATGGCGCGGTGGTTGGCGCAGGCGCGGTCGTTTCCAAGCCGGTGGAGCCCTATACCATCGTCGGCGGTGTCCCCGCCAAGCCGATCAAGCCTCGGTTCGGACCAGGTATCGGCGCGCGCATGGACAGACTTGCCTGGTGGGATTGGCAGCATGAGCGGCTTCACGCGGCCCTTGCCGACTTCCGCACACTTTCCGCCGAAGATTTTCTGGCCCGACATGAAGTCTTAGCCTGAAGTATAGGCCTTTCTACCCTCTGATTTTAACAGAAATGTCATGAAACTGACATGGGTGCTTCACCGATCTGAACTATAGCTCGCTCTGGATTTGGACATGATATCGGAAGAAGCGCATGAATTTCGAACTGACCGAGGTGACGCGGCGTTTTGGCAAGAAGATTGCCGTGGAGGCCGTGACCCTGTCCATTCCGCATGGGCAGATGGTCGGCATTATCGGTCGCTCCGGTGCGGGAAAATCCACCTTGCTTCGGATGATCAACCGCTTGGCCGATCCGACATCGGGGTCGATGCGGTTCGGCGATCAGGACGTGACGCGCCTCAAGGGTGGGGCATTGCGCAACTGGCAGCGCGATTGTGCGATGATTTTTCAGCAGTTCAACCTGGTTCCGCGCCTGGATGTTCTCACCAATGTCATGCTGGGGCGTCTCAACCATCGCTCCACGGCGCTGAGCATTCTCAATATCTTCTCCCGGGAAGAGCGGATCATGGCGATTGCTGCTTTGGAGCGGCTGGGCATCGAGCAGACGGCCTTGCAGCCGGCTGGCACGCTGTCGGGTGGCCAGCAGCAGCGGGTAGCCATTGCCCGCGCACTGATGCAGGCGCCGAAAATGCTGCTGGCCGACGAGCCAATCGCCTCGCTCGATCCGCTGAACGCCAAGATCGTCATGGATGCACTGCGCGACATCAACGAGCGCGAAGGTATCACCGTGATCACCAATCTGCACACGCTGGATACGGCGCGGGCCTATTGCGAGCGGATCATTGGCATGGCGGCGGGCAGGGTGGTGTTCGACGGTCCGCCGGATGCCCTGACGGCGCAGGCGGTGCAGGCGATCTATGGCACTGGCCAGGATGGCAACGGCATTGATGAAAGCATGACATCGACCGCGATCCGCCTGCCGAAGCCGGAGGTTGCCCTGTCTGTGCCGATGGTGGCGGCCACGGCAAGCTGAGCCAGCAATTCGTGACCTGAAAAATAGCATTTCTATCGCGGCATCCAGCCCGATGGCAGCGCCTTCGCTTGCCCGCGTCAAAGGCACCTTTCTTACGTTCAAGAGACAGATCCGGTCCATCGGGAAAACCAGACCGGAAAACCAGGAGAGAGACCATGTTGAAGAAAATTCTGCTTGCCTCGGTGACGCTTCTGTCGCTGGCCGGCGTGGCTGCTGCCGAAGACCTGAAGGAATTCCGCATCGGCATTCTCGGCGGCGAGAACGAAGCCGACCGGTTGCGCAATTACAACTGCCTGTCCGATCACCTGAAGAAGGAATTCGGCTTCACCAAGGTCTCGCTGTTCCCGGCCTCGGATTATGACGGCGTTATCCAGGGTCTTCTGGGTGGCACACTTGATTATGCCGAGCTTGGCGCTTCCGGCTATGCCAAGGCTTATCTGGCCAACCCAAAGGCTGTCGAGCCGATCCTGACCACGGTGCAGACCGATGGCTCGATGGGCTATTACTCGATCATGGTGGCCCGCAAGGACAGCGGCATGACCAAAGTCACTGACATCAAGGGCAAGAAGCTCGGTTTTGCCGATCCTGACAGCACGTCTGGCTATCTGATCCCGACCGTGACCCTGCCTGACGCCCTCGGCGGCAAGCCGGTCAAGGAATATGTGGCATCGACCGGCTTTGGCGGCGGCCATGAAAACCTGGTGCTCGAAGTGCTGAAGGGCACGTTCGATGCCGGCACGACCTTCGGCTCCGGCGTTGGCAATTTCAAGGACGGCTACACGTCAGGCAACCTGCGCAAGATGGTCGACAAGGGCGTCCTCAACATGGACGACCTGGTGGAACTGTGGAAGTCGCCGCTGATCCCGAACGGCCCGATCGTCATCCGCTCCTCGATGAACGACGACATGAAGACCAAGGTCAAGGCTTTCATGATGGACCTGCCGAAGACCGACGCCGCCTGCTTCTCCGCCATCGAAGGCGGCGATTTCAAGGGCTTTGCGGCTGTGAATGTCGATTTCTACAAGCCGGTCATCGACGCTCGCAAGGCCACCATCGGCGGCTGATCGCAGCCTGAGATATCAAAGCCGCCGGGATAAACGACCGGCGGCTTACCCATTTGTCCATTTTGGAAAGTGCCAGATGAGCCATACCGCCAGATTGTCCTTGCTGAGCGAGCAGGGACGCGTGATCGAAAGCCACTGGAATGCGCTGGCGCAAACCCGCCGCCTTTACACGGCAGCCGGTCTTGCCGTGTTGCTTCTGGCGCTGGCGGGATCGCTGTGGTTTGCCAATGATACCAATTCGGGCAAGTTCTTCGACCGTCTGCCGCATCTGTTCGATTTCGTCGAAACGCTCATTCCTCGCGATGGCAATGAGATCTGGCGGGCGATGTTTGACCTGCCGTCGCCCTATGACGATGGCAGCCTGAAATACAATTATCCGGAAGGGCGCTTCTACCTCACCCAGACGCTTTATATCCCGGAATATTTCTACAAGATGATCGAGACGCTGAATATCGCGCTGGTCTCGACCCTGATTGGCGGCATGCTGGGCTTTTGTTTTTCCTTCATGGCGGCGCGCAATATGATGCCGAACAGGTTCATCCGCTGGCCGGTGCGCCGCTTCATGGAATTGCTGCGGGCCTTTCCGGAAGTGGTGTTGGCCGGGTTTTTCCTCGCCATTCTGTCGATCGGCCCGATCCCGGCGATGATTGCGGTTTCGGTCCACACGGTCGGCGCGCTCGGCAAGCTGTTTTTCGAAGTGGTGGAAAATGCCGATATGAAGCCGGACGAGGGCCTGCGCGCCGTCGGTGGCAATTGGCTGGAGCGGCTGTGGTTCGGCATGGTGCCGCAGGTCATGCCGAATTTCATCAGCTATGCCCTGCTGCGCATGGAAATCAACGTGCGCGCATCGACGATTATTGGTGCTGTCGGCGGCGGCGGCATCGGTGAGCCACTACGGCTGTCGATCAGCCAGGGCCATGCGGCAAAAACCGTTGCCATCGTCATCCTGCTCCTGACCACGGTGATCGCCGTCGATCAGTTTTCGGCCTGGCTGCGCCGCAAACTGGTTGGTGAGCAAGCCTTCCATGCTGTCTCCTGAGGTTCGGCCATGACACATCTCGACGCCACCCAAATGGACCTGATCGCCGCCCGCCACCCGGAGATCTTCCGCCGCAGCTTTTGGCAGCGCTACCGCGTGCCGCTGACCATTGTCCTGCTCGCGCTGTATTTCACCTTTTCCTGGTGGTTCTTTGCGGTTGGCAAAGTGGTCTCCAGCGCCAGCTGGGGCATTGCCGGAAACTATCTGGCGGATTGGGTTTCCTATGAGATCCGGCCGGAAATCAATATCGCGCCCGATGGAGCGATTTCCATCGCCTATTCGCGCTTCGACCCGATTGGTCCCAACCCCAACCCGGATTGGCTGGTGACCAAAAAAGAGATGATGACGCGCACGAGTATTGCTGCCGACGCACCAGCGGCACCCGCGCCAAAAGCTTCCAGCTTCAATTTCATGGCAGCAGCCCCGCAACAGGCGCCTGTCGCCGCGCAAACTGCACCTGTTACGCGCCAGGAAGAAGTGATCAGGGAGGCCGATGTCAATCTCGGTTCCAGCGCCTCGCTGTTGGTCAGCCCCGAAAGCGTGGTCCTGAACCGGGGCGCCGAGCGCGTCACCCTGATGCTTGACCGCAAGGCGGGCACCGTGCTTGTCGATGGCACGCTACCGGCCTGGGTCGAACAGCGCGAACGCGGCGGACGGGTCATGGCCTATTTCGGCCTTCAGGGTTGGGCGGATATCAGCGCCGACCGGGTCAGGGTGCGGAACCGGTTCTTTGGCTGGGCCAATTTCCTGTTCGATACCAATTCCGCATTTTTCGGCAGGTCCGCAACCGAAGTGGTGAGCCTGATCGTCACCGGCCCAAGGCTCGATCCCGACCGGTCCAACCTGTCGCTGGCCTGGAACGACATTCTCTACAATCCGTCCTGGCAGCATCTGGATGTCTGGACCAAGCTGGCGCAAACCCTGGTCATGGCCTTTGTCGGCACAGTCTTCGCTTCGCTGGTCGTCTTTCCGCTGTCCTTCATCGCGGCGCGCAATATTACCCGCAACCGTCCGGTTAACCAGCTGACCAAACGGTTCTTCGATTTTCTGCGCTCGGTCGATATGCTGATCTGGGCGCTGTTTTTCACCCGCGCCTTCGGGCCGGGGCCGCTGGCCGGGATCTCGGCGATTTTCTTCACCGACACAGGCACGCTCGGCAAGCTCTATTCCGAAGCGCTTGAAAATATCGATGACAAGCAGCGCGAAGGGGTGAAATCGGTCGGCGCCTCGCCGCTTGCCGTGCAGCGCTTCGGTGTGTTGCCGCAGGTTCTGCCGGTTTTTGCATCGCAGGCTTTGTATTTCTGGGAATCCAACACCCGCTCGGCCACCATTATCGGTGCGGTCGGGGCGGGTGGCATTGGCCTGAAGCTCTGGGAAGCGATGCGCACCAACCAGAATTGGGAAAATGTCTGCTATATGGTGCTGTTGATATTGATGGTGGTGTTTATCTTCGATGCCGTGTCCAATTTGCTGCGCTCAAAACTGATCGGCGCGCAAAAATGATCTTCCTCTGGTGCCATTTCGGCATTGCGATCAGCCAGACAAAGCTTGCTTCCACCGCTTGAGACGGGTCAGATACAGGCTCTTCCAAGCTGATTCCCGGGATAGGATTGCCGTGCGTTACGCCCTTTATTTTACACCGCCCAAAGACGATCCCTTGTCTCTTGCTGCTGCGCGCTGGCTTGGCCGCGATGCCTTTACCGGCGCGGATCTTGACCGGCAGCCGGTGGAAGGGTTTTCAGACGATGAGATCATCACCCTGACCGTTGATCCCCGTCGCTACGGCTTTCATGCCACGCTGAAAGCACCGTTTTCCCTAAAAGAAGGTGAGAGCGAAGCAGCGCTGCTGGAGATGTTTTCGCGCTTCTGCAAGGCGACGCCCGCCTTTGAGATCCCGAAGGTCGTGGTCAATCAGCTCGGGCCGTTCTTTGCGGTGGTTCCCGACTCGGCCCATCAACCCTTGCAGGATTTTGCCGCTTCGGTCGTTGAGGCTTTCGAGCCGTTTCGCGCCCCCTTGAGCGAGGCCGATATTATCAGGCGAAAGCCGGAAAATCTGTCCGAGCGCAAGCGTGCCCTGCTGGAAACCTGGGGCTATCCCTATGTCATGGAGGAATTCCGGTTTCACATGACCCTGACCGGACCTGTGGACGCCGAGCGTAGCGATGCGATGCGCGCTGTGCTGGAGAACCGGTTCGCTGATTTTACCAACCGGGCGCTGCCGATTGGCGGGCTTGGCCTGTTTGTCGAGCCGAGCCGCAATGCGCCCTTTACCGTTCACCGCTGGTTGCCCCTTGCCGGGCCTGAAGGAAGTCTGTGATGTCGAATGAAACCGTGCTGTCCAATGCGACTGTGGTGCTGGAAAGTGGGCTGCTTCTGAAGGGCGCTGTAGTCATTCGTGACGGGTTGATTGCTGAAATCTCAGAAGGCACCAGCCGCGTCGGCGAGGATTTCGGCGGCGATTACCTGATCCCCGGCCTGGTCGAGCTGCATACCGATCATCTGGAATCGCATTATTCGCCACGCCCCGGCGTGCGCTGGAACAAGACGGCGGCCATTCAGGCCCATGATGCGCAGGTCGTCACTTCAGGCATTACCACCGTGTTCGATTGTTTGCGGATGGGGTCGGACGAGGATGGCGGGTTTGAGAAAGGCGAAATGCGCGATATGGCCGACGCCATTCAAGCCGCCGAAAAGGACGACCGGCTGCGCGCCGAGCATCTGCTGCATCTGCGCTGCGAAGTGGCGTCTGACAATGTCCTCGACCATTTCTCTGATTTCGAACAGGACCCGCATGTGCGGCTGGTGTCGCTGATGGACCATTCCCCGGGACAGCGCCAGTTCCAGACCATGGACCAGTACACGCTCTATTATAAGACCAAGAAGGGGCTCACCGACGAGGCCTTTGCCCGCTTTGTCGAAAAGCGGCTGGAGGCTTCCGCGCAATATTCCGGCCAGCACCGTGATACGCTGGCCCGCATCTGCGCCGAGCGCGGCATTACCGTCGCCAGCCATGACGATGCAACGCTTGCCCATGTGGAAGAGGCCAAGGGCCATGGCGTGCGTCTGGCCGAATTTCCGACCAGTCTTGAAGCCGCCGATGCCTCGCACCAGGCGGGGATGAGCGTGCTGATGGGCGCACCGAACGTGGTGCGCGGTGGCTCCCATTCCGGCAATATTGCCGCAACCGATCTGGCCGAGCGCGGTGTGCTCGATGTGCTGTCATCCGATTATATCCCGCTCAGCCTGCTGCACGCGCCTTTCGTGCTTGCCCATCGCTATGAGGCGATCAGCCTGCCGCAGGCTCTGGCCATGGTGACTTCGACACCGGCCCGCACCGTCGGGCTGGAAGATCGGGGCCGGATTGCCCCTGGCCTGCGCGCCGATCTGGTGCGGGTGCGCTACAGCGAAAATCATGGCGGCGTGCCGGTGGTGCGGTCCGTCTGGCGCCAGGGCAGAAGGGTTGCGTGATGGCGCCGCATTCCGCCTTGCCTGATAACATGCCTGATCATCCGGGCGCCAAGGCTGAGGATAAGGGCCGGATGATCGTCGTGGTCGGCCCAAGCGGAGCGGGCAAGGATAGTCTGATTGCCTATGCCAAGCGGTATTTTACCGAACAGGCCGATGCGCGGCGCTGCTCCGTAAATTTCGTCCAGCGGGTCATTACCCGGGCCGCCGATGCGGGCGGGGAGGATCATCGCCCGGCCAGTCCCTCCGAGTTCGACGATCTCAAGGCCGCCGGACGTTTTGCGGTCGACTGGGATGCTCATGGTCTAAGCTATGGTATTCCTGACGATGTGTATCGCTGGCTATCGAATGGCAGCGTGGTGATCGCCAACGGCTCACGCTCGGTGCTTTCCCGGTTTGCACAGGTCTTTCCGCGAATGCTGGTGGTCAATGTCACCGCCTGCCCGGAGGTTCTGGCCGATCGGCTGGAGGCGAGGGGCCGGGAAAGCCGTGAGGACATCCTGCAACGGCTGCAACGCAGCCCGCCTGACATATGCGGTGATTATCCTGTCGTAACCATCGACAATTCCGGCCCGCTGGAAGAGGCGGGCAGGCGTTTCATCGAGACGATTGAAGCCGCGCTATAAAATGTGATAAGCAACTAATCCGCGTTACTGGCGATAAGAGCGTAATTGGCAGGATGGCAACGCAAAGGATTGGAGTAGCCTCCTTAAGCTCTTGAAGGTGGAGTACCATCGGGAAGCGCGGCGCTTATCTTTCTGGAGATGAGCGATCAGCGGATCATCCGCGCCGCGCGCCTGGGCAATTTCCTTTTACTATGGAGATGCCGCATGACGATGTTTGCCACTTTATTTGCCATAGCATTCGCCTTGCTGATTGGCGCAGCCAGTCCCGGTCCAAGTTTTCTTTTGGTCAGCCACACATCCATGACCCACTCCAGAGCAGCTGGCTTGGTAACAGCGCTCGGCATGGGGACCGGCGGGTTGATCTTCGCCGTTCTGGCGCTTGCGGGATTGGCAGCCCTGATAACTCAGCTTGCCTGGCTTCATAAGGTTTTGCAGGTCGCTGGTGGCCTCTACCTCGCTTACATGGCATGGAAACTCTGGCGCGGTGCGGCCCAACCGGGCAATCTGGAGCAGGCCGCCGCTGCGCCCATGTCTTTCAGCAGGATTTATCTCAGCGCCTTTTTGACGCAGATCAGCAATCCGAAAACCGCGATTGTCTATGCCAGTATTTTCGCGGCTCTGCTGCCGTCTCGGCCCGATAGCCCGCTCTTCATCATGCTGCCAGGCTTGGTTTTTCTGGTGGAGGCGGGCTGGTATGCGCTGGTGGCGCTGGTATTTTCTGCGCCGATACCCCGGCGGGCTTATCTTGCAGCCAAGAAGCCGCTGGATCGCCTAGCGGCTTTGGTTCTGGGTGGACTTGGACTTCGCCTTGTGTTCGAGGGCGCGCGACCCTGACACCTTTACCGAAGAGGGGTTGCCGCCAGGCTCGTATCCTTGACGGGAGTCTGTTCCTTAGCGGTGGGCTGGGCAGGTTTCCTGGCTGTATTTTGGGCAGTATCCTTGGACGCCAATTGTTTCCAGGTATTCTGCTGGTTCAGCATGGTGCGCAGATAGGCCACATTCGCTTCTGCCTGTTCGGGTGAAAGTTCGGCGCGCGCAATCCTGTCGGCCTCGTCGAAGCGGCCTTGAAGGCCGACGACAAGGGCAAGGTTCTGGCGAACCCGGCTGTCGGCGCCGGGCTGCTGGGATGCGCTGCGCAGGTAGGTTTCAGCGGTTTTCAGATCGCCGCCGAGCAGATAGGACATGCCCATATTGGACAGGATCGATGGCTCGTTGGGCTGGATCTGCAAGGCCTGCTGATAGGCGGCACGCGCCTCCTGGGTGCGGCCAAGCTGGTCGAGAACGGCGCCCTGGGCCGAATAAAGCCGCCAATCGGGCCGATCGGGGGTCTGGGCGCGGGTAATCGTGGTCAAGGCCTGTTCCAGCTGACCGGCTGCGGCCTGTGCCTTGCCATAGGCAGCAAGCACTTGGCGGTCATTTGGATTGGCGATCACCACCTGCTGCATGACAGACAAAGCCTGCGGCGCGCGACCGCCCATCTGCAACAGATTGGCATAGGCCACGCCGACCTGGCCGTTCTTACGATTTTTCTCATAGGCCCGGCCCATGCTGTCCGTGGCCATGGCGATTTCGCCCGGCGTCATCTGATCAACGGGCTTGGTCATGCTCGGGATCGAGCCGGTCGACATTTTGTCGGTATTGGAGGTGGTGGCGCAGCCCGTAAGCGCCAGCGCCAGCGCAAACACCGAAAGAGCCGGCAGTGCCCCGCAAATCTGAATGGATGAACGCCAAACAGCCATCACTCTATCCCCATGCCCCTGAATTCACAGGCGGACGAATCACCGTCATCGACCCTGCAACCACGCAAAAGCAATAATCTGTTAACCCTAATGGAATGTTAAAATGCGTGTGGTCTGCGAGACCATCCGGCGTTTGACATTTTAGCCCGCCGCATATGTGCGGGAAAAATCGGACCCGGTCCTCTCGGCAGAGAAAACCGCCGCGAAGGAACTGATTCTAAGGAATTTTGCGGTAAAGCTGACCGTGAAGTGATGGAACAGCAAAAGGGCAATCATGGCACCCTATCAATATATTGAAAGACCCACTCCGTTTCTGACCAAGGGCGGTAAGTCTCTACCGATTTTCGCGGTGACGCCTGCCCATATCGAAACCGGGGCGATTGATCCTGTTGCACTCGATTGGGCGAAGAAGGCAGGCTACAAGGCGGATGTGGGTTCGCTGCTGCTGATCCCCACCAGCGACGGACAATTGGGCGGGGCGCTCTTTGGTCTTGGCGGTGCGCCAGGAGAAAATCCGTTTCTGGCGGGCAAGCTGGCGCGGGCATTGCCGGCTGGCGACTGGCATATCGAAACCGCGCCATTGACGGCCAACCGGTTGGTTCTGGGCTATGGTCTGGGCAGCTATCGTTTCGAGCGCTATAAGGCCGACCGTTCGGATCATCCCAAACTGCTGATGCCTCAGGATGCAGATGCCAGCGACATTGCCCGCCAGCTGGCCGGTGTTTTCCTGGCCCGCGACCTGATCAACACGCCCACCAATGACATGGGACCGGCTGATCTGGAAAAAGCCTTCCGGGCACTGGCCGATCATTATAAGGCAGACGTCAGCGTAGTGATTGGCGATGAGCTGCTGCACCGGAATTTCCCGCTGGTTCATACCGTAGGCCGGGCCAGCGCCCAGGCGCCGCGGCTTCTCGAAATGCGCTGGGGCAAGAAGGGTCACAAGAAGATCACCCTGGTCGGCAAGGGCGTTTGTTTCGATACGGGTGGGCTGGATATAAAGCCGTCTTCATCGATGTTGCTGATGAAGAAGGACATGGGGGGCGCGGCCAACGTGCTGGGCCTTGCCCTGATGATCATGGATGCCAAGCTGAAGGTGGATCTGCGCGTCATCGTGCCTGCCGTCGAAAACTCCATAGCCGGCAATGCATTCCGCCCCAGCGATATTTATACAAGCCGTCAAGGTCTGACGGTTCAGATCGACAATACGGATGCCGAGGGACGGTTGATCCTGGCCGATGCGCTGACCTATGCCGACGAAGAGGAGCCGGACCTGCTGATCGACATGGCGACGCTGACGGGCGCGGCCCGGGTGGCGCTCGGGCCGGATGTGCCGGCCTTCTTCTCTAATGACGATGCGCTTGCCTATGACCTGGCGGATTCAAGCCTTGAAACTGACGACCCGATGTGGCGCCTGCCGCTTTTCCCAGGGTATGAAAAAATGGTCCGCTCGCAGATTGCCGACCTCACCAATGCACCTGCGGGCGGCATGGCGGGGGCAATCACCGCTGCCCTGTTCCTGAAGCGCTTTGTCACCCGAACGACAAGCTGGGCGCATTTCGACATTTTCGGCTGGGCGCCGCAAGAGCGGCCCCATAGCCCGGTTGGTGGCGAGGCACAGGCAATTCGCGCCCTCTATCGCTATATTGCCGCGCTCAAATAAGCGACGACATGGAAGATGCTGTCTTGACCCTCGAGAGGTTTGAAAATCTCTCGAGAGAAAAGGTGTGCCGAGATTTAAAATCCGGCAGTCTCTCTTCAGTGACCGTTCCTTAAAGCCGCTGCCCTCATCATTTATCAGCTGCGGGACCTGATGCCGATTTGGGGCTATCAGGGCCTTGGTATTACCGTGCCGTTTGACAGACTGTTCAACATATGTTGACGACATGGAGGCTATCGTTCATTTTTTATTTTAACTATGATTATCGTGTTTTGAGCGCCAGGAGCCGGATATGTCTTAAGGCCGGTTGTAAGATCTCCTTCCTGTTGACGTCGAATTGTCATCCAGGAAAACGCCCTAAAGCAATATAAAAACTATTTATTTACAATGAATTGCATGATTTTCGGAAATGACTGGCATCGCGCCAAAACGCCCACGAGACACAGATTGGAGGGGTTTTTATATGAATTAAAATAGTTATTCGGCATTTCAATTTTTAAGTGTTAAATTTCAAGAGTTAGAAAATTCAAATTTTTTTTATTTTACATTGGCCTCTCCGCTCCACACGTTTTGGGCGCATGGAACGGAAAAAAGGAGATTAATTTAATGAATTTTAATGTGAGAAAAATCGTTATAAATTCAGCATTTATTGGAATGGCAACGGCGTTTAGCGGCCTGACAATTGGCGGCGTGGCAACGGCTTCGGCGCAGGATGCCCAGACGGCTCCGCCCGCTGGGGTCTACAAGCTGGATCCGACCCATGCGAACCTGACATGGACGGTCAAGCACAATACGATTTCCAACTACACGGCTCGGTTTGGCAAGCTGGAAGCCACGCTCTCGCTCGATCCGGCAAAAATCGAAGCCTCCAAGATCGAGGTAACGATCGATCCGACCTCGGTGGATGTGCCCTATCCCGCAGATTATAAAGCCAGCCACGCCAAATCGCCTTACGCCTCCTGGCCTGAGGAGATCAGCAAGGACCCGAAAAAGCTCAACAGTGACGTCTTCCCGAAGATCACCTTCACATCGACCAGTGTGAAGAAGACCGGTGACAAGACGGCAGAAATCGTCGGCAATTTGACATTCCTGGGTGTCACCAAGCCGGTGACGCTGAATGCAACGCTGAATGGGGCCATTGACAGCCATCCATTTGCAGGCGTTCCGGCTATTGGATTTGCCGCGGAAGGTACGTTTGACAGAACGGCGTTTGGCCAACCTGTCGGTTACGTTGGCAAGGATGTGACGATCCGCTTTGACGGTGAGTTTATCCAGGACCCGGCTGCGTCTCCATCCAAGTGATGGCTGACCTGAAGTAATGGTGAAAGCAGCACGTGAGGCACAGGCCTCTGCGTAAATGCCTTTGGGCCGATGGGGTTGGTCGCGCATATCAGCACCCTCAATCGGCCCAGAGCCTGCGTCGCAGCGGGCATCCGGCTCGCCGATTATCCGAATTTTATCATTGATAAATATAGGTTTTAAGAGCCATGAACACGGCGTTTCAGCACCAGACAATACCGCGGGCTGCGGTACGCTATACCGGCGTTGCTATCGCGTTGCATTGGGCGATCGCGCTGATGATCCTGTCGATGATCCCGATGGGATGGTGGATGGTGCGGGCCTTGAAAAAGCCTGAGACCCAGCAACTGGCCTATCAGCTGTTTCAGATCCACAAATCCATCGGCTTTGCCATTCTGGCTTTGACTGTGCTGCGCATCGTCTGGCGGGCAACCCATAAGCCACCAGCCCTGCCATCCGGCATGAAGCTCTGGGAACGCTTTCTGGCCAATGCCACGCATATCGCTTTCTACGGCATGATGTTGATCCTGCCGTTGACCGGCTGGATCTATGTGTCCTCGGGCTGGGCGATTGCAACGGACCGCCCGCTGGATGTGGCCACCTCCTGGTTTGGCCTGTTTCCAATCCCGCATCTTCCGGGCCTGGAGGGACATCGCAGCCTCGCCTACGGCGTGATGGGTGCCCATAGTTATATGGCTTACGGCGGTGCAGTGCTGATCGTTCTGCATGTCGCAGCGGCCTTGAAGCACCATTTTATCGAGCGGGATGGCGTCTTAGCGCAGATGGTGCCTTTTCTGCGGGCTGGGAAAGCCGCGCACGGTACGTCTGGCAAAGGGAAGACCAGTGGCTTGTCGCATGGCTTCGGCTTGGCGCTTGTCGTTATGGCGGCTGCCATCGGTTGGGTCCTGCATCTGCCTCCACCGCTTGCCGAGCAGCCAATGGCGGTGGAGGCGCAAGCTGAGCCGCCCGTCACTGCGCCCCAGTCACCGGCTAATGCCAGCCAGGCCAACCCTGCGCAAACCGCGCCAGTCCAGGCGGCAACCGCCCCTGTCTGGGTAATCGATATGGCATCGTCCAGCATCGGTTTTGGTGGCACCCATGCAGGCAATGCCTTCAATGGCCGGTTTGAAGAGTGGAGCGGCGATATTCGCTTCGATCCGGCCAATCTTGCTGGTTCGAAAGCGGTGATCCTGGTGAAAACTGCCTCCGCCAGGACCGGCGATGCGACCCAGGAAGGCTCGTTGAAGAATGGTGAATGGCTCAATTCCACCCGGTTTCCAGAGGCCAAATTCGAAGCCACGGAATTTCGCGCCTTGGGAGGCGATCGCTATGAGGCGAAAGGCACCCTCAGCATCAAGAACAAAACTCTGCCGGTTGTTCTGCCTTTCAGCTTGAAAATGGAGGGCAACAAGGCGCAGGTGGACGGCACGTTGGAACTGGATCGCGCCACCCTTAATCTCGGGATGTTTTCCGATCCATCGGCGGAATGGGTGTCGAAATCCATCTCTGTCAAGATTGCGGTGATGGCAACCAAATCGGGCTCTTGATCGCATCCATCCATGACAGGCCCGGCCTCTTGCAGTGCCGGGCTTTGTCGTGTGATATATAACGGGTGCGAAACGAGAGCGGAGCCGAGGATGAGCCTGGAATTGACCGCAACTGCGGCGCTGGGGCTTTGGCATCACGTAACCTTGCGCCAGGTGCAGGAGGATGGCCGCGACCTGACGCTGCGCCAGCTGTCCATCCTGCTGCATATCTATCTGGTTCCGCCGCCGCATACCGTTCGGGGGCTTGCCGCCACCCTCAAGGTCACCAAGCCGGTCATTACCCGTGCGCTCGATACCATGGGCGGCATGGGGTTTGTCGACCGGGTGCGCGATGACATGGACAAGCGCAATGTCATCATCAAGCGCACTGTGGCGGGCGCGCTTTATCTGGAAAAATTCGGCGACCTGATTATCGAGCAGGCGCGTGGCATGAGGACGTGACAATGCAACTGGACCGCCGGCTGAACGCCTATCGATCTGATCTGGCCGATGCGGCCCTACGCGACCGGGTGGAAGCCGAGCAATATGTCAGCGGCACACCGGCGCGTATTGCCGTGCCGGTTATCGCTTTGCGTCCGCGCCCGGATTTTGCCTGCGGAATCGATACGGAGGTGCTGCTGGGCGAAGAGGTTACGGTCTTCGACCGTGCCGATGGCTGGGCCTGGGTTAAGGCCGATCTGGATGGCTATGTCGGCTATGTGCCGGAAACGGCGATTGCCGCCATCGAGGCGCCGCCCACGCATTGGATAACGGTGCCACGCAGTTTTCTCTACACCGGTCCGGACCTGCGCTATCCCAATGCGCGGACCATCTCGATGGGTAGCCGGATAACGGTTACCGGTGAGGCTGAGACCCGTGGTACCCGTTACTGTCTGCTGAGCGACGGTGATGCGGTGATTGCCGATCATTGCCGCTCCCTCGGCACGCCTGCGGGCGAGGATTATGTGGCCATCGCCGCCCGTTTTCTGGAAACGCCCTATCTGTGGGGCGGACGCAGTGGGCTTGGCATCGATTGCTCCGGCCTCGTCCAGCTCTCCATGCAGATGTGCGGGCTGAGCGCCCCGCGCGACAGCGACATGCAGGCCGCAGGCCTCGGCAACCCGATTGAGCGGAGCGATCTGCGCCGGGGCGACCTGATCTTCTGGAAAGGCCATGCCGGCATCATGGAAGACGAGCGCACCCTGCTGCATGCCAATGGCCACACGATGAGCGTTGCCCGCGAAGACGTGGACGCTGCCATCGCCCGGATCGGCTGGCTCTATCAGCAGCCGACCGGCTATCGCCGACCGGAACGGATCGCTTAGAGACCCATACTTCGACCGGTCAACCCAATCAGGTGAAGCCTGTCAATGTGCCTCGTCCCAATTATCGGCGGCGCGGGCATCCACCTTCAGCGGCACGCGCATGGCGATGGCGGGCATGGCGGCATTTTCCATGGTGGAGACGATGACCGGCAAGGCCGCGTCGATGGCCTCGTCCTCGACTTCGAAGATCAGTTCGTCATGGACCTGGAGAAGCATCCGGGTTTTGTCACCGAGACCGGCCTTGGCCAGCGCCGGTTCCACCTGCACCATGGCGCGGCGGATGACATCGGCGGCGGAACCCTGGATGGGCGCATTGATTGCCGCCCGCTCGTTGAAGGCCCGCATCGACGGGTTGGAGGATTTGATCTCCGGGTAATGGGCGCGCCGTCCAAAGATGGTTTCGACATAACCATGCTCACGCACGAAGGCCTTGGTGCTTTCCATATAGTCCTTGATGCCGGGGAAGCGCTCGAAATATTTCTTGATGTATTCGCCCGCTTCCGACCGCTCGATGCTGAGCTGGTTGGCAAGCCCGAAGGCGGAAATACCGTAGATGATCCCGAAATTGATCGCCTTGGCGCGGCGGCGCACTTCAGACGGCATGCCATCCACCGGCACGCCGAACATTTCAGAGGCGGTCATCGCATGAATATCAACCCCATCGGCAAAGGCCTGGCGCAATTGCGGAATATCCGCCACATGCGCCAGCACCCGCAGCTCGATCTGGCTATAGTCGGCAGACAAGAGCTTGTGGCCTGGGGTGGAAATGAAGGCGGTGCGGATCTTGCGGCCTTCTGCCGTGCGCACCGGGATGTTTTGCAGATTCGGCTCGGATGACGACAGGCGACCGGTGGTCGTGGCCGCCATGGAATAGGATGTGTGGACCCGCTTGGTCTGCGGGTGAACATAGCCGGGCAGGGCGTCGGTATAGGTGGATTTCAGCTTGGTCAGCTGGCGCCAGTCGACGATCTTGCGGGGCAGGGGTTCGCCCTGGGCGGCCAGATCTTCCAGCACCTGCGCAGAGGTCGACCATTGACCGGTCTTGGTTTTCGAGCCGCCGGGAAGGTTCATCCTGCCGAACAGGATATCACCCAGCTGTTTGGGCGAACCGACATTGAAGCGCTCGCCAGCCAGTTCGTAGATTTCATCCTCGAAGGCGGCGGCTTTCTGCGCCAACTCGCCTGATAGCCGCGAGAGGATCTGTCGGTCGATGGTAATGCCGCGCTCTTCCATCTCGGCCAGAACCGGCACCAGGGGCCGTTCCAGTCGCTCATAGACACGCGCTAGACCTACGGCGGCAAGCCGTGGCTTCAGCACCAGCCAGAGACGCAGCGTAACGTCCGCATCCTCGGCGGCGTAGGCGGTCGCCTTGTCGATATCGACGAGATCGAAGGTGACAAGCGATTTGCCGGAGCCTGCCACCTCTTTATAGGGGATGGGCGTATGTCCGAGCCAGCGTTCCGACAGGCTGTCCATGCCATGGGCGCCGACGCCAGCTTCCAGCACATAGGACAGCAGCATGGTATCGTCGAAGCCCTTGATAACAATGCCGTGTCGCTTCATGACAAGGTAATCATATTTCAGGTTCTGCGCCACTTTCAGAACCGATGGATCTTCCAGCAGACCCTTCAAGGCGGCAAGCGCCGCATCCATCGGGATCTGGTTTTCCGCCAGTTTCAGGCCGTCGCTGAACAGGTCGTCACGACCGGTCTTATGGCCAAGCGGCACATAGGCGGCGCGAATGGTTGCCCCGCCCGGCGACGCCGCATTGTCCTGTAGGGCCAGCGACACACCGACCAGATCGGCCTGCATCGGATCAAGCGAGGTGGTTTCGGTATCGAAGGCAACCACACCGGTTTCCCGGGCTGAGGCAATCCAGCCTTCCAGCATGGGAAGATCGCGAATGGTCACATAGGCGGACCGGTCGATGGGTTGACCACCGAAGGCCGATTGCCTTGCAGCGGCGAGATCGGCAGGTGTCGCGCCATCGGCCTTGGTGGCTTGTGCCGTGGAATCTGTTTCTTGGCCGGAGACTGGCGTTTGAGCTGCGGCACCGGCGTCGAGATCCGGGCCACGGGCCGCAGCACCCCATTCCACCGAGATCGTGGCGGGCTCGATGGCGCCGGCATCACAATCGCAATTGTCGGCAACGCGGCGTGTCAGCGAGGTGAATTCCATGGCCTTCAGGAAGGCGACCAGCTTTGGCCCATCCTGCTTTTCCAGCATCAGCGCGTCGAGCGGCATGTCCAGCGGCACGTCGGTGCGCAGCGTCACCAGTTGCCGCGACAGCTTGACCAGTTCGGCGCCGGCCAGAATGTTTTCGCGCCGCTTGTTCTGCTTGATCTCGGAGGCCCGCGCCAGCAGCGTTTCCACATCGCCATATTCCTCCAGCAATTGCGCCGCCGTTTTCGGGCCGATGCCGGGAATGCCTGGAATGTTATCGGTGCTGTCGCCGGTCAGCGATTGCAGGTCGATCATCTTTTCCGGCGGCACGCCCCATTTTTCGATGACATCGGGAATGCCGATCTGCTTGTCCTTCATGCTGTCATACATATGGACATTGGCGGTCACCAACTGCATCAGGTCCTTGTCGGAGGAGACGATGGTGACATCCGCGCCGATGGCTTCGGCAGCCCGGGCATAGGTGGCGATGATGTCATCGGCCTCGAAACCCTCGGTCTCGATGCACGGCAGATTGAAGGCCCGCGTCGCCTGGCGGATCAGCCCGAATTGCGGCACCAGATCTTCCGGCGGGGCGGAGCGATTGGCCTTGTATTCCGGATAGAGATCCTTGCGGAAGGTTTTCGACGAATAGTCGAAAATCACCGCCAGATGGGTGGGGGTGACACCGACCGATGTGTCGCGCGCTTCGGTCAGCAGCTTCCACATCATATTGCAGAAGCCCGAGACCGCGCCGACCGGCAGCCCGTCCGATTTGCGGGTCAGCGCCGGAAGCGCATGGAAGGCCCGGAAGATGAAGCCGGAGCCGTCGACAAGAAAGAGATGATCGCCTTTTTTCATGCGCCAAGGGATAGCGCGGCGGTTCAAAAAGGTCCATGCCACATCACGCCAAAACCGTTTACAGAGTGAAGTGACGAATTTTCTGTGTCATCACGAAAAGCTTACCGCTTTGTAATCATTCCTTCCCTTGAAAAAACACATTTGGCCGCGCATTTACTAGTCAGCGGCGCATGATTAGCACCGCGGTCTGAAAGTTGGCTCGTCCCCCGCCGCTTCAGACTTCAGGACAAAGGCCTTATCCCCCCTCTCCGGGCCTTTGTCCCCTGTTACGAAAAGTCGTCACGGCGCCGCCTCCAGCCGTGACGACTTTTTTGTTTGTGCCTGGCATTTCTGCTATAAAGCGGGCCACATTGCCTCGGCTTTGAAACCGGCCTATCATCGCCGCCATGCTGTTTGATCGCCGGCAATCGCCAACCTATCTCGTGAGCCAACTCGCCAAGGAATTTGCCCGTGCCTTGCAGGTTCGCGCCGAAGGGCTCGGCTTTTCCGCCGGTCAGTTTCCAATCCTGCTGGAGCTTTGGGAGGAGCAAGGCCTGACCCAGAAGCAATTGCTGGAGCGGGTGGCCGTGGAACAGGCCACCATGGCCAACACGCTATCGCGCATGGAGCGCGACGGGTTGATCGAGCGAAAGCCCCATCCTAGCGATCGACGTGCGCAACTGGTTTTCCTGACCGACAAGGGGGAGGGGTTGCGGGATCAGGCGATTTCCGCTGCCTGCGAGGCCGATGAGGCGCTTTTTCATGGTTTTCGGCGGTTCGAGAAGGAATTGATGCTGGAATTCATCCGCCAGGCCCTGCAAAATGCCCGCACTAGCGATACCGGCTCAAATATTTGACGCTGCTTGTCTCGAAACTGTCGGGCGCATGGTCTATCGTCCCCGCTGATTTGAACAGTGCAGGACATGCCCATGACCGATCTAGCCCCCATTCTCGCCGAGGCCGACAAGGCGCTGCCGCAAAGCCTTGATCGGCTTTTCGACCTTGTGCGTATTCCCTCGATTTCCACAGACCCGGCCTATAAGGCCGACTGCCGCAAGGCAGCGGAATGGCTGGCGCAGGAGTTGACGGGTCTCGGCTTCAATGCCTCCGTGCGCGATACGCCCGGTCATCCGATGGTCGTTGGCCATCACGATGCTGACCGCCCGGATGCGCCGCATGTGCTGTTTTACGGCCATTACGATGTGCAGCCGGTCGATCCGCTCAATCTTTGGGAAAACGATCCGTTCGAACCTGCCATCAAGGAAATCGAGCCGGGCCGCAAGGTGATCACCGGACGCGGCACGGCCGATGACAAGGGCCAGTTGATGACCTTCGTCGAGGCCTGCCGGGCCTATAAGGCTGTGCATGGAGGCCTGCCCGTCAAGATCACCATCCTGTTCGAGGGTGAGGAAGAATCCGGCTCGCCATCGCTGAAGCCGTTCCTGGAAGCCAATGCAGGCGAGCTGAAATGTGATTTCGCCCTGGTCTGCGATACCGGCATGTGGGACCGCGACACCCCGGCGATTGCGGCAGCCCTGCGCGGCCTGGTCGGCGAGGAAGTGACCGTGACGGCAGCGGACCGCGATCTGCATTCCGGTCTGTTTGGCGGGGCTGCGGCCAATCCGATCCATATTCTCGCCAAGGTGCTGGCCGACCTGCATGACGAGACGGGCCGGGTCACCATTGACGGTTTTTACGAAGGTGTCGAGGAGACGCCTGCCAATATCAAGGCCTCTTGGGAAAAGCTGGGCCGCACCGCCGACAAGTTTCTCAATGATGTCGGTCTGTCGATCCCATCAGGCGAAAAAGGCCGCAGCGTGCTGGAATTGACCTGGGCGCGTCCGACCGCCGAAGTCAACGGCATTACCGGTGGCTATACCGGCGAAGGCTTCAAGACCGTGATCGCCTCCAAAGCGTCGGCGAAGGTTTCTTTCCGTCTGGTCGGGGAGCAGGACCCGGCGAAGATTCGCGAAAACTTCCGGGCTTTCGTCAAGGCCCGTATTCCCGGCGACTGCTCGGTTGAATTTCACGAGCATGGGGCCTCACCAGCCATCCAGCTTCCCTATGATTCGTCCTTCCTGACCAAGGCTAAATCCGCTCTGTCGGATGAATGGCCAAAGCCCGCCGAAGTGATCGGCATGGGCGGCTCTATCCCGATTGTCGGAGATTTCCAGACCATGCTGGGCATGGATTCGCTGCTGGTCGGCTTTGGCCTGGTGGATGACCGCATTCACTCACCCAATGAAAAGTATGAGCTGGCATCCTTCCATAAGGGTATCCGGTCCTGGATCCGCATTCTGGACGCGCTGGCGCACTGACACCAAGCACGCAATTGCGACGACGCCCGGACGAACTCCGGGCGTTTTCATTTGGATCGCGTGTCGTAACGGGGGGAAGGATAAGGGGCCTAAAAAGCAAAAAGGCCGGGGAGTAAACCCGACCTTTCCAAAACTCGCTCTTATCGTTGCCAGTACATCCGTGGTCAACGAAGCGCGAGGCTTCAACCTGAAGGAGGACCGGGTTCTCACCCTGTTTGCCGCCTTTGAATGAGTATCGCGCCAAATGCCTAAACTTGTATTAAGCATCGTCAGCGACCTCGGCAGCAATGCCCCGTCCTTCACGTCTTCATCATAAATGGCAACTCATTGCGACTTTTCAAGGGCTCTGCTGCATAATTCTTAAATCGACATCGATTGAGGGATCATGCAGCAGTGGCGCACGGCGCTGGAGGTGATTTTCTTGATCCTCCCGATCTGCAAACTCTTGCAGGCCGGCGCTCGCCCTTTTATGAAATAGAGTATGAGCCTTACATCCGTCCAAGATTTCTTTTCGGCCCATGCGCCGGATATTACCGTGATTGAAACCGAGCAAAGCTCGGCCACCGTGGCTTTGGCCGCTGAGGCGCATGGGGTCGAGCCGGATCAGATCGCCAAGACCCTTTGTTTGCGGGTTGGTGACGTCACCATGCTGGTGGTTGCCGCAGGCGAGCGCAGGCTGGACAACAAGAAATTCAAGGAGCGGTTCGGGGGCAAGCCCCGTATGCTGGGAGCGGAAGAAGTCGTGGCGCTGACCGGCCATCCGGTGGGTGGCGTTTGTCCTTTCGGGCTGGCCACGCCGCTTCCGGTGTTTTGCGATATGTCGTTGCAGCGTTTCGACATTGTCGTCCCGGCTGCCGGTGCCACCAATTCCGCCGTCAAGATCGCGCCGCAACGCATAGTCGATCTCACCGGGGCTGAATGGGTCGATGTCTGCCAGTAAGATGTCTGCCAGTAAGATGAAGGATCATTGGTCACAGTGATCGAATACAAAAAAGGCGGCGCAGGATGCGCCGCCTTTCCTCCTCGCCATAAAACGACGAATGCCTATCCTCCGAAACTGCGTGGCAGTTTCAGACCTGTGCCTTAGTACCAGCGACGGCGAGGCTCTGGCGTGGACTGGCTTGCCACCAGATAACCCACGAACGCACCCACCAGTGCAATGCCAAGCAGAGCGGTCGATGTTGCCGTCGGATGCTCGCGCACGATACCAGCAACCGATGTTGCTTCATCCTTGGCGTAGCGCGCCACGTCCTGCGCGCCGCGGGCAGCGTTGCTCAGCGCATGAGATGTGCTGCCGCGAACCTGATCGGCCACAGAATGACCCTGTTCAGCCAACTTGTCCTTCAATTGCGCGATTTGAGCCTGAAGCTCACGCATTTCAGCTTGCATACGCGTCGTATCAGCCATGGGTAACTCCCTGTTGTGTTTTCGGGAAAATAACGGTTCCATGCCGCTTTGGTTCCATTCGGTTCTCGAAAAGACCGCAATGGGATGGAATCAACAGACATGCATTGCCCATCCCATCCGTCTTCCATCCATGCCCAAGACATTATAAGCAGGGATTGAAGCAGCCCCTATGATTACCCTTCTGGAGAACGGCCCGCGCGCCATGGCAGGCATGAAAAAGTCACGAAACCGCATTGAGCCCAGGCTTGGCGACGCTGAGAATGAGGATGGTGACGAGATCAGGCTCGACAGCACTGATCGCGTGCTCGGCGGACGCTCGGCCTCGGCTGGGAAAAAAATGCCAGCCACCGGTTCCAAACGGTCGAGAGAAGTTGCCGATCCGCGCCCGAAGCGAGAGAAAGTCCGGTCTGGCGGCCTCTTGGGTGGTATCCGCAGGCTGTTCTACTGGTGCGTGGTGCTGGGCATATGGGGAACGATCGGCATCGTTGGTCTGGTCATCTATTTCGCCGCCCAGATGCCGAGTGCCAGTTCCTGGACCGTGCCGGCCCGCGCGCCGAATATCAAGATTGTCTCTGTCGATGGCGCATTGATCGCCAATCGCGGTGTCACCGGTGGCGAAGCCTTGTCCATCGATGAAATGTCGCCCTATCTGCCGGAAGCAATCGTGGCGATTGAGGATAAACGGTTTTACCACCATTTCGGTGTCGATTTCATCGGGGTTGGCCGCGCCTTCGTCACCAATATTCTGCTGGGCCATAAGGCCCAAGGCGGATCGACCATCACGCAGCAATTGGCCCGAAACCTGTTTCTGTCGCCCAAGAAGACCTTTGAGCGCAAAGTGCAGGAAGTGCTGCTGTCACTGTGGCTGGAGCAGAAATATACCAAGGATCAGATCCTGGCCATGTATCTGAACCGGGTCTATTTTGGCGACAATGCCTATGGTGTCGAAGCGGCATCGCGACGCTATTTCAATACCTCTGCGCGCGACGTCAATCTGGGCGAGGCGGCGCTTTTGGCCGGGTTGGTTCAGGCGCCGTCGCGGCTGTCGCCGGTCAATGATCCAAAGCCAGCCCAGGATCGGGCCAAGATCGTGCTGGGCGCCATGCGCGAACAGGGCTACATCACGGACAGCGACTTCGACCGCGCCATGAAACAGTCCCCGGATCATGCCAAGCGGCAGGCCGATGGGGCGGGCCAATATGTGGCCGATATGGTGGCGGGCCAGTTGAAGGGGCTGATCGGCGAGGTCAAGCAGGACATTGTCGTGACCACGACCATCGATCCGACGCTGGAGGATGCGGCGCAGGCAGCAATTGCCGCCACGCTGGACAAGGACGGCAAGAAATCCAACGCCTCGCAAGCGGCTCTTGTCGCCATTGACGGCAATGGCGCGGTGCGCGCCTTGGTCGGCGGTCGGGATTATGCGACCAGCCAGTTCAACCGGGCCGTAACGGCAAAACGGCAGCCGGGTTCGGCTTTCAAGCCTTTCGTTTATGCCGCTGCCATGGAAATCGGCGATACGCCCAGCACTGTGCGTAATGACGGTCCGGTGAAGATTGGCAATTGGACCCCTGAAAATTACGAGCAGAAATACAACGGACCGGTGACGCTTTCCTACGCGTTCGCCCATTCGCTCAACACTGTGGCCGCCCAACTGGTGATGGAAGTCGGCCCGGATCAGGTGATCAAGCTTGCTCACCGGCTCGGCGTCGAATCGGATCTGCAAAGCAATGCTTCGATTGCGCTCGGCACGTCGGAAGTGTCGTTACTGGAGCTGACGGCAGCCTATGCGCCCTTCATGAATGGCGGCTACAAGGCAACCCCGCATGTGATCAGCCAGATTACCGATGCCGATGGCAAGGTGCTTTATACCGCCGATTACGGTGAGCCCCCGCGGGTACTCAATCAGCAGGTTGTCGGGCAGATGACCCGGATGATGGAAAGCGTGATGACCGAGGGCACCGGCAAGGCGGCCAAGCTCAAGAACTGGCAGGCAGCTGGCAAGACCGGAACGACGCAATCGTTCCGCGATGCACTGTTTGTCGGCTTTACCAGCAATCTCACCACCGGCGTCTGGTTCGGCAATGACGACGGGGCGCCGATGAAGAAGGTGACCGGCGGTGGTCTTCCCGCCAAGACCTGGAAGGATTTCATGACGGTTGCCCATAAAGGTCTGACGCCGGTGCCGTTGTTTGGCGATCCGACGCCACAGACCGAGGAAAGCCCGTCGCTGACGACGATGATCCAGCAGGTTCTGTCCGGCACGCCGTCCACGCCTGCCCCCGCCGATCAGGAAAACAGTTATCCACCGGCGCCACCAGCGCCTGCCAATACGCCAGGTCCGCTGTCCGGCAATGCGCCCGGTACTCAGCCTGGTGATGCCAATCCGGCCTATCCACCTCAGGCGCGCCAGACACCAAACCAGAACCCGGGTCAACTGCCGGGCCAGGCTCCATTACAGCCGCGCCCGCCGGTCAATCCACGCGATGGCGCCGTTCTGGAAGGCCGGGTGCCGCCGGGTGCTTTGCGCCACAACGATCCTGTGCCTGAGGATGGCTATCCGGGTGAAGATCCCGACAGCAATCCTTACGGTGCCGATGGTGGCTATGCGCCTCCGGCCGATGTGGGTGAAGGACAACAGCCCCGCGCGCAGAGCCATAGTGATGGAAAGACCACGTTGCTGGATGTGATCATGGGGCGGTAATGGCTGGATTTTGTATGCGCGATCACGCCTTTCACGTCCCGCAGGCCTCAGGCAAGCAATGTCTGTCATATCTGGCGGGATTTGGTCCAGATTGTATGGCGTCTTCACCTTGGGACCATCCGCAATACCTTGTTTTGCGGGAAATAACTAAACTTGGTGGTCGGCGTGAATTTGGTGCCTTGCAGTCGTAAATTTCGGTTCTTATATAGCCCGCATAAGGCAGCGTCGCTGCGCAATCCCGTAGACCACAATCCACGTCGAGGGGCTGTCACTGGAATGCCTGTCGGGGTTCGGACAGCCTGCTTCAAGGAGAGAATAAAATGGCAAAAGTAATCGGTATCGACCTTGGAACGACCAATTCCTGCGTTTCTGTCATGGACGGCAAGGATGCGAAGGTCATTGAAAATTCGGAGGGCGCGCGTACCACGCCGTCCATGGTGGCTTTTTCTGACGATGGTGAGCGCCTTGTCGGCCAGCCGGCCAAGCGCCAGGCGGTGACAAACCCCACCAACACGCTCTTCGCTGTCAAGCGCCTGATTGGCCGCCGCTACGAAGATCCGACCGTTGAAAAGGACAAGGGCCTCGTGCCTTTCCCGATCATCAAGGGCGACAATGGTGATGCCTGGGTCGAAGCTCAGGGCAAAGGCTATTCGCCAGCCCAGATCTCTGCGATGATTCTTCAGAAGATGAAGGAAACCGCAGAAGCTTACCTCGGCGAAAAGGTCGAAAAGGCCGTTATCACCGTTCCCGCTTACTTCAATGACGCCCAGCGTCAGGCCACCAAGGATGCAGGCCGCATCGCTGGTCTGGAAGTTCTGCGCATCATCAACGAGCCAACCGCTGCGGCTCTCGCTTACGGCCTCGACAAGAAGGACGGCAAGACCATTGCTGTTTACGACTTGGGCGGTGGTACCTTCGATATTTCCGTTCTGGAAATCGGCGATGGCGTGTTCGAAGTGAAGTCCACCAATGGTGACACTTTCCTCGGCGGTGAAGACTTCGATATGCGTCTGGTTGAATATCTGGCAACAGAATTCAAGAAGGAGCAGGGCATTGAGCTGAAGAACGACAAGCTCGCTCTGCAGCGCCTGAAGGAAGCTGCTGAAAAGGCCAAGATCGAACTGTCTTCGTCGCAGCAGACCGAAATCAACCTGCCGTTTATCACCGCTGACGCTTCTGGTCCGAAGCATTTGACGATGAAGCTGACCCGCGCCAAGTTTGAAAACCTGGTGGACGATCTGGTTCAGCGCACCGTTGCACCGTGCAAGGCAGCTCTGAAGGACGCTGGCGTCACTGCCGCTGACATTGATGAAGTTGTTCTGGTTGGCGGCATGAGCCGTATGCCGAAGGTGCAGGAAGTTGTGAAGCAGCTGTTCGGCAAGGAACCACACAAGGGTGTGAACCCGGACGAAGTGGTTGCCATGGGTGCCGCCATTCAGGCTGGCGTTCTGCAGGGCGACGTCAAGGACGTTCTCTTGCTCGACGTCACTCCGCTGTCGCTCGGCATTGAAACTCTCGGCGGTGTCTTCACCCGTCTGATCGACCGTAACACGACGATCCCGACCAAGAAGAGCCAGGTGTTCTCGACCGCTGACGACAATCAGCAGGCCGTGACCATCCGCGTATCGCAGGGCGAGCGCGAAATGGCCCAGGACAACAAGCTGCTTGGCCAGTTCGACCTCGTTGGTCTGCCACCGGCACCGCGCGGCGTTCCGCAGATCGAAGTCACCTTCGATATCGACGCCAACGGTATTGTGCAGGTCTCGGCCAAGGACAAGGGCACCGGCAAGGAACAGCAGATCCGCATTCAGGCCTCTGGTGGTCTGTCGGATGCCGACATTGAGAAGATGGTCAAGGACGCTGAAGCCAATGCTGAAGCCGACAAGAACCGTCGCGCCGTGGTCGAAGCCAAGAACCAGGCTGAAAGCCTTATTCATTCCACCGAGAAGTCGGTGAAGGATTATGGTGACAAGGTATCCGCAGACGACCGCAAGGCGATTGAGGATGCTATTGCAGCCCTGAAGTCTTCGGTTGAAACCTCGGAGCCTGACGCCGAGGACATCCAGGCCAAGACCCAGACCTTGATGGAAGTGTCCATGAAGCTTGGTCAGGCGATCTACGAGTCCCAGCAGGCCGAAGGCGGTGCCGAGGGTGGGCCAAGTGGTCACCATGATGACGGCATCGTCGATGCCGACTATGAAGAAGTGAAGGACGACAACACGAAGAAGTCTGCTTGATGCGGAATTTGCGGCGTAATACCTTTGTGAGATGGCTGGCCTTCGGGCCAGCCGCGTTTGCTTTGGCAGGGTGCCTCGCCGCGCATGCGGCAGCGGGCTCCGATGTTCACCAGAAAGTCAGTGCTGCCGAAGCGTCTATCCTTCAGGCGATTGCCAAGCGGGATACGGCGCTGTTGCGGCGAACCGTTGGTGGCCTCGGTCCGCTGATCGAGGATGCCTTGAAGCGCAAGAAGTCCGGTGGGCAGGTCTCTTCCTGCGATCTGGCGGCCCATTCCCTGGGCTTTGCCGGCATGTCGCTGTCGGAGGCGGTCACGCAAAAGGGCGCGGCGCGAAAAATGCTGATGGATGATGCCCGCCAGGCGGCTGCAGATTTTAACAGAGACATGTCTGCCTGCGACGCGCAGGTAGGACAGAAGACAAGCAACCACGCGGGTGTGGAAAAAGCTTTGAGAGCTTTGTAGGACGATGGCAAAAGCAGATTTCTACGAGACCCTCGGTGTCTCCAAAACCGCAGATGAAAAAGAGCTGAAAAGCGCCTTCCGCAAGCTGGCGATGAAGTTTCACCCGGATAAGAATCCGGGCGATGCTGAATCCGAGCGGAAGTTCAAGGAAATCAACGAGGCCTATGAAACGCTGAAGGACCCGCAAAAACGGGCTGCCTATGACCGTTTCGGCCACGCTGCCTTTGAGCAGGGTGGCATGGGCGGTGCTGGCGGCGGCGGTGGTTTTGCCGGCGGCGGTTTCTCGGATATTTTCGAGGACATCTTTGGCGAGATGATGGGCGGCGGGCGTGGCGGCAATGCACGTGGACGTTCCACCGGTGGCCGTGAACGTGGTGCCGACCTGCGCTACAATATGGAAATTTCGCTGGAGGAAGCCTTTACCGGCAAGACGGCGCAGATCCGGGTTCCGACCTCGATTACCTGCGAAGTCTGTTCCGGTTCGGGCGCCAAGCCCGGCACCAAGCCGACCACCTGCGCCACCTGCCAGGGGTCTGGCCGGGTGCGGGCTGCCCAGGGTTTCTTTTCCATCGAGCGGACCTGCCCGACCTGTCAGGGCCGGGGCCAGACGATCAGCGATCCCTGTGGCAAGTGCCACGGCCAGGGCCGCGTTACAGAAGAACGTCAGCTGTCTGTTTCCATTCCGGCCGGTATTGAAGACGGGACACGCATTCGTCTTCAGGGCGAAGGCGAAGCGGGCTTGCGAGGCGGGCCGTCGGGCGATCTCTATATTTTCCTGTCGGTCAAGCCGCACCAGTTCTTCCAGCGCGAAGGTGCCGATCTCTACTGCTCCGTACCGATCTCGATGACAACAGCCGCCCTCGGCGGCACGTTCGATGTGACCACGCTGGATGGAACCAAGTCGCGGGTCACCGTGCCGGAAGGTACCCAGCCCGGCAAGCAGTTCCGCTTGAAGGGTAAGGGCATGCCGGTGCTGCGCTCGGCGCAGATGGGGGATCTTTATATCCAGATCCAGATCGAGACGCCGCAGAAGCTCACCAAGCGTCAACGCGAGCTGTTACAGGAATTCGACCAGATTTCGTCCAAGGAGAACAATCCGGAATCGACCGGGTTCTTCGCCCGGATGAAAGAGTTCTTCGAGGGTTGATGAAAAAAGGCCGGTGCGCTTCGCATCGGCCTTTTCCATGGTCAATAATGGGGTGGCTTGGTGATCGGCACGGCATCAACCGCTTGCTCTTCGAGACTGAGAAACCGTTCCGTCAGCCGATCAAGCTTGGCTCGGGTTTGCTCCACCACTTTCCACTGCTCGGTCAACTGATCTGAAAGCTCTTCGATGGTCTTGGCCTGATAGGCAACCGTTTCCTCAAGCCGGATCAGGCGGTCTTCTGCGTCGGCGTCTTTCGCGCTAGCCATAGTGTGTCCTTCTGGTTCGCTACTTGGCCCGTGTTGTCCTTGGCCGGTGTGCTACTGCCATTGTCTTCGTCTGGACGAGCTACTGCATAATTCCCTGAAACGGAATTGCTTTGGGCTTGATGCAGAAAATATAATGATAAAGCTTCTTTCATGTCTTACCTATGACGTTACAGCGTCGTGCCGTGAGACGGTTTGATATGGGAATGCATGGCTGAAAAAACCTTCATCAACCGGCTGCAGCTGACGGATTTCCGCAATTACGGTTCCGCCTCCTTGCGGCTTGATGGACGCCATGTGGTGCTGACCGGCAATAACGGTTCCGGCAAGACCAATTTGATGGAAGCGGTTTCCTTTCTGTCGCCGGGGCGTGGGCTGCGTCGGGCGGTGCTGTCCGATGTGGCGCGGGCCGGAGCGGCAAGCGGATTTTCGATTTTTGCCAGCCTGGGGGGCATGGCCGGGGACGTGGAACTGGGCACCGGCACGGAGGTTCAGGACGAGACGGCGGTGCGGCGTCTGCGCATCAATGGCGCCTCGGTGCGCTCCGTCGACGAATTGACCGATCATTTGCGCGTTCTCTGGCTGACGCCAGCCATGGACGGTCTCTTTACCGGCTCCTCGTCCGAGCGGCGCAGGTTTCTGGATCGGCTGGTCCTGTCGATCGACCCGCAGCATGGCCGCCGCGCCAGCGATTTCGAGCGCGCCATGCGCAGCCGCAACAAATTGCTCTCCGAAGGCCGTTTCGATGCCAGTTGGCTTGCCGGGATCGAGCAGCAGATGGCAGCACTCGGCATTGCCATGGCGCTCGCCCGTCAGGAAATGATGCGGTTGCTGGCCGCCCTTATCGAACAGCGACGGGAGCCTGAAAGTTTTCCGGGGGCAGAACTGATGCTGTCGGGGTTCATGGATGACCATGCCGGCACGGCGGCTATCGATCTCGAAGACACCTATCGCGATCGTCTGGCCGGTTCCAGGGGCAGGGATGCAGCGGCAGGCCGCACGCTGGAGGGGCCGCATCGCAGCGATCTTCTGGTGCGGCACCGGGAAAAAGACATGGAAGCCGAGCGTTGTTCGACCGGCGAGCAGAAGGCTCTGCTGATCGGCCTGATCCTTGCCCATGCCGAACTGGTGGCGACCATGACCGGCTTTGCGCCGATCCTGCTCCTGGATGAAATTGCCGCCCATCTTGACGAGGGCCGTCGGGCTGCCCTGTTCGACCGGATCGACGTGCTCGGCGGCCAGGCCTTCATGACCGGCACCGATGCGCAGATGTTTGCAAGTCTGGGTGATCGGGCACAATTCGTGACCGTGGATGACGGCCATCTGTCATTGTGACTATTCGGAAAGCCAAAGACATGCGACAACAGGCCATGGAGCCGCTTTCACCCGAAGAAATCCAGCGTTATCAACGCCACATCCTCTTGCCGGAAATCGGCGGGGCAGGCCAGCAGAAGCTGAAAGCCGCCCGCGTGCTGGTGATTGGCGCAGGCGGACTTGGCGCGCCTGTACTGCAATATCTGGCCGCAGCCGGTATCGGCACGCTGGGCATTGCCGATGACGACCACGTCTCGCTCTCCAATCTGCAACGGCAGGTGATCCATGACAGCGGTACGCTGAACGACCTGAAGACGGAAAGCGCGGCAAAGGCCATTGCCAGGCTCAACCCACATGTGCGCGTGATGCGGTTCGAGCAACGCTTCGATGCGGATTTCGCCGCAACGCATCTGCCCGGGTTCGATCTGCTGATCGACGGTTCGGACAATTTCGACAGCCGCTATGCCGCCGCCGATGCCGGACAACAGCATTGCCGCCCATTGGTGACGGGTGCTGTTGGGCGTTTTGAAGGCTCGCTGACCGTACTGAAACCCTATGAGACCGGGCCGGATGGAGTGCTCTATCCTGGCTACCGCGATCTTTTTCCGGAAAAGCCGCCTGCCGGTCTCATTCCCACCTGCGCCGAGACTGGCATTATCGGTGCGCTGACCGGGGTGATCGGCACCTTGATGGCGATGGAAGCGATCAAACTTATCACCGGCATTGGGGAACCGTTAGTAGGGCGTCTGCTAATGTATGACGCCCTGTCCGCCCGGTTCGACACGGTGCGCTACCGGCGTCGTGACAGCAACAGGTCCGCGCCATGATAGAACAGGCCAGAGCGATGACAGGAACAGGAAAGGCTGACCATGGTCGAGATCATTCAGATCGACGAGCAGTTTGAAAATTGGGATGATCTTCTAGCCCTGGTGCTGGAAGCTTTCGACTACATGCATCCGCTGATCGATCCGCCGTCTTCAGCGTTGAAGCTGACGGCGGAAGCCCTGAAAGCCAAGGCGCATGAGGAAATCGGTTATGCCGCCCTGATCGATGGCAAGCTGGTCGGCTGTCTGTTCTGCCGCCAGAGCGAGGCAGACCGGCTCTATGTCGGCAAGGTCGCCGTGCTTCCCGGGCTTCAGGGGCAAGGGATTGGTCGCGCCATGCTGAAAGCGGCGGAAGGTGTTGCCCATGCCTGTGGTGTCAGGCACTTGCAGTTGGAAACCCGTATCGAGCTTGATAATAATCACAAGCGCTTCGAAAAATGGGGTTTCCATGTTGTTGGGGAAAAAAGCCATCCCGGTTATGACCGGGCCACGTTCGTGCTGATGGAAAAGCCACTCGTCTGATTGATACGAACAGCCATTTTCAATAGCTGTTCGTATTTCGGTTTCGGCTATCTCAAGCCTTTTATGAAAGCACCTGTGATCAGTCGCGCCCCGGCAAAACCCGGTTCGGCGGCCTATGGCCGTCGAAATAGGTGCGAATATTGATGATCACCTTGTCACCCATATCGATCCGGCCTTCAATCGTTGCCGATCCCATATGCGGCAGCAATACGACCTTGCCGTCTTCCGCCAGTTTCAACAGCTTCGGATTGACCGCCGGTTCATTCTCAAACACATCCAGGCCCGCGCCCGCGATCTTGCCGTCACGGATGCATTGAATGAGGGCGCTTTCATCGATAATGCCACCCCGGGCGGTGTTGACGATATAGCTGGTCGGCTGCATCAGCGCCAGGCGCCGGGCCGAAAGCAGATGGTAGGTGGCCGGCGTGGATGGGCAATTGACCGAGACGATATCGACCCGCGCCAGCATCTGGTCGAGACTGTCCCAATAGGTTGCCTCCAGCTCATCTTCCGTCTGCGGGCTGACCCGTTTGCGGTTATGGTAGTGGATGGCGAGGCCGAAAGCCTTGGCGCGCCGGGCGACCGCCGTGCCGATCCGGCCCATGCCGACAATGCCGATTCGCTTGCCCCAGATCCGCCGTCCCAGCATCCAGGTCGGCGACCATCCGGCCCATTCGCCGGGCTGGTCGGTCAGAACGCGCGAGCCTTCCGCCAGACGCCGTGGGCCGGCGAGAATCAGCGCCATGGTCATGTCGGCGGTGTCTTCGCTCAGCACATTCGGCGTATTGGTCACGGTAATGCCCTTGCGGGCCGCAGCATCGACATCGATATGGTCGGTGCCGTTGGAAAAGCTGGCAATCAGTTTCAGTTGCGGGCCAGCCGCCTCGATCAGTCCGGCATCGATCCGGTCGGTCACGGTCGGCACCAGAACATCACAGGTTTTCATCGCATCCATCAGGGCGTCGCGGCTGCGCGGCGTGTCGTCAATGTTCAACTCTGCCTCGAACAATTCCCGCATGCGGGTTTCCACTGCGTCCGGCAGTTTGCGCGTGATGTAAACCTTGGTCTTTTTCCGCTGGGTCATGAAGACTTTCGATGCTTTGTAAACAGGTCCTTAACCAACACAGGCGATGATTCCGGCCAGTCGTCGCGCGTCGCTGGCGCGGGACGGATGTTTCAAGAGGTTTCGCCAGCTACGCAATATTATTTTCGAGCCACTCTGGTCGAGAGAGATATTGCGCAGTCCGGTTCATTTCTATCAAACCTGTTCGGGAAGACAATTGTATCTTCGCCGTCAAGGATCACATACAGGCGACGGAACCGCTGGCGGGGGCTTCGGGTTTCGTTTTATCGATCGTTCAACGGAAATGCCATGCCCAACGGGTTCAAACGCTCCTGTCTCATTCCTTTCATCGCCGCTCTCTGTGTCATATGGGCAGGCGCCGCCGTCGCGCAAGGCCCAGCCAAGGGCATGAGCGGCCTGCCGTTGCCGCGTTTCGTGACCTTGAAATCGGCGAGGGTCAATCTGCGCATTGGCCCCAGCACGGATTATGCGACGTCCTGGATGTATACGCGTGCGGGATTGCCGGTGGAAATCATTCAGGAATACGACAATTGGCGGCGCATTCGCGATGCCGATGGCACTGAGGGCTGGGTGAACCAGACATTGCTGTCTGGTGAACGCAGTGCGCTTGCAGCGCCGTGGATGAAGGGTAAGGGCGACGATATCTATGTGAATATGCGCCGCGATGGGCAGGCCGGGGCGGGCGTGGTTGCCAAGCTTCAACCCGGCGTGCTGATGAAGCTGCTGGAATGCAATGGCAACTGGTGTCGCACCGAAGTGGACGGCACCAAAGGATGGGTCGCCCAAGGGGAAATCTGGGGCGCCTATCCCGGCGAGGCCTTCAAGTAAGAGAAGCCTTCAAATAAGGGCAAATAAGGGGAGCCTTCAAATCACGGAAGGCTTCCCATAACTGGGCCTTTTAAATAAGCCCGGCTTCGCTGGCTGCCTCTTGTAGCGAGGCCTGCGGTCTCGGTCCCATCTGCTGAATGACCAGGCCGGCTGCCAGGCAACCGAGCTTGCCGCAATCTTCCAGAGACCGCCCCTGCGTATAGCCGTAAAGAAAACCGGAGGCGAACAGATCGCCGGCACCTGTCGTATCGACCAGTTCGGCGATGGTGGTGGCAGGCACATGGATGCGCTCGCTGCCACGGATAATCATCGCTCCCTCTTCGCTCATGGTCACAGCGGCAAGTTTGCAATCCTTGCCGATCTGGTCGAGTGCTGCGTCGAAATCCTCTGTCTCATAGAGGGCGAGCGCTTCCTGCCGATTGGCAAACACGATGTCGACGGTGCCTGAGCGCATCAGGTCGAGGAATTCGGCGCGGTAGCGATGCACGCAGAAACTGTCGGACAGGGTCATCGACATTTCCCGTCCATGCTCATGGGCAATGCGGGCGCAATCGACGATCGCCTGCTTGGCGCGTGGCGGGTCCCAGAGATAGCCTTCGAAATAGGTGACCTTGGCCTGTTTCACCACCTCCGGCTCGACATCTTCAGGACCGAGCTCGACGCAGGCGCCGAGATAGGTGTTCATCGAGCGCTCGCCGTCTTCGGTTACGAAAATCATGCAGCGAGCGGTCGGCGGATGCTGACCTCTGGCCATGGTCTGGTAATGAACGCCCTGGGCGCGAATGTCATGGGCGAAAATCGTCCCGAGCTGGTCTTCGGCGACCTTGCCGAAATAAGCTGCCTTGCCGCCGAAATTGGCAATGCCTGCCGCCGTATTGCCGGCACTGCCGCCGGAGGCCTCGATGGCTGGCCCCATCAGGCTGTAAAGCCGTGTGGCGCGTTCCGCATCAATCAGGTTCATGGCGCCCTTGACGATGCCGTTTTCTTCCAGGAATTGATCCTCACAGCGGGAGATGATGTCAACGATAGCGTTACCGATGGTGAGCACGTCGAATTGCGTCATGGGAGGCTGCATCCGTCCATTGATATTACGATAAGCTCTTAGCGAATTTTGGCGTTCAGGAAAGACAAAATCGCAGCACTTAATGGGTTCTCCGGTTGTTGGCGTATTTTTAGCGCGCCACAGTTGCTACATCTGGTTTTATTGTGGCATCCTTCGTCGTTAACGACAGGGCTTGTTCTGCCGGTAACGCCTTGCTGAACAGGAAGCCCTGACCGAAATCGCAGCCGATGCTTTTCAGGAAGGCCAGCTGGTTCTCGTCCTCGATGCCTTCGGCGGTGGTGGCAATGCCAAGGCCCTGACCAAGGCCCAGAATGGCACGCATAATGTCTTCCTGCTTCTTGTCGACGTCGTAGGCCATGACGAAACTGCGGTCGATCTTGATCTTGTCGAAGGTGAATTTCGATAATTGCGACAGGCTGGAATAGCCGGTGCCGAAATCGTCCAGGGCAATGCGGATGCCGCTCTGCCTGAGGTCGGCCAGGATCTGGGTAGCCAGTTCGATATCATGGACCAGCGCCGTTTCGGTGATCTCGATTTCCAGCCGGTTGGGCGGAAATCCCGTCTCCATCAGGATCGACATGATCCGCAGGCTCAATTGACGGTCGATGAATTGCGTCGGCGAGATGTTGAAGGCCAGCCGCACCGTGTCGGGCCATTGCAGTGCGTCAAGACAGGCCTGGCGAAACAGACTATCCGACAGCTCGACGATCAGCCCGGCGGTTTCCGCCAATTCGATGAAATCACTGGGGGGAACGTAATGGTTAGGGCCGGTCTTCCATCGTGCCAAAGCCTCGAATCCACGCAATTCACCGGATTTGAGGTCGATCAATGGCTGGTAATAGGGAACGATCAGTTTGTCACGGATCGCACGCTTCAGCGCCATTTCGGTTTCAGCCCGCCGCATGACGCGGTCTTCCATGATCCGTTCGAAGCCATAGACGCTGTTCTGCCCGGCTTTCTTGGCGACATACATCGCCACATCGGCGCAGTGCGTTGCATCCTTGAAATCGTCGCTGTCTTCCGGAAACAGCGCAAAACCGACACTGACGCCGATTTCGCTGGTCATGCCGCCGACATCGTAAGGGTTGCACAGAAGCCTGACGATATGTTGGCCGGCATGGCGATAATCCATATTCGCCGAGCGAGGGCTGACCAGCAGGAATTCGTCACCACCCATCCGGTAGACATCGGCATTCGGCAAGGCATGCGTTAAGCGCTGCGCCACTTGCCGCAAAAGCAGGTCGCCGCCCTGGTGGCCTACGAGGTCGTTGACCTTCTTGAACCCGTCGAGATCTATGGAATAGATCACCCAGTGGCGTCCATCCTGCAAGGCTTCCATCTCCGCCTGCCGATCGGACAGCGCCCGGCGATTGGGAAGGCCTGTCAGGGGATCGTGATGGGCCAGCCAGTCCATATTGTCTTCGGCGGTGTTTCTCAACCGGATCTCGGCCTTCAGCTCGCCGATCCGTCTGGCCGCGAAAATCAGGCTGAGCAGACCGGTAATAGCGACGACATTGAAAAGCTCATCGAGTTGCCAGGCTTCATTGCGATGCAGGAAGGCATCGAGATGTTCATGGAAGTCGATTTGGATGGCAATCGCCCATATCACAGCCCCGACACTCAGCAATATAGCGGCGTCTTTTATAGGCTTGTTCTGAAATATAGATGCCATCTTCACGCGGTCGATCTCCCTGGCCACGGGTCAACCCCGTTTGCCAGCCATGACGAAAGCACATTCACTGTGAAATAGGCGTTAAAAATATTCCTTAAATAGGAAATACGCAGATGTGATGTGCGCAGCCCTGATGCCAGATCAGGTCACCACCCGGACTATGCCCATTCCAGAGCGCGTTTATTGTATCCCGGGTGGCTGTCCAGTTAGAACGTCCAGTCCCGATTAAACGGCGACCTTCAGCGGGTGCATGTGTTCGGGGGCCTGCGCGTCGTCCATTGACACCCATTGCAGACCGCCATTGTACCGCCAGGCCATACGGCCCTGCTCATCAAGGGAGAAGAGGTGCAGCCAGCCATGATCGAACAGGGCGCGCACCCCATCATGGCGGCCCAGCACCTCGGCAATGGCCTCGACGGGCGCTTCAAGACAGACCGACAGGCGCAGCGGTTCGTGTGCATAATCCCGTCCATCATGGACGGATTGCCAAGGCAGCCCGGCCCGCAAAAGCCCGCCATTGCCTTCCACCACGCCGATGCCACCGGTGACATTGTGCAGGAGCTTGTTGCCACCGCCAAAAGCCTCCGGCGCTACGGTCGAGCCGTAATATTGCAGGCTGATCCAGCTCGCGACGATGACCGGGGCGGTCAGGATCAGCTCCAGCGTGCTGAAGCCCTTGTCCTGCGTCCAGTCATAATCATGCAGGAAGGCCCGGCCCTCGAGGTTTTTAGCAGCCGTGCGGGATCTGGGGGCGGCGATAAAGGCCTTGCAGCCAGCCAGCGCCCATTCGGGCCGGGTCTCTGCCCAGTCGCGGCTGCGTTTGGAAATGGATGCCTCGTCTACGGCACGCGGCAGGCGAAGGGCACGCTCGCCCCTCGCAAGTCTGCCGGCATCGGCAAGCCAGCTCCTGGCCTGAGCGATATCGGCCTCATGAGTGTTGGAGGGATGGTCATCCGCATAGAGCATCACCCGGTCGGTGGTCGTTTCATGCAGTGCCGCCAGGAACAGTGTATCCAGCGGGACCTCGATGCCGGTCTCAATCAGTCCGCCCCGGACATCAGGGTCATTCAGCAAGGCCGCCAGCAGGCGGGCATTGACCTCTCCCGAATAGCCGCCGCAGGCACCGCAATGCAGGCCACTGGCATGAGGATTGTTGACGGTATTGGCGCCGTGCCCTGTCAGAAGCACCAGCCGTGCAAAGCCCGTGGTCAGCGACATGGCGCGCAGCACCGCACCGGCTGCCTTGACCCGGGTCGCCAGATCGAGCGCAGGTTCGAGTTGCGGTGCGGGATCATTCGGGGTTGGTGCGTGGGGGAGGCCGAGTGCATCGGTGAGCAATTTGCCGACATAGATCGGCCCTGTGGCCTCGACGAAAGCGAAGGAGGAGACAGCCGCCAGCTTAAACCGGCCCCAGGCTCGCTTTGCCCGCGCCTTGACCCGTTGCGGCTCGGCATCGTCGGCCTTGTAAGGTCCGCCAGCGCTGGATTTGAGTGCCGGATTGAGCAGAACCGGGAGCCGCAATTCCTCGACATCGGAGGCAAAGCGGCGATGCGCCGTCCCCAGACCGAAAAAGCCTGCAAAGCCGAGCGTCTGAATCTGCGGATCGAGGCTCTCAAGCGCACGGCGAAACACTTCCGAGCGCACATCTATGCAGAAGGCGGCTTGAATCCGTGGCCGGGTTTCGCGTTTCTGTGGGGCGGTTTTTGCCAAAGTCCGAGCCAGTTTCCGCTGTGCCGCCCGTTCGGCTGCGTCCTGAAGGATGGCGTCGATCACTATATCGGGCGTCGCCACGACCGGTGCCGCATGGGCCGCCCGCACATGCGCCCAGGCTTCGCCGATTTGGCCGCCATAGCGCAGAAACAGCGCCTCTTCCCAGATCAGCCGGATTGCCAGAAGGTCCGTGATCGTTTGATCGGTGCCGCCGGCCAGTTCCGCTTGCCAGAGTTTGTAGCGTGCATATTGCCCCCAGCCGCCCAGTGACATCAGCATCTGGTGAAAATAGGTCTCCAGCGCCTCGGCAGGCAGGCCGAGACGGATGCAGACACGGGCGATCACCGCCATCGCCGTTTCCGGTGCCTCCGAGACATGCCGCGCAAAACCGCGCAGACCGGCGATTTCCGGCGTCAGGTCATGGGTTGCCACGGCCCGCCAGGCGCTATAGGCGCTTTTGCCACGCGGCGCGGCCCACAGCGCTTGGCCCTCATCGAAATAGCCTGCCATCCAGGCGCCGAGCCGCTCGGTTATCAGGCCCGGCCAATCTACACCGGAGACTTGCGTCGCCAGATCCGCCACCGAGGCCAGTGCCTTTGGCTTTGGTGGGGTGAGAGTGGCAGCTATTTTCAAGGCAGCAAGATCGGTTGGCCGCAGATCGGCAGGGGCGCAGGTCCAGGCGGCCAGCAGATCCGCATCGGAAATCTCACCCGTGGCGATCTTCTGCTGGTACCAATGGCGCGGCATGGTGATGGCGATGCCTGCCACGCGCGCCAGCCGGGCGCCCGCCTGGGCTAAGGTTTCGCCAGCTTGCCCGAGAAAGGGGTTGACGGCGACGCTCGACATCAGCGGCCAGACGGGAGGAATGGCCCGTGCGGCACGGTCTGCCGCCGCCTCGAAGATCATCGGATCGGCTTGGGTCGGGATATGGCTATGCAACATGGTCAAAACTCCGATTTCATCAAGACAGGCTACGGATCGACCAACCACCGACCAGGCGGTCGAAGATGGCATTGACGTAGAAGCCGTTGGAAAGATGGACGCGCAGGCCCGCCGCTGCCGGATGATAGGCCCAGAGGGGGAACATGGCCTGCACCACGGCGACCAGGCCGAAGCTGACCACTGCCAGCACGATCAGCGCCCATTCCAGCGGTTCCGGCGCAGGCGTGGCAGGCAGGACCCCTGATGTCATCAGGGTGGCAGCCATTTGCAGCGCGAAATAGCCGATCGAGGTGGCGATGGCATAGACCGCCGTGCGCCGGGTCAATGCCTTGGGGGCCGCATCGGCAAAGCCCTGGGCCAGCATATAGGCGACGCCGAAGATCAGGATGGCGCCAAGCGCAATGGCTTGCGGTGATTTATGTGTCAGCCCAAAACACAGGCCTACGACACAGTAGATGGCAAGGGCTGAAAGAAAGGCTCGCCCAACCGCGCCCGCATCGGGCACGGCCACCGGGCCGGGCCGGGGGAGTGCTGCGACCCGCTCCACTGCGCCACCAGAGGCCAGAAAGGAATGGGCCTTGTAGAGCGAATGCGCCACGATATGCAGCAGGGCCAGCGGAAACAGCCCCAGGCCGCATTCGAAGATCATGAAGCCCATCTGCGCAACGGTGGACCAGGCCAGCGAGGTTTTGACCGCAGGTTGGGTCAGCATCACCAGGCTGCCGAACAGCGCCGTGAAACCGCCGAGCATGACCAGCACCGCCAGCACGCCGGGGGCGAGCAGCATGACATCGGCAAAACGGATCAGCAGAAAGCCACCGGCATTGATCACCCCCGCATGCAACAGCGCTGAGACGGGTGTCGGTGTTTCCATCACCTCGGTCAGCCAGCCATGGGTGGGAAACTGCGCGGATTTAAGCGCAGCAGCCAGCGCCAGCAGGCTTGCTGCGGCAACAACAAGGCCGCCGCCTTGTCCCGTGGCATGTCCAGCACGGGCAGCATCGAGGATTGCGCCGATATCGGCGGTTCCATAGGCGATTGCCAGCAAAGCGGCCGCAGCGGCCAGCGCTGCATCGCCGAGGCGGGCGGTGATGAATTTCTTGCGGGCGGCGCGCTGTGCCGCCACTCGACCGGGATAAAACAACAGCAATTTATGGAGAAACAGGCTGGTGGCGATCCAGGCGAGCACCAGTTGCAGCAGGTTGCCCGCCGTGACCAGCAACAGCACCGCGGCGAGGGTCATGCAGAGCCAACCGGTGAACGGTCCCTGCCGGTCCTCGCCATCCATATAGGTCGCGGCATAGCGTGTGACCACCCAGCCGATGAATGTCACCAGCACCAGCATGGTGGCGCTGACGGCATCCAGCCGAACCGATAGGCCCACTGTTGCAAACCCGATCAACGGGCTGCTGCCAGGGCCAAGCAGGATCAGCGCGATGATCGAGGCCAGCGCGATTGCAAGCGCCAGCAGCGCTGCTACTTCCCCAAGACGAGGGCTATGTCTGGGCCTTTGCTGCTGTTGCGTAAAGCTGATGGCGGCGCTCGCAAGCAGGGCAAGGGGCGCCAGCAAGGGCAGGAAATGAATGGACACGGGTGGTATTCCCTTCAGGCAGGATCGCTTCGGGGACCACTCTTATCCAAGCTATGAGACCAAGAAAAATTCATTGTTTTGTCGATATCGTTCGTTTTAAAAGAACGATATGAGAGATTTGAATTTCAATCATCTACGCTATTTCTGGGCCGTCGCGCATGAAGGCAGCCTGACGCGGGCCGCACAGCATATGAATCTGTCGCAGTCAGCTTTGTCCGTGCAGATCCAGAAGCTTGAACATCAGATGGGGCATGCGCTGTTCGAGCGTGTCGGCAAGAAGCTGGTGCTGACAGAAGCTGGGCAGATCGCGCTCGATTATGCCGATACGGTGTTCAAGGCCGGCGACGAATTGATGAGCACGCTCAGTGGCCGCCCCACCTCCAGCCGTCAAGTGTTGCGGGTCGGCGCGCTGACGACGCTGTCGCGCAACTTCCAGCTGGAATTCCTGCGCCCGCTGGTCGGTCGCTCCGATGTGGAACTGATCGTGCGTTCGGGCAATATGCGCGATCTCCTGGCGCAACTCGAAGCCCATGCCGTTGATGTTGTGCTGGCAAACAGCGCCGCCCCGCGCGACGCACGCTCGCTGTTGCGCAATCATCTGCTGAACGAGCAGCCGGTCAGCCTGGTTGGCCGCCCCCGGCCTGCTGGGCAGAGTTTCAAATTTCCCGACGATCTGCGCACCGAGCCATTGCTACTGCCCAGCCTCGATAGCGATATCCGGGTGGCCTTCGACCGGATCCTCGAAATGGCCGGAATACGGCCTATCATTCTCGCCGAGGTGGACGATATGGCGATGCTTCGCCTTCTGGCACGCGAGCGCGAAGGGCTCACACTGGTGCCGCCGATCGTCGTGCGCGACGAACTGGAGGCGGGAGTGCTCATCGAACACTGCCGCATTCCGGAAGTCATCGAAAGCTTTTATGCGATCATCCAGAAACGGCGCTTTCCCAATACGATGCTGGCCGAACTGTTGGCCAGCGGCAGGGTATTATGATCGCGGTCTGCACCGGCTATCGCCGCCTTGGGGCCTTTGTCACAGGTCGATACCGCCAATAAGCTCCAGGATCGCCGGTTTGCTGATGGTGTTTGCGCCGATTTTACCCTTCACCAGGCAGAGGGACTGGCATCCGCTATGCCCTTGTCCTGATTGATAGACAAACTCCGGTCGCTCAAGCATTGCGGTCAGCACGATGTCGAGATTGATTGCTGGCGCGGTTATATGCGCAATGGCAGGATAACGCTGCCCGGTATCGCTGCTTGTCCAGATGCGATCGTAATCCACCTGCGCATCGACATTCATCTGCACCCCGTCCTCGCGCAAATAGGTCAGGAAGGTCGAACGCTTGTTGGGTTCCATGACATCCCAGAACGAAATCGCGCATTTGTCTGAGGCATCGAACGTCAGTCCCAGCCATGTCCAGTGAGACTGATTGATCTGCTCAGCCTTCTTCGCCTGCTCTTGCGGATCGGCAGCTTCCGACTTGGCCCATTGCCGATCAAACCACACCGATTTTGCATCGACTGGAAACACGTCGCCATCAATGGTCATCGATCCCTTCGCCTGCATGTTGGGGAAGGCAAATTCATAGGAATCCGAGCCGAGAAAGCGAAGAAGGCCGGTTGTGCCGTTATAGAGTTCCTCGCGCTGCGGCGTCAGCACCACGTCGACGGAGTTCTCTCCCGATCCGAGCTTGAGCTGGAACTGGGACCGGT